>JACSRF010000200.1 GCA_014879875.1 Anaerolinea sp.
AAACGGCCGTCCTCGAGACGGCCGTTTCCGCCCCCACCCTGTCGGCCAACCAGTCTGCGGCCAGGTCGTGCTGCCCTAACTGACGCAGCAGACGGGTCATTGTCACCAGCCGCGTCTGGAGCGCCGTGCATGGATTAATCGCCCTCTTGCTGGAAGGACAGATTCCCCGCGCTGTTCTGGAACAATTTTCCCTGCGCCAGATGCTCATCTTCGCCCTCAATCAACTGAGCCGGCCCGGATTTTCGTTTGCGGATTAAAAGAAGCGCCAAATGGCGTCTGGCGCTTGACGTCGTTTGAAACGGCCGTACCACTGGCACAACGGGTACAAAATCAGCAGCCCAACCAACCAGGTAAAATACATCATAAGGTGACCGGTTCCCGACGGAAACGCGAAACCAATAACCAGGTAGAGATACAAGTGAACAATGTAAAAAAATAGAGGGACCCGACCGAAAACCAGCAGCGGCGCGCCCCATCGTTGTAATCCCGCGTCCGACTGCGACAACAGATAAACAAACAGCAAGATAACGCCCAGCGTCAGCAAACTATACGTCAGACTGGGCGGGTACTTGGTCAAACTTAGAAAATCAATCCAGGCCAAACTGTTAGGAGGGTGAATATTACCAAAACCGCCCCTGACCCGCAGCAGCACAAACAGCGTCAAGGCGATGATGCCGGAAATGAGGGCGGCGCGATAGGCGCGTGATCTATCCTGCAACAGCAGCTTGCCAAAGGCGACCCCGGCTCCGGCCAGACCAAACCAGGGCAAAATCGGGTAATAAACCTGGAGCGCGTTGGTATGCCCTGGGATGAGGGTCAACCGCAGCAGCGGCGCATACAGCGCATTGACGTTGTCCAGCATGGGCATAACGAACGATGTGGTCAGCACCGCGCTCAAACTGAGAAGCAGCGTTACGGCCGTATTGGCGCGCAGCAGCAATCCCCACAGAATCAAAGATGCGCCCAATGAGTAGAGAACGCCCAGATGAACCCACACACTGCTGCCGCCGCCGGGCGGATCGCCAATATTTACCGGATTGACGAGATCGCCAATTAACCAGGCCGGGTCCTCCAGAATCAGTTGGAATAGGATGAGCAGTGCGCCACGAACGGCAAAATGACGGGCAACTTTGCCGGTTGACCAACCAAGCCGGTAGCGGCCATCGGCAAACAATACCATACCAACACCCATCAGAAAGAAAAATCCCGGTGCACAAAAGTGGGTGACAAAGCGGGTTAAAAAGGTGGCGGCTGACCCATAATCTGGCAAGGGCAGTCCCCAAAATTCGCCCAAATGGACTTTAGCTACGAAGTAACTGGCGTGGTCAACAGCCATCAGAACCATGATTAGACCACGCAGGCCGTCCAGCCATAACAGCCTTGTATTTGATTGAATATTTGCTTTTGCTGAGATCGTTTTGACAGTTCCCACACGCCCCACCTTGTGATTGATTCTCATTTCAGGCAACAAGTATATGTACTTGCATCAATGAGAGCAAACGGCAGCAGTTCAAATTTCAACCCTGAGTCTACTGAAAAGGCCGCGTAATCATTCACTCCCGCCCCCTGAGCGTTCGACTGAGCTCACGCCGAAGTCCTGTCGCAGGGGGGCGCCGGTTTCGACAAACTCAACCGGCGGTGGGTGAACGGTTACAACAAAAGAGACGCTCTATGAGCGTCTCTTCATCAGCGGAGAGGGTGGGATTCGAACCCACGGTGACCTCACGGCCACAGTGCTTTTCGAGAGCACCCCGATCGACCACTCCGGCACCTCTCCGGTCAGAAATTATGAAGGATGAATTATGAAGGATGAGGGGAATGCCTTCATTTATCCTCGCGTAAGATTGTAAAGAATTCTTGCAAGAGTGCAACTGATTCGTCGGCCAGGACGCCGGCGGTCACAGCCACACGATGATTAAAACGGTCGGCGCGGATGATGCTGACAATAGAACCATCCGCGCCAAATTTGCTGTCTTTGCCGCCATAAACCAGGCGTGGCAGCCGCGCCTGAATCATCGCCCCGGCGCACATAGGGCATGGCTCCAGCGTGCAGTACAACGTCACATCCAACAGCCGCCAATTTTGCAAAAAAGCCGCCGCCTGCTGCAAGGCGTACATCTCCGCATGGGAAGTGGGGTCATTGGTCGCCTCTTTACGATTAAACCCGGCGCCAATCACCTGCCCCTGCCACACCGCCACGGCGCCCACCGGCACTTCGCCCAGCGCCACTGCCTGCCGCGCCTGTGCCAACGCCAACCGCATCCATGCCTCATCCTCTGGCAAGGTGATGTCGTCGGGGTTATCGGGGCGTAATTTTGCCATAATAAGTCTAAGCGTCATGAGCCGGGCGGTTTATTTTGCCCAATGGCGCAGCGGCAGCCCCGGCACTGGCGACGTAAACGTCACCAAATGCGGCATTGCCAGCGATCCCAAATAAACCGTGCGTAAATCTGGCCCGGCAAAGGTAACACTCGACGGGAACTGCACGCGCGGCCCAACACAGGCGTACATATCGGGTGGCGTTAGCGCGTTCTGCGACACTTTCTCAATGGCATTTGCCAGCGCCGGCGCGTTCACATCCTCAAACACCGTATGCGCGTCGCCATCGGGGGTAATGATCATCAGCCCGTTGCGAATGATGGTTGCCACCCAGATGTTGCCCTCCTGGTCAAAGGCAAAGCCGTCCACAAAAGCGCCTTCGCCCAGGCTGTCTGGCCCGACCACTTCCATCGCCCCCAGGCTGCCATCCGCCAACACCGGGAAGCGTACCATGCGCGACATCATCGTCTCGGCCGCGTACAAATAGCTCTCGTCGGCGTTAAACTTAATCTCATTGGTGAAATACAGGCCATCGGCGACAATACGCGGGCCTTGTTTGTCCCACAAGATAATGTAGCCGTCTGGGCGCGGCGCGGCGGCGGCGACAAACCAGGGAAGCGCGCGGCTGGAAACAGAAATCCAGAGTCGCCCTTTGCTGTCCACGACGACATCATTGGCCGCACCGAGCGGCTGCCCATTGATCTCGCTCAAAATGACTTCGTGCTGCCCATCGCGGCTCATTTTGTACACAAGGCCGTTGCCCAGATGCGCAATGTAAAAGAACTGCCCGTCGGGGCTGAGGTCGAAGCCGTTGCCCTCGCCGCCGATGCTGCCAATAGTGGTTAATGCGCCATCTGGGTCAATGCGCGTCAGCGATCCCCGGTTATCGGGCATCCATAAAGTGCCGTCCGCTTCGGCCAGCACATTTTCCGGTCGCGCCAGGCCGCTGTGGACAAATTTCAGGTCAGCCAAATCAAGCGTAAAATCTTTCACTGAAGACACAATCACATCTCCTTTGCTGGTCGTGGTATGTTCAGGCAGAACACCACAGTAAGGTCAACATTCCCAAAGCATTGGCATGATTATAGTCCCTGCCGGGCAGCACAGGCAAAACGTCAGGCGCGCCCACTGTTTGCAAATGACCACGCAGGGTTAGCATATGGCAAGCAACCCTGGATTTTGTTATAGTGCATTGTGGATTTAGGAGTTCAACTTTTGTCAAAAGTTGAACCTCTGCTAAGGAGACAACACGCGCTTGCGGCGCACCACAGCCTGCACTGAGCGCAGTGATGGATGAAAACCTGTAGTCCGAACATCCTTGTTCGGACATCGAACAGGGATGTTCGATTTACATAGGAGATAAATCAAGATGCGCAAACAACTGTTACGTTATGTATGGTTATTGGTATTGACTTTATTATTGGTTCTCACAGCTTGCCGCCAAAAGGAAGAAACGCCGCCTGTGCCCACTGCCATGCCCACGGCCGTTCTCCCCGCCACACCCATCGCCGCAGCCACCCCACGCCCCACAGCAACGGCCGTTCCCATTGCCGCCGTCGCTTTAACAGACATTGATTGGCCGCCGCAGCTCGTTTATAGCAGCCCCGCGCGCGGCGAAGAGGCGCTGCTGGACGGGGCGATCACTCTGCGCTTCGACCAACCGATGGACCGGGACTCTGTCGAAGCCGCCTTCGCCATTGCCGAAGTAGACGGCAGCGCGGTACAGGGTGCATTTACCTGGACGCGCGAAGATACCGTCATCTTCACGCCGCGCAGCTTGAAGCGGCAGGTAGATTACAAGGTGCAGGTGGCGGACACGGCCGTTTCCCGCAGCGGCCAACCCCTCCTCGCCCCCATCGAACTCGACCTGCGCACCGTCGGCTATCTCGACGTCAGCCAGGTCATTCCCAGCGACGCCGCTGCCGAGGTGGAGACAGACGGCGCTATTACCGTGCTCTTCAACCGCCCCGTTGTGCCTTTGGTCAGCAGCGGGCAGCAGGCGGGGCTGCCGCAGCCGCTCAATATCAGCCCGGCCGTCAGCGGCGCCGGGGAATGGGTCTCCACCAGCATCTATCGCTTCACGCCAGATGTGGGCTTCGACGGCGCGACCAGTTACCGCGTCACCATTAGCGACAGCCTGACGGACATTACCGGCGGCGTGTTGGACAAAGATTTTACCTGGTCTTTCACCACGCGCAGCCCGCAAATTGTGTCTGTTGACCCGCCCAATGGGGCGACCGGCATTGAACCCACCCGCCCCCTGACCATCACCTTCAACATGCCCATGGACCGCGCCCTGACCGAGGCGTCGGTGCTGCTGCCTGGCGTGGGCGTAGGCAACACGGCCGTTGCCTATAGCTGGTCAGACGGCGACCGCGTCCTCACCCTGACGCCGCAGCAGCGCCTGGAATTGGAGACGGAATACCAGATCGTCGTCGGTTCCCTGGCCGCGGCCGCCAGCGGGGAAGCAACATTAGGCGTGGACGTGGTCAACGCTTTTACCACCGTCCCGTTTCCTGCTGTTCTCTCCACGTACCCGGCGAACAACACCCTCGCCGACCGGTACGCCTATGGCATCAGCATCAGCTTTGCTTCGCCGATGGATATGGACACGCTCGACGGCCGTGTTCTCATTGACCCCGCCCCGGCGCGCGTAGCTTATTACTGGAACGAATACGACAACAGCCTGTACCTCAACTTCCCTCTGGAACGAAACGGCCGTTATCGCCTTACCATTCCCGCCACCGCCGCTGACCCCTACGGCAACACCCTCGGCCAGGATTACACCTGGCAGTTCGACACGCCGGACTATGACCCCATCGCCTCCTTCAACCTGCCCCAAGGCAGCAGCCAGCTCAGCACCAGCTTTGTCACCCAGGTAGACATCATCCATCGCAACGTCTCCAACCTCAACGTGGAACTATTCGACGTGGGGCTGCCGCTCAATCTGCTCGTCAGCCCGTATGACCTGTACGACTATCGCCCCAACAGCCAGCCGCGCCAAAGCTGGGATATCCCCCTCGCCAATACCAACGGCGTGACGACGCTGCCCCTGGCCGGCGATGGCACACTGCCCACCGGCGTCTACTTCCTCAACCTCAACGCGCCAGAAGTGCTCCAGGAAATGCGCTACTGGCAAAATCAGCGCCACCTGCTCATCGTCGCCGACACGAATATCATCGTCAAGGAGATGTTCCCCGAAGTGCATGTCTGGGTGACGGACATTGCCAGCGGTCGTCCTGCCGCCGGGCGCAATCTCGCCTTTTACAACGTGCGCGGCGTGCCCATCGGCACGGCCGTTTCCGACAGCAACGGCTTCGCCAGCATCAACCGCAGCGAGCGGGTAGATTACCTGGAAGGGGTCGTCGTCGTCAGCAACCAGCCGGGGCAGGTCGGTTTTGGCGCAGCCAGCAGCACTTGGAACGCCAGCGCCTCCAATTGGGAATTAGGACTGACCAACATCGGCTACAGTCCGCCCGCGTCCACCTTTGCCTATCTGTACACCGACCGCCCCATCTACCGCCCCGGCGACACCGTTTACTTTAAGGGCATTGTGCGCGACAGCGACTACGGCCGTTACGCCCTGCCCACCCCCACCAGTGTCCGCCTCTTCCTCAACCCCGCCTTCTACTTTGAGGAGCAGAGCCTCAGCGAAACCTTCACCTTTGACCTGTTGCCCGATGGCTCCTTCAACGGCGAATACACCCTGCCGGAAAACATCGCCCTCGGTACGTACCAATTCAACCTGGACGGCCAGGATTACAACACGTATCGTACCTTCACCGTCGCCGAATACCGCAAGCCAGAATTCCTGGTCAGCATGACTCCGGCGCAAACCGAGGCGCTGCGCGGCGACACGGTAGACGTGACCCTGGAAGCGAGCTACTTCTTTGGCGGACCGGCCGCAGATTTAACCCTCAACTGGTCGGTTTATGAAGATACCTATTACCTGAACGTGCCCGGCCCCTATTACAGCTTTGGTGACGGCGGCAGTTTCTTTTATGAGGATACCGGTCCATTTTTTGGCGGCGGCAGCTACGGCCGTTACCTCATCGGCGGCGAGGCGAAAACAGACGCCAACGGCCGTTTCACCCTCACCCTGCCCGCCGGCCTGCTCAAGGATGCGGACATTGGCAGCCGCACCGTGACGGTGGAAGCGAACGTGATGGATTTGTCCAACTTCCCTGTCAGCAGCCGCGCCAGCGTCACCTTCCACGCCGCCAACGCCTACGTCGGCGTCAAACCGGCCAGCTACGTCACCCGCGCCGGGACGGAAACGGCCGTTGACCTGCTCACCGTCAATTGGGAAGGGCAGCCCATCGCCAACCAATCTATCGAAGTTATCTTCTACCGGCGCGATTGGACATCCACCCGCAGCAACGATGGCGGCCTTTACCGCACCTTCTGGGAACCGGTGGACACCGAAATCAGCCGCGCCCAGGCGCGCAGCGACAACCAGGGCAAGGCCAGCGCCAGCTTCACGCCTGCCGATGGTGGTTCTTACATCGCCGTCGCCACCGTCACCGACAGCGGCGGCCGCAGCCAGACCAGCAGCGCCCACCTCTGGGTGACAGACCAGGAGTTCATCGGCTGGCGCACGGCGCAGCGGGAACGCAAAATGGACCTTGTGCCCGACAAGCAGGAGTACCAGCCGGGCGACACAGCGCAAATCCTGGTGCAATCTCCCTTTGCCGGGCCGGTGCAGGCGTGGGTGACCATTGATCGCGGCCGTTTGCTCGAACAAAAGTTGGTGACGCTGCAAGGCAACGGCGACATCCTCGACATCCCCATCCCCGCCGCCTACGCGCCCAACGTCTACGTCTCCGTCGTCGTCGTCAAACCGGTGACGCCGGGCGACGAAACCAACCCTTACGCCGACGTGCGTTTGGGGGTGACAGAATTGGTCGTGTCTCCGGAACAGTTGGTGTTAAATGTAGAATTGACGCCACAGCAGGATAGCTTTGCGCCGGGGGAAACGGCCGTTTACGACATCCGCGTCACCGACTACGCCGGGCGGCCCGTGCCGGCCGACCTCTCCCTGGCGCTGGTAGATTTGGCCGTGCTCACCCTCAAAGATGACAACGCCCCGCCCATCCAGGAAGCGTTCTACGCCCGCCAACCCTACTACAGCCAGGTCGGCGGCGGCTTCTTCATCTCCGGCGAAGGGCTGGACGTGGAAATCCCCCTCGAAGGAGGCGGTCGCGGCGGCGGCGGCGGTGACGCCAGTGAAGCGGCCCTGGCGCGCGCCGTCGGCGACGAAGAAGAGCGCGCGCGCCGCGACTTCCCCGACACCGCTTTCTGGCGCGCCAGCGTTACCACCAACGCCAACGGCCAGGCCAGCGTGGAAGTCCCGCTGCCCGACAGCCTCACCACCTGGCGTCTCAGCAGCAAAGCGATCAGCGCCGACTCTCTCGTCGGGCAGACGAGCGTAGACGTGCAGGTCAGCCTGCCGCTGCTGCTGCGCCCGGTCACGCCTCGCTTCTTCACCGTGGGCGATGCGCTGCAACTGGGGACCATTGTCAACAACAACACCGGCAGCGCCATCGAAGCCACCGTCAGCCTGCAAGCGGACGGACTCAGCGGTGACCTGGCCGACCAGACGGTGAACGTGCCGGCCAACGGGCAAACCATCGTCCGCTGGAACGTGATCGTAGACGATGTGGAATTTGCCGACCTCACCTTCCGCGTCAGCGGCGGCGGCCACCGCGACGCCACCAAGCCGAGCTTTGGCGTCGGCCCAGATCAGCTTGTCCCCGTCTACCGCTACGACGCGGAAGACGTGGTGGGCACATCGGGCGTGTTGGACGAGGCGGGTCGTCGTGTGGAGGCGATCTTGCTGCCGCCCAACCTGGACGCGCGGCGCGGGTCGGTGGACGTGACCCTCAGCCCATCGCTGGCGGCGGCGCTGATCGAGAGCCTCGCTTACCAGGAAAACATGCTCTACGAAACAAGCTGCGCCCACGCCATCGCCGACCGGCTGCTGCCCAATGCAGCGACGGCGCGCGCCCTGCGTGACCTGAACCTGGGGGATGCGCGGCTGCAAAGGGCATTGGACGTATTGATTCCGCAGCAGATTGCCGACATTGAGAAATTGGCGCTGCCCGGCGGCGGGTGGGGCTGGTGTTACAGCAGCCAGCGCAACGATTGGTTCACCGCCTACACCCTCTTCACGCTGATCCAGGCGAGCAATGCCGGGTATGCTGTGCCAGAGCAGGTGTTGAGCGATGGCGGCGCCTATCTGTTGGACAGCCTGCAAGAGCCGGAACAACTGCGCTCGACGTATGAAGCAGATCGGCAAATCTTCTTCCTCTACGTGCTGTACCAGTTGGGGCGCGATGTGCCTGACCTGTACGACCGCCACGTCGCCGAACAGCGCGACTTGATGAGCCCTTACGCCAAGGCGCTGCTGGCGGACATCTATAACAGTACCGATTACACCCCGGCCAACCTGGCAACGCTGCTGGCGGATTTGAATGACAGCGCCGTTGTCAGCGCGACTGGCGCGCATTGGGAAAGCAATGATAGCCAGCCGTGGCAAAATCTGAACAGCGACATCCGCAACACGGCCATCGTCATCTATGCCCTATCGCTGGCGGATGATGGTAATCCGTGGCTGCCGGGGGCGGTACGCTGGCTGATGGTGGCGCGGCAGGCGGAGTCATGGCCGACGCCGCACGAAACGGCCTGGAGTATCCTGGCGCTGACGGCGTGGATGCGGGCGACGGGCGAATTGGACGCCAACTTCAATTACAACCTGGCGGTGAACCTTGAGACGGCGGCGCAGGGGCAATTCACGCAGGACAATGTGACAACGAGTGAACGGGCGTCTATTCCGGTCAGCGACCTGGCGGCAGACGCGGTGAATTTCTTTGACTTTCAGCGTGGGGAGGGAGACGGCCGTCTTTACTACACCCTCCACCTGGACAGCTTTCAACTGGCGCAGGATGTGGCGGGCGTCAGCCGGGGGATGACAGTAGAGCGCGTCTATTATGACGCGGCCTGTAACCCGGAGACGGAGACATGTGAACCCCTCACCAGCATCAGCGCCGGGCAGCAGGTGCGCGTGCAGCTCACTCTCGTCACCGCCAGCAGCCAGCTTTACCTGGTGCTGCGTGACCCGCTCCCGGCTGGCGCCGAGGCGATTGACCCCGGCCTGAACACCAGCGCAGGGGGGACCAATGTCGGCTTCCAGAATGTGGACCAGCCATACCGATATGGGTATTGGGGCTGGTGGTACTTCAACCGCGTGGAGTTCCGCGATGAGCAGGTCGTCTTCTTTGCCGATTACCTGCCGGCGGGCACGTATCAGTACACCTATTACTTGCAAGCGACGATTCCCGGCGACTACCAGGTGATGCCCGCCACGGCGCGACAGGAGTTCTTCCCGGAGGTATTCGGCCGTTCGGCCGGGTTCCTCTTCACGATCAACTAAACGAGAGCCTGCGGGTTTGTAGAAACCCGCAGGCTCTTTCGTGCAAAATATTATCTCGTCGTTACGTTAAGAACCCTGATAAAACAATACGGCCGTCCCGTTCCAGACGCAGCGGGCAGCGCTCATGAAACGTCTGGCAAAGAAAAGGCCCGCCGTGGGAATGGCGGGCCAGTTCAGTGGGATGCAGTAGGAACCCAACGTGGGGTTAGGTTAGAACCCGGCCGGCGCATATACCGGCCGGAGAATCTACTCAATCAAGGCCAGAAGTCGCTTCGGCAAACGCCACTGGCGTCTCCGCAACCGCTTCATCCATCAACACCGCTTCAATGTGTTCCAGCGCCCAATCAATCTCCTCTTTGCTGATGACCAATGGCGGCGCAAAGCGGATGACCGTCTCGTGAGTCTCTTTGCACAGAATGCCACGGTCACGCAGCGCCTCGCAGAAACGGCGCGCCGGCGTGTTCAACACAACGCCAATGAACAACCCTTTGCCGCGCACCAACTCCACGTAGGGGCTTTCAATGCGCTCCAGACGCCCTTTGAAGTAAGCGCCCAATTCGCGTGAGCGTTCGATCAACTGTTCATCACGAATGACGCGCAGCGCCGCGCGGCCAATGGCTGACCCTAATGGATTGCCGCCAAAGGTGCTGCCGTGGTCGCCAGGGCGGAACAGTCCCAGCACGTCCTGGTCGGTGAGCACGGCCGAAACGGGGTAAAAGCCGCCACTAAGCGCCTTGCCGATGGTCATGATGTCGGGGCGCACGCCCTCATGATCGCAGGCAAACATGGCGCCGGTGCGCCCCAGGCCGGTCTGGATTTCGTCGGCCACCAGCAGCACGTGATGTTTGGCGCAAATGTCGGCTACCTCTTTCAAATACCCTTCCGGCGGCGTCACTACGCCACCCTCCCCTTGAATCGGTTCCACCATGAAGGCGACCGTATTGGGGGTAATGGCTGCTTCTAGAGCTGCCGCGTCGCCATATGGAACCATCACAAACCCAGGGGTGAAGGGTCCAAAATCTTTTTTGTACGCCGCTTCGCTGGAAAAGCCGACGATGGTGGTGGTACGGCCGTGAAAATTCCCCTGGCAAACAATGATCTCTGCCTGGTCAGCCGGCACGCCCTTCACCTTGTAGCCCCATTTGCGCGCCGCTTTCAACGCCGTTTCCACCGCTTCGGCGCCGCTGTTCATGGGCAGCGCCATCTCGTAGCCGGTCATGGCGCACAACTCTTGCAAAAACGGCCCCATCTGGTCGTTGCGAAAGGCGCGCGAGGTGAGAGTAATGCGCCCCATTTGCGCCACGGCCGCAGCCATGATGTCTGGATGGGCATGACCCTGGTTGACAGCCGAGTAGGCGCTCAAACAATCCAGGTATTTGTTGCCATCCACATCATAAACCCATACGCCTTCACCCCGCTCAATGACCACGTCCAACGGGTGATAATTATGGGCGCTGTATGTTTCTTCTAATTCGATAAAGTGTTGACTTTTGTTCATGCTATACGTTCCTTTTGAAAAAAAAAGCCTGATTTTTCTAAAATCAGGCTTTGCTCGGACCTACTTGTTGAATTTGCTTCGCTTGCTATTCGGTCTTCTTTTTGTAGTTAGATTATAGCAAATGGGTGGTGGGGGTTGTCAACTATTTGCCCCAAACTCCCAAATTACCGTTGTTGCTCATTCTACCCCTCAGCGAAACGCAATAACAATGAAGGAAAAGAGACTCATCAGCACAACGTATACGACAAAAATGTACAAATTACGCCGCTTGAGCCAGGTGAGCAGGAAGTGAATGCAGGCATAACCGGAAACAGCCGCCGCCATAAACCCCGCCAGCATCCCCGGCCACTCGCTCGCCAGGCTGCCCGCCTGCACAATGTCCACCAGAGATAGCAGCCCCGCGCCCAAGATGGCCGGGATGCCGAGCAAGAAGCTGAAACGAGCGGCCGTTTCCCGATTCAAGCCACGTATCAGCCCGGCGACGATGGTGCTGCCGCTGCGCGAGATGCCGGGGAACAGGGCGAACATCTGGAAAACGCCAATCATGATCGCGTCTAACCAACTCATTTTCTCTAGCGGCTTCTGGCCGGACAACAGCCGTTCGCCGACGATGAGCAAAACGGCCGTTACCAACAGCATTCCGGCGGCAATCATCGGCGCGCTAAACATTTCTGCAAAAAAGTCCTCCAACAACAGCCCGGCAACGCCCGCCGGAATGGTGCCAACGGCGATGTACCAGCCTAAGCGCGCTTCGGGTGTCGCCAACGGCCGTCGCTGCCATAGTCCCGCCAACACCCCCCGCACAATCGCCCAAATGTCCCGGCGAAAATAGACCAATACCGCCAACAGCGTCCCCTCATGCACAATGGCGATCATACTCAGCCCCGGTTCCGCCATTCGCAGCAGATACGGGATCAACACCAGATGCCCGGAGCTGGAAATAGGTAAAAACTCGGTCGCGCCTTGCACAACGCCCAGGATGATAGCTTCAAAAATATTCATAAGCCCCCGTTAGAAGAAACGACCAGTTTCCCCAGTAAGCGATGCCATTGCGTTTTGGATTGGTTTCGTTCTGCGGCCTTTATCATGTTGCTAGCATACCATGATCCACTGCATCAAAATGGTTTCGCTGATGTAAGCAATATCGTTTACACATTAGATTTGTCAGTCAATACCGGATTGATTGACCTCATAATGTTGCAAAAAATCGTCCGCAAAGGCGCGGAACTGCCCGGCGCGAATCGCCTGCCGTATTTGTCGCATCAGGTCGAGCAGGAAGTGAACGTTGTGTGTGGTCAGCAAAATGTGCCCCAGGATTTCATTCGCCTTCACCAGGTGGCGCAGGTAAGCGCGGCTGAAATGCTGGCAGGTGTAGCAGGCGCAATCGGCGGCGATGGGCGCGGCGTCGCGCTCGTACTGCGCATTGCGCAAGTTCATGCGCCCCCCCAGCACAAAGGCGGAGTTGTGCCGCGCCAACCGCGTCGGCAGCACACAGTCAAAGATGTCCACGCCGCGCAGCACCCCATTCACCAAATCTTCCGGCGCGCCCACGCCCATCAGGTAGCGCGGCTTCTGTTGGGGCAAAATGGGGTGCAGCACGTCCAGCACGGCCGTCATCTGCGCTTTCGTCTCGCCCACCGCCAGCCCGCCAATGGCATAGCCGGGCAAATCGAGCGCCATCATGAAGCGGGCGCTGGCCTCGCGCAAATCGGGAAAAACGCCGCCCTGCACAATGCCAAACAACGCCTGATCCGGCCGCGTCTTGGCCGCCAGGCCACGTTCCAGCCAGGGGTGCGTGCGCGTCAACGATTGTTTGACATATTCATAATCAGTCGGCGGTGGGCATTCGTCGAAAGCCATGATGACGTCGGCCCCTAAGTTTTCCTGGATGGCGATGCTGCGCTCTGGCGTGAAGCGATGGCGCGAGCCGTCCAGGTGGGATTGGAAGGTGACGCCATCGGCGTCAATTTTGCGCGTGGCGCTGAGGCTGAACACCTGGAAGCCGCCGCTGTCGGTGAGGATGGGACCAGGCCACTGCATGAACTGGTGCAGCCCGCCCAGGTCACGAATCAACTCGTCGCCGGGGCGCAAATAGAGGTGGTAGGTGTTGCTGAGGACGAGCGTTGCGCCCAATTCGTGCAAATCGGCCGGGCGCAGCGCCTTGACCGTGGCTTGTGTGCCTACCGGGGCAAAGACGGGGGTTTCGAGGGCGCCATGTGGGGTATGGAAACGGCCGTTGCGCGCCCCACTCCCCGCATCCCTTGCTGTAATCTCAAATTCAAACATAAGCGGCGGATTATACCTGCTTTGCCCGTTGTTGGACACCTGAAAACCAGATTGGGTCAATCTTGAAGATTGACCCAATCACACCTGACCAACACTTGCCACGCGCCCTATTCCCATCTAAACTACAGCAGTCTACAAAACTTCATCCTTCATCCTTCATAATTTTAGTCAGGAGGTAATCCATGAGCTTAACGCCCCCCCCGCTCACATTAGGCATTGAAGAAGAGTATCAGATTATTGATCCCGAATCGCGCAATCTCCACTCGTACATCAGCGAATTTCTTTCGCAAGATGAACAGCGCACGCATAACAGACTTAATCTGAAGCCAGAATTTATGCAGTCACAGGTAGAAGTGGGCAGCCACATTTGCCGCAATATCAAGGAGGTACGCGCTGAAGTGAAACGGCTGCGCCGCGCCACCTTTGAAATGGCGGAAGCAAATGGGCTGGAGATTGCCGCCGCCTCCACCCACCCGTTTGCTCGCTGGGATGAGCAGTCGGTGACAGAAGGGGTGCGTTACAAGGAGTTGTTGGATGACATGCAAGGGGTGGCGCGGCGGCTGTTGATTTTTGGGATGCACGTTCACGTTGGCTTTGGCCCGGAAAAAGCGCAAAAAGACCTGATGATTGAGATCATGAATCAGGCGCGTTATTTCATCCCGCATATTTTGGCGTTGTCTACCAGTTCGCCGTTTTGGCACGGCCGTAACACCGGCCTCAAGTCTTACCGCAGCGTGATCTTTGAAATGCTGCCGCGCACCGGCATCCCCCACTCGTTCACCTCCTACGACGAGTACAAGCATTACGAAGAGACCATGGCCAAAGTCGGCTCCTTTGGTAAAGGGGACCCCATCGCCAAAATCTGGTGGGACATTCGCCCGCACCCCCGCTTTGACACACTCGAATTCCGCATCTCCGATATTTGCACCACCGTAGATGACGCCGTCTGTGTCGCCGCCACCTTCCAGGCCGTCGTCGCCAAACTGCTCAAACTGCGCCGGCAGAATATGTCGTGGCGGCAGTACCGGCACATGCACATCACCGAAAACAAGTGGCGCGCCGTGCGCTATGGCATTCATGGGGAAATGATTGATTTTGGCAAGCAAGAATCGGTGCCGTTCCACTTCTTAATGGAAGAACTGCTCGAAATTTTGGATGACGTGCTGGACGAACTCGGCAGTCGCAAAGAGGTTGAGCATATTCGCACGATTTTGGCGCATGGAACCAGCGCCGACCGGCAGTTAGCCGTCTATCACAAGCATGGCGGCGATGACAACGGGGAAAAGGCGCTAAAAGCGGTGGTAGACCATCTGGTGGAGGAGACGAAACGGGGGATTTATGATTGAGTCGTGAGTTGGGCGTTGTGAGAAGGAGTTGAAAATGATGCGAAAAGTAATAGGGTCTTTGTTCATTCTGGCTATCGCCGGATTTTTTGTGTTACGCTGGCTGGTGCAGCGCGTCAGCCCCATGCCGCAGAACCTGGGGGTGGTAGACGGCCGTTTCACCCCCTGCCCTGACTCGCCTAACTGTGTCAACACCTTTGCCAGCAGCGATGAACACAAAATCAGCCCCATCCCTATGACCACGTCGTTGGCCGCGGCAAAGGTGAAGATGTACAACGTGCTCGTAGACATGCCGCGCGTCACCATCATCATCAATGGGCCAGATTACATCCACGCCGAATTTCGTTCTGCTTTGTGGGGGTTTGTAGACGACGTGCAAATTTACTTTGACGACGAAGCGCAGTTAATTCATTACAAATCTGCCGCACGCCTCGGCCATGGCGATGGCGACATGAACCGTAAGCGGATGGAAGCCATACGCGCCGCATTTTTGCAATAGACTCACCGATGAACAATGAAAACCGTAGCCCGATTTTCCCCAATCGCCCTACATTTACAGAGTGATGAATGAAAATCTGTAGTCCGAACATCCTTGTTCGGACAGCGAACAGGGATGTTCGCTTTACA
>JACSRF010000375.1 GCA_014879875.1 Anaerolinea sp.
AAGCTGCACGGCCGTTTCCATGCGATCACGCAGCACGGGGCTGAGACGGCCGTTGGCGTAAACGGCCGCGCCCAACACAATCGCCACCGGACGCGCCGGGGCTGCGTCTACCGCATACATCTGCGGCGCATACCACCATTTGATCGCCGCACGCCAGGCAAAGTGTACGCGGTCGGTGACATCACAGCCGTGCCCGTGTGCGCTGGCTGGCGGTTCACTCAGAGGTCGGCGAGCATGGGTTCACGGCTTACGGTTCACCCCCCATTCACCGCCAACCGCCGCGTCGCCCAACGATACTGCCGCCACAGCAAAAAGGCCAACAGCGCCAACCAGCCCATCTGCGCGGCCAAAATTTGCCAGAACTGCGTCCAGGTGAAGGCGACAAACAGTTTTGCCGGGGCATAGGTGATCAGGCTAAAGGGCAGCGCGCGGGCAATGCGCTGTAACCAGTCAGGCAAAAAATCCACCGGAATCAGCAGCCCGCCGAGGATGAAGATCAACTTTTGGTAAATCAAGCGCAGCGAGAAGGTATCCTCCATGACAAAGGCCATTAACCCAATCATGCTGGCGACGCAAAAATCAATCAGCAGCGCGAACCCCATCACCAGCAGCACCAGCGGCAAATGGAGCAAGCTAATGACAGGCAGCCCGGCGTAGATCAGGGCCAGGGGCGCGCCTAAGAGGAAGACGAGCAGCATTTTGAGAATGGTATCGCCCATCCCGTTGCTGAAATGATAGACCAGGTAGTTGTACGGCCGTACCAGCGTATAGGCAATCGAGCCATCCTTCACCTCTTCCGAAATCGCTACGTCGTGGCGGAATTTGCTCAACTCGATCACCTCGGCAATCAGGAAATACCAGATGGTATTCGCCAACGTCAGCCCGGCAATTTCGGCTGTGCCTCTGGTCTGGTAAACGGCCGTCCACAACTGCACAAAAATGTACATGATCAGCAGGATAAACACAGACCGCCCCACGGCGTCCCACACATACGCCAACTGATTCTGCAAATTCGTCAGCGTAATCGCGCCATATTTTGTCATGGTCAGTCGCATCGTCCGCATCATGCTGCCTCTTGTAAAACGATTTGGCAAATTGGCAAATCGTTCTACATCCCCCACACCACAATCCGCTTCCCTTCGTGCGCCATCTCGGCGCGGAAAATCTTCTCTTCCCAACTGATCTCTGGTCGCCGGTCAAAAATGACCAAATGGCCGTCAGTCGTACCGATTTTATCCATGTAGGCGGCCGTTTGTCCCAACCCTTGCTCAATTGTTTGTCCCCGGCTTTTACGCCACAGTTTAAGTTCGATCACAGCCGTTTGTACTCCCCTATCATACGGCCAAAACAACGCCAAATCGGTGCGCTGCCGCCCCAGGCCATACTCTCGCTCCACCCGACCACCGCCATTGACAATGCGCTGCAAAAATGCTTGCAGCAAGAGCTGAGGCCCCGCTTCCTTATAATCAAACCGCTCCACCCAATGCTCGGAATGCTCACGAAAGAATTGCTGAAAGGCGATCAGCAGTTTGTGCAGGTCAAGACGGCCGTTTGCTCCCACATACCACGCAGTCCGCTGTTGGCTTTCCAGATTCAACTGTGTGATATAACTCAATTCACGCGGGATGATTTCCTGGTAAATGGGGTTGGCGATAACCAAACCCTGTGGTTGAACACGCCGTACCAGACCCAAATCAAGTAGATATTGAATGTCATCCTGGCGCACCGCTTCACTCAGATCTACCCCTTGTAACATCGGGCCAATCACCCGGCGCACGCGCTCCTCTTGTAGTTTGTGGATGAGCTGATCCAGGTGTGTCTCGCGGCGCAGGATCAGGTTCTCCCTGGCCTGGATGACCATATCTGGGGTGATAGGTTTGGCATGATTACGGCCGTCTACCAACCGATCCGTCACCTCATATGCCAGCGCATTAACCAGCCACGGCTGTCCTTGCGTCAGTGCCCACATCAAGGCCAACGCTTGCGGCTGGAACACCTGACCCGTCTCCCTGGTATGCTGTTGGCAGAGAGTCTCCACTTCGCCCTGCGTAAAATCTCCCATCCGCAACGATTCCGCCTTGATGTTGAAGGCGCTGCCGCCGGCGATCATATCCCGCCCCTCGCTGGAGTAGATGCGATAGTCGCGCACATCGCGCACACCGCAGAGGATGACGCTTTGCGGGAAGGCGGTCGGCCGGCGCGCGTAGCCAGAGCGTAATTGGCGCAGCACAGAGATGAGTGTGTCTCCTACCAGGCTGTCTATTTCGTCTATGAGTAGAATCGAAGGGGTAATATGATGGGCAGCCCAGCGACTTAACACCTTGTTTAAGGCCGCATCGGCGCCATGTACATCCAAAATTTCGGGCCAAATTTGCGCCAGGAAATCATCACGTAAATGGTACTGCGCCTCCTGCCCCAATTGGCTAAGAATGGCTCTTACACCCCGGCTAACATCTTCGCGCGCCGTTTGCGCTACTTCAACGTTCACATAAAGACAGGTGAATTGGCCGCTTTGGTTGAGATATTGGGTCAGCGCCAGCAAGAAGCTGGTTTTGCCTACCTGACGCGGCGCGTGCAGGACAAAATACTTCTTTTGCTGGATCAGCTGCAAGATCTCCGGTAGGTTCAGCCGTTCCAGCGGGGGCAAGCAGTAATGGTCGGCGCAATTGACAGGGCCGGCCGTATTGAAGAAGCGAGGATAGGGCTGCGCAGGTAGGTTCATGCTGCTTATTGTAAAACGATTTGGCAAATTATCCTACACTCGTCACTCATCACGCGCATAAATCTCGCGGATAATCTCCTCCAATGGTGGGTCGGTGATGTTGATGTCCTGGCACGGTTTCGTCGCCATGATCTGCTGCACCACGCGCTCAACTGGAGTTTGACGGCCGTCAAAC
>JACSRF010000196.1 GCA_014879875.1 Anaerolinea sp.
GCAAAAACTCCCCAATCTCTCTGTGAATCTCCGTGTCTCCTCTGTGTTCTCTGTGTAACTGACGACTCAATGGCGCGGTTAGCGCCTGATCGCTGCCTGGTCACACTCAGGCCGGCACGACGCGCATCGGCCACTTGCCCTGTTTGCCGGCAAGGTAATCGGCGCGATAACGGGCAAACATGGGGTCAAGGGTGGATAACGGCCGTAATTCTCCCGCCAGCGCCACGTCCGGATCAATCACCCGCAGTTTCGTACTCACCCGGAAAGTCGGCGCGGCCTCATCCCACACAAACTGCGTCGCCGGCGCAATCAAGCGCAGCAGATCCTGCATTTGCGCATCGGTACAGGCTTGCATCTTTGCCCACAGCGGGCGATCCGTCCCCCAAAAATCCGCCTCGCCAATCAGCCCAATCTCCATACCGCGCCGGATCGCCTGCGCCGTTAGTTCATAGAGGCCAACTTCGCGGAAATTGGCCCAACTGGCATCATCCGCCTGAATGAAGGTGTACCCTAACCAGCGCGCCACTTGCAAATCATCGGTAACGATCCGCTCCTGCGCCACCAGCAAATGGTCGAGCGCGTGCCGTATCTCGCTCAGCGTTGCCAACCCCAACCCCTGGCTGTCGCGCAGAAAATAATCCAGGCGGTCGGCGCACAGGTGCGGAGAAGGCTGTTCCAACAGCGGAAACTCATCCTCATGCAAAAATTGGTTCCAATCATAGCCATACTGCGCCAACACGTCCGGCAGTTCCGTCTGCATCATATACACCGCCTTCTTGTCATCGTGGTAGCTCTGGCTGTTGTGCCCGTTAAACACGTAGTCAATGACATGGCTAAAGGCGGTATGGCTGACATCGTGCAGCAGAGCGGCAATTTGCTCTTCCACGGATCCGCCTAAACGGCGCACCAACAGCATCACCCCTACCGAATGTTCATAACGGGTGATGGGGCTGGTAACGCCAATCAACCCGCTAATGCCATGCTGCAACACGCCACGCAGCCGCTGCAATGCGGCCGTTTCCAACAGCGCCACTAAAATGGGTTCTGTAATATTGACCGCGCCATAGATGGTATCTTGATAAATCATTCCCTATCCTCATGCCCACTATGTTTGCACTTTTACCCGTCATTCCCACGCCTACGCGGGGGGCGGGAATCTACTCTGGCGAGACCCGTCCCACGCCTACATGGGAGAATGACAGGTCGCGTTGGCGCAAACGAAGACTATGCCCAACTTTTCTGTAGAAGCTCAGACAATTTGCTATTATAGTGCTATACTGGCGCAGGAGCAGCAAGTGAAGCGATCAATACGCAGGGCGCATCACGCATCACGCATCATTGGTTGTCAACCCCCTGAATTCCTGAAGACCCAAAAAGATTTTGGGGGTTCTCATAGCCTGTCAGGGGGCAAGCCAATCGTAAATCGCAAATCGTTAATCGTAAATCCTATAGCATGAATCTTTACCGGCATTTACTATTTCTTATTCTATTCATTGCCACTGTCACGGCAGGATGCCAACGAACACAAGACGTAACACCCACACCGACCACAGCCGGAAATCCACGGCCGCTGACCATCGGGCGTGACGTCTATACCATTGATTTCGCCGAACTGGCGACCGATCCTGCCACTTATGAAGGGTACCATCTCCAGTTGACAGGCCAGTACAAGCCCCTGCCAACCCTGGTTTGCGCACAAGACCCATACCCGGGGCCGGTGGCCTGGGGGCTGGTGTCTGACGGGTATCTGGCATATGCCAGTGGCTATACGCAGTTGCGTTCACTGATTCCTACCGGTTTAACCATGACCGTACAAGGGCAGTGGCGCTATTGGGCAGGGCCGGTGGGCTGTGGCAAGCAGGCTGCCCATCAGGAATTTTGGTATCTGGCCGTCACCGATATTATCGCTCCCAGCCCTATCACCCGTGTCACACTGACGCCGCCCGGCGCCGATGGCGAGCAGCCTACGGCCGCAGCAACAGAGGTCGCCATTGTCACCACGCCCGCTGACATACCGCCAGAAACGGCCGTTCCCCCACCTGCCGATCTGCCAACCATCCCACCGGCAGCGACGCTCCCAATTACCCTCACCCTCACCCCAACAACAGAGGGCGTGGAAACTGGCGTAGGCACGCCTGCGAGTACGGGTGTCGGAACGCCTGTAGACACGGGGGGCGGAACGCCAACTATTCCCGCGCCCACGCCCACCATCACGTCTGGCGGCGTCATTACAGTCACCGGTACGCCCGATCTAAACGCCACGCCAACAAAGGAGGGCGACGTCGAAGAGCCACCTCCGCCACTGCCCGGCGGCACAAACACTCCCGGCCCCTCCCCCACGCCCACCAGCACTCCCATGGTCATCAACATGGGCGAAATTGAAGATAAATTCCTCGCTGTCGAGCGCCTGGGCAGCAACGAGGCGCATAGCTGGGAAGTAAACATCAGCGCCAACGACGTTTTAACCGCCTATGCAGTTGCCGTGCAAGAAGACATTGTCCTCACCTTGCTCGATGCCAGTGGCAAAGTCATCATCAACCAAAATAGCGCGCTGCCGGGAATGGTTGAGACGCTCGTACAATCCATCGCCAACGCCGGCAGCTACCGGCTGCACGTCAGCGCCAGCAGTGGCGCGGCCACGGATTATGCAATGATGCTCCGTTTTAACAGCTCTTATGCCTTTGTCATCAAAGGCGTGCTGCGTTACGGCGACAGCAAAACGGCTTCCATGCCCGCCGACAGCGACGAATTCTGGCACTTTGCCGGTACGGTCGGCGATAATGTGACCATCACCATCACGCCTGGCGCCGGTCAGGACGCCTTTTTCAAGCTGTATGATACGAACGCTGTAGACATGGCCTACTTTATTGACGAGGGGGATGTTGGTGAAGCGGAAACTTTTTCCTTCACCCTGCCGGTCACCGGCCTGTACTCCATTCACGTTGGCGAATTCAATTATGGCGCCATGGGGTACACGATTGCTCTGGTTAAGAATTAATGGAACCTTTGCGCGTGCTCATTGTGGCTGATGATCCTCTGGCGCGCGCCGGGTTGGCGCTGCTGGTTGAGAATATCCCGGACTGTGTGGTTGTAGACCAGGTAAACAGTGCGGAGGTAACGATTACATCACCCGCACCCGACGCCATCATTTGGGACGTAGGCTGGGAAGCAGCTCCCATTTTGCCCGATTGGAATGAGTTCGACCTGCCTGTCGTCGCCTTGCTCAGCGATGCGGAAGACGCGCCGGCCGTTTGGTCCTGTGGCGTGCAGGCGCTGCTGCCCCGTGAATTGGGCAGCCGCCGCCTATTTGCCGCCGTGCAGGCAGTTGTACAGGCGTTTATCGTTGTAGACCCGGCGTTCAGCGCCGCCTTGCTGCCGATAGCCGGTGTGACGGAAACGGCCGTTCCCATCACCGACCTCACTCCCCGCGAAACCGAAGTCTTGCAGTTCCTTGCCGCAGGGTTGACCAACAAAGCCATCGCGCAGCAGTTGGACATCAGCGACCATACCGTCAAGTTCCACGTCAACGCTATCATGAGCAAACTGGGCGCGCCAAGCCGCACGGCGGCCGTCGTCCATGCCACCCGCCTGGGATTGATACGCCTGTAAACGGTGGTCTGATATATACCGATTACCGATTACCGGCCACCTGCCCATTCTTCCAGGTTCCTCCCCCACCAAAGCGGTGATGCGCCGCCAACCGAAAACCCATATCATGCACATCATCAGCAGATTGCTGTTTTTTATTCCGCACTCCGCAATCCGTATCCAACAAAGAGACAACCTGAGTGTGGCGCACAACTGTAGCCCGATTTTAGAAAATCGGGCGGGCGATTTGGGAAAATCGCCCCACTTTATACGAGGAGATATAACCATGACAAACATTTTAACTGATTTTTCCAACGCCCTGGCGCAAACAGTTGCCGCCACCGCGCCCGGTGTAGTGCGGGTTGAGGCGCGGCGGCGCTTACCGGCCACCGGCATCGTCTGGTCGAGTGATGGCGTCATTATCACGGCCAACCACGTGGTACGGCAGGACAGCGGCATCAGCGTGGGGCTGGCAGATGGCACTGCGGTTGCCGCCACCCTCATTGGGCGTGACCCTACTACCGACCTGGCCGTCCTGCAAGCGGACGCCAGCGACCTGACGGCGCTGCCCCAAACGGCCGCTGCCGACAACAGCGTCGGCCAGTTTGTGCTGGCAATAGGCCGGCCGGGCCGCAGCGTCCAGGCTACCTTTGGCATCATCAGCGCTGTCGGATCAAGCTGGCGCACCGGTATGGGCGGGCTGATTGATCAGTACGTGCAGACCGACGTCCTCATGTACCCTGGCTTCTCCGGTGGACCCTTGATCAATGCCCAGGGGCAGGTTGTCGGCCTGAACAGCTCCGCACTCATGCCGGGGGTCAGTCTTGCCATTCCTGCCGCCACCTTGCAGCGCATCGTCACATCCTTGTTGACGCACGGCCGTATCAAGCGCGGCTACCTGGGTATCAACACGCAACGGGTGCATTTGCCAGACGCCATCCGCGCCGAAATAGGACAAAAAGCGGGACTGCTCATCGTCTCGGTGGAAGCAGACAGCCCTGCCGAGCAAGGCGGCCTGACATTGGGTGACACCATCCTGCGCGTGGCCGACCAGCCTGTCAGCAAGCATGACGACCTGCTGGCGCAGCTCAGCGGCGACCGTGTTGGCGAGAAGACGCCGATCCAGATTTTGCGCGGCGGCCAGGTGCAAACGATAGCGGTGACCATTGGGGAACGGCCGTAGTCGGTAGTCGGTAAACAGCGCCCGACGCCCCGACGTCCGACGCCCGACGCCCCGACGCCCCGACGCCCATTCCCCAAAAACGTCACCAATCCCTTATTCCTGCATCTAATCATGCGGATGGGCACAAAAAAGTCACTGCCAGGCATCCGATTTCTTGGAGAAATCGGATGTCGCACGTAGACAGAACGGTCACGGCAAACAAGCTGACCGCAGCAAGCCCATCACAATTGATAGTGGAGGATACATTCAGCATGGAAATGGTTATTGATTTTCCCGGTGGCGCGCGCGTAGATGCCCACTTTGGCCCCTTTACAGTGATGACAGACCAACCCCCGATGGGTGGTGGCGCCAATTCGGCGCCAACGCCGTTTGCCGTATTCCTGGCATCCATCGGTACCTGCGCCGGCATTTACGTGCTTGGCTTTTGCCGTCAGCGCGGCCTGTCGGCGGAAGGGATTCGCCTGGTACAAAACTTACAGGTCAACCCGATGACCGGTATGGTGAGCAAAGTGTTGCTAGACATTCAAACGCCGCCAACTTTCCCAGAAAAATACAAAGAGGCGCTCATTCGTTCGGCCAGCCAGTGCGCAGTGAAGAAACATTTTGAGCATCCACCCAAATTTGAGATTACAGCCAGCACTGTACAGGAAGCTGTCATGGCTTAATCTGATTACCTGTACAATTATAACCAAACCAGCACAGCGGGTTCACGCGGGATTTCTCCTTTTTATCGCGTGAACCCGCTGTGCGTTTAGAGGCATTCGATCTGAGACATTGGTGAGAACATGACTTTTCCCCTATTTGCGCCAGCCGTTCTCTCATTATAGTAGGGACATGATGTCGGCGAACCAGTTAGCCGCGGCCATGCAGGCGGCGCAAGCGGGGAAACGAGAGGAAGCGCGTGAGCTGCTGCTGGCGCTGGTGGCTGTGGATGCGCAGCATGAGCTGGCGTGGCTATGGCTGAGTGACTTGATGCCTGATCTGGAAAACAAGATCATTGCGTTGGAAAATGCTCTGGCTATTAATCCACATCGGCGGCAGGCACAGCAGCGTTTGGCGCACCTCCGGCAGCAGCAAGCGACCTTAAACCAGGATCAAGTCGCGGCAGCGCATACACATACGGTCAACGGCCGTCAACAGCAAGCCTACGCCCTGTTACAACAACAATTGCAAAAAAGACCAGATGACGCCGACGCCTGGTTTGCATTCAGCCAACTGGTTGCCGATGTGGATGATCAACTTGTGGCGCTGCATTACGTGGTCACGCTCAAGCCACTGCATACCCCGGCGCAGTACCGCTACACACAGTTACAGATGGCGCACGCAGACCTGATCAGCCTGGGACGCGCCTATGAAACGTTTGGCGACTGGGCCAATGCCATCCGCTCGTATCGGCTTGCCGCCAAACAATCCGCTTCCTCTGATACTGAGCGAACAATTGCCAAAAAGCGGCTGAACGCCAGCAAACGGTACCGTAAGCTGTACCCGCAGCAGAAGGCGCTAACGTTCCCTGCCTGGGTGCATAACCACGCCTTCATACACGGCCGTATCCATGAGGAACGTGGCGAATGGGAACAGGCGATTATTGCCTACCAAACGGCCGTCGTCACCACTACGAACACGACCGAGCAAAAAATTGTGCAAAAACGGCTGGCTGCCACGCAAAAACAGCAGCAGCTTCCGCCCATCAAGTTGACCAGCCCCAGCCTGACATTACTACGCATGGGGTTAGGACCGTTCTTTTTGTTCGTTTTGCTGCTGCTGCTGCACGCCGGTTTGCGCCCCTGGCACATTCCTGTCTGGCCGGGATTGAGCAGCGTCAGCATTCTTTTAGGCAGTCTGCTGCTCATCACGCCCCTGATCGGGCCACATTACAGGCTGACCCAAAAATTATTTGGCGAGACGGAGCAAATTGACCAATGGACAAAGGTTCTGGCAAACACGCTGGGCAGTTTGCTCATCCTGCTGCCGTTTGTACTGCTGCTCTTCAACGCCCTTGACAGGCTGGCGCTGTTTACGCCGGTCATACCAACCCGCTGACGATACCATGTTTCCACTCAACGACACCGAGCCAAACCGATATATCCGCTTTCCGTTCATGGTAGTGACCCTCATTATGCTTAACGTCATGGTGATGGGAATAGAATTGGCGATCATGTGGCAGGGGGAAACGGCCTTCATGGAGTTTATTTATCGCTTCGGCATCATTCCCACGGCCATTTTGACGCGACAGGGAGGCGGCGCCCTGACGGCCGTTACGCAAATGTTTTTACACGCGGGGTTTTGGCACTTGTTTGGCAATATGCTTGGTTTATGGGTATACGGCCGTCGTGTAGAAGATGCATGCGGGCCATGGCGTTTCCTCTTCTTTTACCTGACCTGCGGCGTTTTTGCCGAAATCGTCTACACCCTGGCGCGGGCACAATCAGACATTGCCGGCATTGGCGCCAGCGGCGCTGTTTTTGGCGTGATGGGCGCCTATCTTATTCTCTATCCCGCCGGTTACATTCGCACCCTCATCATCCTCGGCGTTGTGCCGATCTTGCCCAAAATACGCGCCTTTTGGCTCATCCTCTACTTTGTTGGCCTGCAAATCATACCCGCCGTCAACACCTTGTTTTCACAAGCGCGTTATCAAGTCGCCCACTGGGCCCACCTGGGCGGCTTTATCGGGTCCCTGGCTATTTTCTTCTTCCTGCGCCCGGAACTGTTTCACCGTTATCGCAACGATCTCCACCTGTGACAATTTGGCTCATCAAGATTTCGCGGGGTTTTGGCTGAAACGTGAAGCGTGAAACGTGATGTCTCCCTGGTCACGTTTCACGTTTCACGCTTCACGGGCTGTAAACCCCGTGAATTCCCAAAGAGCCGACAATCTTCACGTCATTTTAATATGGGCTGCCCACGCTAATCGGCAATTCTGTGGGCGCTTGGGTATAATTCATGTACAAGGTGGCCCGGTCAAAGACCAGCCAACAAATGCAGCGATGATATTTTGGCCTTATTACCTGGTGATCATTTTACTGTTTGCCGCCGGTCTTGTGTCGGCCGGTCTGGCTGCCTATGTCTGGCAGCGGCGTAACGCCGTGTGGAGCAGCGCCTACGTCGTCATGATGATCACCATTTCCTGGTGGAGCATCACCTACGCCCTGCAAGTGCTCAGCCCCACCCTGGCGCAAAAATTATTTTGGGAAACGTTGCAGTTAACCCTGGCGAACACGATTGGCGTCAGCCTGTTGGTCTTCGCCATCCGGTATACCGGGCAGGAGGAGTGGCTTACCCGGCGCAAATTATTCCTGATTATGCTGATCCCCATCATCGGCATCGTCGGTGGCTGGACCGATGCCTGGCATCATCTGTACCGCGCCGAGGTTGTGCTCGATGTGGCCGGGCCATTTTTGCTGCTCAAAATTTTCTTTGGGCCGGTATTTTGGGTACAACTCATTTGCAATTACCTCTTCATCATCGCCGCCCTTTACCTGCTGCTGCGCGCCTTTTGGCACTGGTCGCAGCCATACAAAGGGCAGGCAGGGATTCTTGTCTTTTCCGCCACGTTCCCCTTGTTGGCAAATGTATTAACCAATTTCGATATTGTTGCCCTGCCTTCATTGGATTTTACGCCGCTGGCCTTTAACGTTACCGGTCTTTTTATTACCTGGGGATTATTCCGCTACCGCCTGTTTGATCTGCTGCCGGTGGCGCGGCGCATGGTGCTGGACAGTATAGATGACGTGGTGCTGGTTTTGGATAAGCAGACCCGATTGGTGGACGTCAATGTGGCGGCGCAGACGTTGCTGGGGTACTCAGCGCGCCAATTGATTGGGCAGCCAATAGCGCGCTTTTTGCCGCAGTCGGAACTGTTGGCGCAGTATGGCTCGGTAACGGAAGCGCGTACAGAAATTGTTGTGGACGTAGATGACGCCAACCCGGATGTCCCGCGCTGGCGCAGCTTTGATTTGCGGATTTCGCCGTTGTATGATGCCCATGGGGAGCTGCACGGCCGTATTGTCATGCTGCGTGACATCACAACCCACAAACGGGCCGAAAACGAGTTAAAAGCGCAAAAAATGATGTTGGAGAACCTGGCCGAGGAGTATCGTCAGGCGAAAGAAGCGGCCGAAGCAGCGAACAAGGCGAAAAGCGTCTTCCTGGCCAACATGAGCCATGAACTGCGCACACCGCTTAACGCCATCATTGGTTACAGTGAAATACTGCAAGAAGATGCGGCCGAGATCAACAACACAGACGCCCTGCCTGATTTGCAACGCATTGAGCAATCAGGTCGCCATTTGCTGGCTCTGATTAATGATGTTTTGGACGTTTCTAAAATTGAAGCGGGTAAGGTGAAATTGATTCTCGAAACGGTAGATGTGGCCGAACTGATCCAAGACGTGACTAAACTGGTACGGCCGTCTCTTGAGAAAAACCAAAATACGCTTCTTGTCACAGGGGCGGAGCTGGGTTCCATCATTACCGACCACGCCAAAGTCAGGCAAATACTCTTCAACGTCCTCAACAACGCCGCCAAATTCACCACAAAGGGGCAAATTACGCTGCACGGCCGTCGTGAACCTGCCCCCGCACACACAAACAGCCACAACCCTGATGGTTGGGTTTATATCAGCATTACCGATACCGGCATCGGCATGACAGAAACACAACAGGCGCACCTCTTCAAACCCTTTGCCCCCGGAGACGCCTCATCTACCCGCCAATACGGGGGTAGTGGCTTGGGTCTGGCTATCAGTTACAGTTATTGTCAGATGATGGGCGGGGACATTACCGTAGAAAGCATCCCCGGCGTTGGGTCCACCTTTACTATTTGCCTGCCCACCCAGATTGTGCAGGAGATCCCGATATAACCCAGTTACACTGAGTCATCAGTTACACAGAGAACACAGAGAAGACACGGAGATTCACAGAGAGATTGGGGAGTTTTTGCGCTTGATTTCTCCTGATCTCCGCGCCACTCCGTGTAACCCCAGGTTGCTATAGACCATCAGATAATGGTGATGAAGGGGCCAATGGCAGCCATACCGTAAAAACAGTGCCAACGTTCTGCGCACTCTGTACGCTTACCCGCCCTCCATGCGCTTCCACCAGACTGCGCACAATAAACAAACCCAGTCCGGTTCCCAGAATTTTACGCTCGCGCGCTTCATCAGTCCGATAATACAGTTCAAACAGGCGCACTATCTGTTCCGGCGTCATACCCAGGCCAGTATCGGCAATTTCAAGCACGGCCGTATCCCCTTCACGCCGCGTCACCACCGTAATCTGTCCCCCACCTGGCGTATATTTAATCGCATTGCTCAACAGGTTGTACAACACCTGCTGCATTCTCTGCACATCCATACGTACCATGATGGCGCCCTCGGCCAGGTTCAACTGCAATGTTTGCCGTTGGCCTGCCATCAAAAAAGAAAGAATATCGGCTATCTCCCGCACCAACGCATTGACATCTCCCTCAGTCCAATCCAGTCGCAGCAAGCCACGTTCTATTTGGTCTACATTCAAAATGTCATCAACGAGCCGATTGATGCGATCAGCCTGGGCGCGAATCACCGACAAATAGCCATGGCGTCGCTCTACAGAAATACGTGCATCAGATTGTTGCAGCAGTTCAGCATACCCCATAATAGCCGTCAACGGTGTGCGCAAGTCGTGCGCCGCCATGGACAAGAAAAGCGTTTTCATCTGATCCAGTTGTTGCAATTTTTCATTTGCCCGCATTAATTGGCTTTGCAGCAAGCTTAAATCATTGCGCTCCTGGATCAACGTTTGCGCCAAAGTTCCCCAAACCGTCACGTCCTCAGCCACAAAGAGCAGCCCGAATGCTGGTTCTTGCAAGCGCGTGACATGAAAATTGAAGTAACGGCTGCGGCCGTCAGATCGCGCCCGGTTCACCCGCTCTAGCGTAAAGATGGGGGTCTCTTGCTGCCAGACGGCCGTTAACGCCCCTTCCATAGCCGCAAATTCCCACAACAAATCAGGCAAGCGCTGCCCGGCAATCTCCACAACCGGCGCCGACAGCGCCTCAGAAAAATCAGGCGCAGCAAAAGTCACCACCAGTTCCGGCGTAAGCTGCGCATAAGTCACTACGTGCAGAGACGACATCACCTGCCTGACCTGACTCAACAATGAATCCGCCGGCGCACAACCCACTTCCTGAAACATAGCTATCTCTCCGAGCTGTCTGGCAAACTTACGTACCCCGGTCAGGAGACCGGCCACAACAAAATAGGGCATTGTTCTTGGTCAATTGCTAATCTCCGTCTACTGGCGCATCCAGGGGCAAATAAATCGTAAACGTGCTTCCTTCTCCAGGCTGGCTGACAAGGGTAATATACCCATGATGCGCTTCCACCAACACCTTGGCAATAAAAAGGCCCAACCCGCCGCCACGCGTTTCCAGGTCGCTGGCATCGGTTGCACGGTAATACAATTGAAACACATTTGCTTGTTCTTCGGCCGTCATCCCCATACCCATATCAGAAATTTGCAAGACAGCCTGACTATCCTCAACCCAGGTTTTGATATCAATGTGCCCCTCAACAGGCGTGTATTTCATCGCATTGCTGAACAAATTGTAAAACACCTGCTGCATCCGGTTCGCATCCACCTTGAGAAAAATTGGTTCATCCCACAATTGAAGCCGCCACACATGTTTGCGCCGTTCGGCTACATAACGCAGCATTTCAGCCACAGAGCCGGCCAATTTATTAAAATCAGCCAACACCAAATGCAGCTTCAAGTCCCCATGTTCAATTTTGTCCAGGTCCAAAAAATCATCAATCAGCCAATCCAAACGATTGGTCTGTGACGCGATGATGTGAGCATATTCGCGCACCTTCTCTGGCGACTCCACCGGCAGCACCCGCAGCAGCAAATCGCCATAAGCGCGAATGGCCGTCAGGGGCATTCGCAAATCATGGACAGCCATGGACAAAAATAGCGATTTAAGCCGATTCAGTTTTTGCAATTCTTCATTGGCCTGCATAAGCTGCTGTTTAGCCAATGACAACTCGTTACGGTTTTGCGTCACGCGCTGCTCCAGTTCGGCTGCATGGGTCACATCTTCCACAATCAAAAGCAGGCCATCTCCCAATTCTGTGTCACGCAGATGAGTCACGGACAAATCCAAATACAAAATACGGCCGTCTGGCAGCTCCCGATTAACACGCTCAAAGGCCAGATAAGGCATTTTACCTTGCAACACCGCTTGCAGACTTCCCTCAGCGCCCACAAACTCCCATAACAAGTCCGTCAGGGGTCGCCCGACAATTGTTTTGTCAGGCTCATTCAAAACAGCAGCAAAATTAGAAGACGCCCGCAAAACAACCATCTCCGGCGCAATCAACGCATAAGCCACGTGATGAATTAAGCTGAATACTTTAGCGACGTGTGATGCCAGCATCAGGGATTCAATGTCAAGTGGCGGCATTGTCATGGAATATCTCCCCAACCTTGTGCGCGAGCTGCATAAAAGCAGTCTCAACCTGTTCACCTGTCTTGGCGCTGGTTAATAAACAGCTCCCTTTCCAGGTATCGGCAACAGCCAGTAACTGCTCATCTGTAATCACGCGCTCATCTACCAGATCAACCTTATTACCGATAAAAACAAGAGCAGCCTGCGGATTGATGGTACGTAACTGATGCGCATATTGGGCAACCGCATCTACCGTTTCCAATCGGGTCAAATCACACACAAGCAGGGCGCCGGCCGCCCCAACCAGGTAGCCAATTTCCCGTCGCGAGAATTCGTTGCCACCGACCAGGTCCCAAATGAGCAAGTTCAAAGTGTGGTCTGATCGGTTTAACGTTTTGCGCGACACTTTGACGCCGATTGAACTGAGATATTTATCATCAAACCGGTTATCTACAAATCGTCTGACCAGGCTGGTTTTGCCCACAGCAAAATCGCCAAGCAGGCACACTTTTCTTTGCACAACCTTCATACTGTCATCCTTTTCGCAAGTTTTTATGCCGATGGTGTTGGCGATGGTGTGATGGTCACCGGCAAAACATCCCCACGCAGGGTTATCCAGGCCAACGGAACCCAGCCGCGCTGCCAACCCGGCAGCCAGGGATGGCTAGAAAACCACTCGATTTCAGCCCACGGGCCAGAAACCGACACCAACGTCAGGGGCGTATCAAATTCAATTGCAGCCAGAAGACGGCCGTCCACGTCGGGCGCGTCGCGCACCCAAACGTTACCAACTGTTTCGGCCGCCGGTGGCGTAGACGTTACGGTCGCCGTGCCTGTGGTGGTCGCTGTGCTTGTGGTGGTGGGTGTAACCGTTGGCGTTGACGTCTGGGTTGGCGAGGGGGTAGACGATGGCGTTTGGGTAGTTGTCGCGGTAGCTGTCGGCGTAGGCGTCGGTGTGGGCGTTAATATCGGCGTAGGCGTCGGTGTTTGCGTGGGGGCAGCGGTAGCCGTAGCCGTATGCGTAGGAGTATTGGTAACGGTAGCCGTAGCGGTCGGCGTATCGGCAGGAAAAGCAAGAGGGTACAGCGCAATGGTAAATTGCAGATAAAAACAAGCCGCGCCGAGAAAAATAATGCCCAGCAAGGCGCTGATGAGTAAAAACATTCGCTGCGCTGGCGTCAGTTCCCGCGGCACGGCCGTTTCCCCCACCAACCCGCCGACAAACTGTTGTAAACGGGGCTGCATCGCCGGCAAATCGGTCGGGTCGCCAGCATAGCTGCGCAGTGCGCGCTCATGCGTCTGGTGCAAATCCGCCACCAACTGCGCCAACGCCGCATAAAAACCAGACGGTTCAATCCCCTGCATCACGACAGCCACATAAGCGGCCGTGCCACTTTGCACAAAAATGCGCAGCGTGCCATATTGAATCTCGTTCAGCTCTTGTGTGTCATCACCGGTGGGGTCAAACGAGTCGCGCACAAAATCACGCACGGCCGTCAACATACCACTGATTAAATCAGAATCGGCCGTTTCTGCCCCTGGTGAATGCCACCGCTCCAGCAGCAGCCCAGAACCATGTTGAATCACAAATATCTCGCGCAACGTAAACGACAACGACTCTCGCAGCGCCAGGTCCGACGGCGACACCCCACGCAGCCGCGCCAGCAGCCCCCCCAGCAAATTATTTGCCCCCGCCGTCACCCGCAAACGCGCATCCACATTGCGCTGCAATTCACGGAAAAAACCGCTTACAGCGCGCTGTACCGTCGCGCCAATCACCGGCGTCAACGCTTCCACCATCTCTTCCCGCGAATCACGAATCTGCACCCGAATTGCATCCCCCATCACTGGCCCCAACGCCTCGGCCATTTCATCCGGGTTTTCACGGATGCGACGGCTAAACAGCTTGCCAAAAACGGGCAGGAGACGGGCCGCCATCCCCTCAGAATCAGACTGCGCCCGGTGACGCAGTTTCTCGACCTCAATTTCCAAATCAGCAGCCCGTCCCCTCGCTTCCTGCAGCGCCTGGCGCGTCACTTGCAGATCCCTTTCCAATTGGCTCGTCTGCATTTGCAGCAGTTCCAGGTGCGTCACCCATTGACGCTGCAAATCTACAACTTGCTGCTCCAACTCCTCAATGCGTTTGCGCTCCTCGCCCAACAAAATCGCCTGCACAGAGGCCAGCAGCACATCATCTGGCGGCTTGCCAACCATTGTGCTCATCACGGCAGGCTCAACATCAGGACGCGGTGCATTCATCGTTTACGGCAAGTCAGCGCGCAGCCGTTGACCCAATTCCACCAACAGTTGCCCCATCTCCTGGCGCGAAGCCTTCTTATCATCCAACTGCGCCGCCCAAGTCACTAAATCCTGACGCAGCTGCTCATCTCGTAAACGCGCCTCTGTTTGCAATCCCTGTACCCGCTCTGTCTGCGTGTTGTCCAATACATCCAGACGATTCTCCAAATCCTTTTGTATCTGGCGCAGCTGTGTAAAAAAATCGTTGGCCAACGTTTCAATTCGCTGGCTCAACTCCTTTTGCAGATCGTGCAAATGTGACGTTTGCTCTGTCTGATTCGTCTCCAAACGTTCGCTCAGTTCACGCCGATTGGCGCGTATTTGTGTAGACAAATCCGTGCTTTGCTGCTGAATCTTATCGTTCAACTCCTGTTGCAACGACCGCGCGCGGTTAGATTGCTCCGTCATTTGTTGATTCAATCGATCTATCAGATCGCGATTCGTGTTGGTGACTTGCGCTGCGGCCGTATTCGCCAACGCGCTAACCTGACGTTCTATTAGCTCAGTCAGATCCTTGCGCATCGTTTCTACACGCAGTTCCAATTCAATCATCCGCTTCTCGCTCGTGCGCGACTGATTGCCAAACAAAATATCGCGCAGCCGATCCAGGTCAGCCTGCGTGGTGGGCATCGCTGCCGGGGCTGGCTCAACAGTTGCGCTGCCAGGCTGGGCGACGGCCGGTTCGCGCATCACACCAGGCGCAACAACCGGCTCCGGCGGCATTATGACCCCAGGCTCCTCCACCGGCAAAGCAAAAGCAACACGCTCATCAGGCGGTGGCAATACATCTACAATGTCTACATCTTCGTTTTCTTCACTGCGAGGCTTTCGTTTGGGAAACATTAGAAACAACTTCCTTCTTTCCGCAGAATTTGAACTTCTGTAACGTAACTTTTGTGCAATTGGTGGCGAAATCTTGAAAAATCGCCAAAAATGAAAATCGCACTTTAAC
>JACSRF010000058.1 GCA_014879875.1 Anaerolinea sp.
TTCTTCTTTGCCTCTTTGTCTCTTTGTGCCTTTGCGTTAAATTCTTTTCTGGCTTGTCCAGGTTAGGGGGTGCTGTCAGGAGACCGGCCACAGCAAATCGCTCAATTAATTGCGGATGATTGCTTATGAAAATAGCTGTTGGTTCGACAAATCCGGTAAAAGTTGCGGCCGTGCGCGCGATGGCGCTGCGCCGCTGGCCTGACGCCGAAATCATTGCGGTGGCCGCGCCATCGGGGGTGACGGCGATGCCGCTGAGTGACGCCGAGAGCCTGACCGGGGCGCGTAACCGGGCCATCGCTGCGCGCGAGCAGGCCGCGGCCGATTTGGGGATCGGTTTAGAAGGGGGCGTCAACCCGGAGCCGATTGGCCTGGTGCTGCATGGGTGGGTGGTGGTGGTGGATGGGAACGGCCGTGAAGGGATTGGCGGCGCCGGCCGCCTGCCGCTGCCACCGGCCATCGCCTGGCGTGTCTTACGTGGTGAAGAACTTGGCCCGGTGATGGATGACATCCTGGGCGAAACGGAAGTGCGGCAAAAGGGCGGGGCGGTGGGCGCATTAACGGCCGGGCTGGTCATGCGCCAGGAAGCGTTTGCCTTGGGAGTGGCGTATGCTTTGTCGCCGTTTGTTGCGCCCCAGTTATATGAAGGGTAAGAGTTGATGAAGTACTTGAAAATGGTTGTTGTGTTGATCAAAGAAACGGGAGTGGAGTATGGCCGAGACAGAGGCGCGCTGTTGGCGGCGGCATTGGCTTACCACACCATTTTTTCGCTGGCGCCATTGCTGGTGATTTCGGTGGCTGTCGCCGGCTATTTTTTTGGCGAAGCGGCCGTTGCCGGGCAGTTGGTCACACATATTGAAGTTGTTGTGGGGCGGGCCGGGGCCGAAGTGATTCAAAACCTGATTCGCAGCGCCAGTACAGGGAGCAGTGGGCTGGTGGCAACCTTGCTCAGTACGGCCTTGCTTTTCTGGGCGGCGTCGGGCGTGTTTAACCAATTGAAAACAGCGTTGAACCTGATGTGGGGCATTTTGCCGGCGCCGGAACGGGGCGTAATCCATGTTGTTAAAGGGCGCTTTCTGGCTATCCTCATGGTCATGGGCATTGGCTTTTTACTATTGACCGTGCTGTTTTCCAATACCTTGCTGGCGGCGCTGCGTGAACAGCTAGTGGAATGGTGGCCGACCATTGGCGGCAGACTGCCTACATTCAATTTTGCCGTTACCTTTTTAATGTCCACACTGCTGTTTGCCATTATTTTCAAAACCTTGCCTGATGCTATTGTTTCCTGGCGCGATGCTCTGGTGGGGGGCGCGATCACCTCGCTGCTGTTTGGGGTAGGCCAGTGGGGGTTGGGATTTTATTTGCGCAGCAGCACCGTTGGCTCAGCCTATGGCGCTACCAGTTCGCTTATTGTGCTGTTGTTTTGGATTTACATCTCGGCGCAGATTTTGATGTTTGGCGCAGAGTTTACGCAGGTGTACGCTAAGAAGCATGGGAGTGGGATCACGCCAATGGAAAATACATTGGTGGTACGACGGGAATTAGCCAATGGCGCGAGAGTGAAACCAGTCCCGGTTGTCGTTGTCAATGAAGCGTCACGAATGCCGGTGGCAACGGCCGTTCCTCCTCCCCCCTCTTTCCACATCCCCTTTGCCGCAGCCCTGTTTGGTCTGGCGGCTGGCCTGTTTTTGGGGTTTGTGGGCAGTTTGCTGCGCGACAAATAAGGGGTCAGCGCCGCGCCACGTACACCACCCACTCATCCAGGTCGTACAAGGGAATGCCTTCCCAGGCAGGGTAGACGGAAACGGCCGTAAACCCCGCCGCGCGCATCACGGCCGTCATCTCGTCAATGCTGTAGGCCTGGTCGCACAACTGGATTTCGTCTAACTGCCCTGTTTCCAGGTGCAAAATGTGGAAGCGTTCCAGGGCGATCTGTTCTTCTTCATACCAAAAACGTTCCCCCAGGTGCAGATAGGGCGTATCGCCCCACAAGCCGGTGTCGTCTGTGTACCACCAACGGCTGTTACGCTTGTCCAATTTGTCTTGATTTAATATCTCCACACAAAGCGCGCCGCCTGGGCGCAGTGACCGCGCAATCATTGCCAGCAGGCTCTCCGTTTCAGCGCGGGTGAAGACCGTTAACTGCCCATAGAGAAACATCGCTGCGTCAAACGCGCGGCCGCTGTAATCTACATCACGCGCATCTGCCTGCACAAACTGGCAGCGAGCGTCCAGCTGCTGGTCGGCCGCTAACTGCTGCGCATACGCCATGGCCGCCGGGCTAAAGTCAACGCCGGTAACGTGACAGCCACGCCGCGCCAATTCAACCGCATAGAGACCAGGTCCACAGGTCACGTCAAATACAGTTTGCCCCGCTTGCAGCCCCAATTTATCCCACATCCAGTTGATCTGCGCTGCCCGTTCTCCACTGCGGCGCGAAGCGGCCCCATGTGATTCATCCAGGTGTTCACGCAGCATACGAACAGAAAAGTCAGGATCATCCCAGGGTAAATTGCCGCCATAGGCCCAGGGCGACGGTCGTTGTGGACGGTTGTAGATGCGCCATAATGCCTGCGACAGCTTTTTAGAAATAGCTTGTGTCATTGTCTGTGCCTCATCCCAGGAACCGCGTTCCTTCTGAGGAACGCGGTTCCTGGCAAGTTAGTAGATTCGCCCCTGATTATAACATCCGTTAAACTTCAGGAATAATGCGACACGGGGGCGCGCCACAGCATGCATTGCATAGCGTGAAGTGATGGCTGGAAATATGTAACCCTGACAAGAATGTTAGGACAGCGAACAGGGATGTTCGCTTTACATGTGTAGTCCGAACATCCTTGTGCGGACAGCGAACAGGGA
>JACSRF010000379.1 GCA_014879875.1 Anaerolinea sp.
AGATGTGTATAAGAGACAGGGGTGGAGGTGAGGTCGCCATGCACGCCGCCGGCCATGAGGCGCGCCAGGTTGGGCAAGTGTCCTTGTTCTGCCCAGGGGCGAATGAGGTTAAAGGTGGCCCCGTCGAAGCCGATGATCAGTAGTTTCATAGGGTTTTGTCAAGTGCATCAGAGTGGTTTAGCAACCATTGGCGATAGGCCGCTATAATTTTTTCAATGTCGCCGAGTTCTTGGGAGCAAATTTCGTAAAGTTCTGCGGCGCTTACTTCGTGGTAGAAATGGACGAGGCGGTTGCGATACCCGGCCAAGAGACGCAGTAAGGCGGCATCGGTCGCGTCGAATACCCCATGTTGTTGGAGCTGTGTCGCTGTTTCTTTGTATTCGCTGGCCGCGACGCCAAATTGTTTGGCGAGGATGTGCCGTCCCAGGTCAAAAACGGCCTCCAGAGCGCGGCGCAGGCAGGAATCGGCCGTCCAGATGTTGCGTTCGTCAGCGAAAAATAGCTGTTGATTGTGCAAAGGAAGGCGGCGAATGGCAGCAAGCATCTGTTCTGCCCAGGCCAGTCGTTCGGTAACGACCCGTTGCGAAAGGGGTTGCGGCGTCATGGGGCTACTCCTAAAATCATTTTCATACGTTGCCGTTCGAAAGGAGCCAAATCGCCGGCGCGACGCATAATATAAAGCTCGTAATTGTCGGCGGCGTCATTGTCTTTGGCGTAGAGTCGCGCGCCGCGAATGATATTCAAGGCGAGAAAAGGGTCTGTTTCATCTAATAAGGCCAGATCAACACGCATAATCTGTAGCTTTGCTTCTAACGCTTGCGCAAATGCTATTTTTTGACGTATGGTTAAGGAATATGGCGTGTCTAGCTTGATACCAATATCTACATCTGCTGAGGAGTCAGGATTAAGAGCAAGCATGTCATTGTCTGCCCATTGTTTCACTTCCAGGGACCGACTACCAAAAGCGTAAATGGCGCTTACGTGAAAGCGATGACAGAGTGCGGCTAGCCATTGTTTATGATGTCTCATCGCGCACGATCTCCTTGATGTAATAGACGCTTTTGCCTTGTGTTTCGTAGTAGGTGCGGACGACGAGTTCGGCGAGCAGGCCCATGACGAGGAATTGCGCGCCGAGGATGATGAGTAAGATGGAGAGGGAGAGCAACGGCCGTTCGCCAATCGTCGTCGCGTGAAAAGCGGCCCATCCCCCTTGCAGCCCGGCCCACAGTTTTGTGCCAGACAGGTAGGCCATGAGCAGCCCGCCCAGCGCAGTGAGGGGGATGCCCAATGCGCCAAAAAAGTGCATCGGCCGGTCGCTGTATTTGCGTAAAAAGACGATGGTGAAGAGGTCTACCAACACGCGGAAGGTGCGCGAGAGGCCGTATTTGGTCTGCCCGGCGACGCGCGGCCGGTGGTTGACGATGACTTCGGCCATGCTGAAGCCGGCGAAGTTGACCATTTCGGGGATGAAGCGGTGCAGTTCGCCATAGAGGTGCAGCTCGCGGGCGACTTCGGCGCGGAAGAGGCGCAGCGAACAGCCACGATCATGCAGGGGCACGCGCGAGAAGTGGGCGATGAGCCGGTTGGCGAAGTAGGAGGGGATTTTGCGCATGATGAAGGCGTCTTGCCGGTTTTGCCGCCAGCCGTTGACGACGTCGTACCCTTCGTTGAGCTTTGCCAGCAGGTTGGGGATGTCGGCGGGGTCGTTTTGGCGGTCGGCGTCGAGGGTGGCGATGAGCCGGCCGCGCGCGTGGTCGAAGCCGGCGGCGAAAGCGGCCGTTTGCCCATGATTGCGACGAAAGCGAATGGCGACGACACGGCCGTCGGCGGCGTGCAGCTCTTGCAGGATGGCGAAGCTGCCATCGCTGCTGCCATCGTCCACGTAGATGACTTCGTAGTCGAGTCCCTGGTTGGCGAGGGCGGCGGTGATTTCGGTGTGTAACGGCCGTAGGTTTTCCGCCTCATTGTAAACCGGGATGACCAGGCTCAAATCTTTCTCGTACATGAGGGGGATTTTATCATATAGGTGTTCAGAAAAACATTTTGGCTCACACCCGGTTTAAGCCTCGACTCCGGACTAAAGTGGCCCCTTCTGTTGGGGTCACTTTAGTGACCACCTCGCCGATGACTGGATCGGGAGAAACATTGAAGTCCGTTATGCTAAAGGGTTCTGGTGTTCGGTCACAAGAACATAGTGTGAACAAAAGGAGAATATTTATGATTCTTCTAGCTCTCAATCGTAAAATGCGTCTCTTCATTTCCGTTTTTTCCCCTGATGACTTGCCTCGAATACCATCCCTGTACCAAAAATCCTCTTTATTTCCCACCAATGACTCCTGACAAGTTTCTTCTGCACTGTTAAGGAGTTGGCGGGCCGAATCCTGCTGGCCATACTTGCGGCTTAGAATTCATGTACGCTTTTGTCGCCTGCAAAACATCCTGGTACATGTCCCGCAGCCCTGGTAAATGGTACAGTGATCCTGAAACCGGATGTAAAATAGCAGCTTGCGGTCAGAAAGATATACTGCCTATTGTCATAAAATCAAGGCGACGATAGTCACATATCACTGGCAATGGCCAATTCGAACCAGGGTTTCCGCAAACACTTTGTTGCGCAACACGCAACGAGGTATATAATCCATTTCATGATCAAGTCGTTCAAACACAAAGGGCTTAAACGCTTTTTTGAAACTGGTAACGTCGCAGGCATTAACCCTTCTCATCGCCAAAAGATCAGAATCCGTCTCGCATCTCTCGATACCGCTACAGCTTTAGAAGACATGGACTTGCCTGGTTTTCGTCTTCATCCTCTAAAGGGCGATAAACAAGGCGTTTGGGCAGTGGATGTTAGCAAAAATTGGCGTATTACATTTGAGTTCATAGATGGCAATGCCTATATTGTGAACTATGAGGACTATCACTAATGAACATGTACGATCCCCCTCATCCTGGGGAGTTTATTCGAGAAGTATACTTGGAAGAACTGCAAATCAGTTCCCGCACCGTTGCTGCTAAGTTGAAGGTTGCCCCATCTACCTTCACACGCCTACTGAGCGGAAAAAGTAGTGTTACGCCGGAAATGGCGTTGCGCCTCTCGAAAACATTGGGCAGATCTCCCGAAAGCTGGCTAGCTATGCAAAACAACTACGACCTTTGGCAAACGCGGCAACATTTCAATATAGATGAGGTTGAAAAGCTCGAATTTGCGACGCAATAGCTACAGAAAGTGTGATCATTCACTCCCGCCCCCGAGCGTTCGACTGAACTCACGCCGACACCCCCGTCGGTTGAGCCTGTCGAAACCGCCGCCCCCTTCGACAGGCTCAGGGGGCGGCGGGTGAACAATTACCTTGAAAGGTACTTTCACGCCACGTAGCCCAGGTCGCGCAACTTGTCCAGCACTTGCGCTTCCTCAGCGGCCGTGTACACATCATCCTGCCCCCGATTTTCCACGTCGCTGGGGATGATGGTCACGGGGTTGGCGGCGTTGAAGGCGTCGCTGAAGGCGTGGGTGAGGACTTGCCCATCCATGTGCGACGGCACAGGCAGGCCGAGGTAATGCAAAATGGTGGGGGCCACATCGAGGATGCTGGCTTCGGGCAGGGTTAGTCCGCTTTGTACGCCTGGCCCGCGCAGCCCAACAACGCCGACCAGATGATGATGGCCGGTTTGCCCCATGCTTGGCTCAATGATTTTGTTGGAACCGAAGTCGGCGTGGCCGAAGGAGACGTATTTGGCGCGGTCGGTGTGCAGTACCAGGTCGGGCAGGCGGTGGGCGCTGACGCCGTGGAAGATCTCTTCGCGCTTGTAGACGGTGGGCACGACCTGGCTGCCGTCGGCCAGGTCGCGCAGCTGCGTAGCTTTGGTGGCAATGGCGTCGCGGACTTGTTCGTAGTGGGCGGGGGGGATGGCGCCAGACGGCCGTTGCCCCTGCACATTTAGATACACCTGCCCAAAATTACCCACCGAAAACGCCTGCGTGCGCGCCCAGTCCACGTCGTTGAACGAGAGGAACACCCGCCGCAGCAGTCCGCCGCCGCGGCCGCGCTTCACGTTTTTGCGCATCCCGCCCAGGCGCAGCAGCGTCAACCATTTCAAGGCATTGATCGGCGTGACGCCCCATTTGAAGGCGAGCCGTTTCAGCAAACTGATAGGGGTACGCTTAAACTTGAGCCAGCCATTGGCCGCCAGCCAGTTGTTGATGTGGAAAAATTTGTGGAAGGGGCCAAAGCCGTGATCAGACAACACCACAATCAGCGCATCGGCGGGGACGAGGGCGACCATTTCGCCGAGCAGCCGGTCTACCGTTTCGTAATAGTCAAGGATTTCCGGCACGACTTTTTGCGCCATAGCCGCATCGTGCAAGGGATGGCTTTTGTCGAGCAAGTGCCACACTTCATGCTGCAAATTGTCGGTTGTTTCCAGCACGTACATGAATAAATCCCACGGCCTGGTTTGCAGCATGTATTTGACCGCTTCGGCGCGCTCAATTTCCATCTGTTTGACGGCGCGCACGAACAGTTCGGGATGCTGCCCGCGCCCTTTTTCCGACATGTGCAGCGGGTAGGGACCGAACTTTGCGGTCAATTCGTCCTGCAAATTTGGCGGATAGGTGTAACGACTTTCCTGGCTTGGGGTTAAGAAGCTACAGAGCATGAAGCCGTTGAGCGGCTGCGGCGGATAGGTCATGGGCATACTGACGACGCCGACCTGCCCGCCGGCCGCGCCGACAATTTCCCACAGCGCGGGGACGGCACGGGTACGGCCGTTGCTCACATTAATTTGGTAGCTGTCCGGCGCGGGGTAGGTAAAGTCTACCAGCCCATGGTGTCCGGGATTGGTTCCGGTGGCGAAGGAGACCCAGGCCGAGGCCGACACCGGGGGAATGGTGGAGCGCAGCCGCCCTTGCGCCCCCTGATTGAGCAGGCGCGCCAGGTTGGGCAGGCGGCCTTCATCCAGCCAGGGCTGGAGCAGGTCAAAGGTGATGCCATCCAGACCAAAGACGGCGACTTTGCGTTTAACAAGAGGTGATGTGTTCATAGGTTTTTTGCATGGGGCGAGTGTAACAACTGTGCCACACTGCGCAGGGCGTAGAGCAGCCCGCCAACGAGTCCGGCGCTGAAGCGCAGGGAGTAGAAGGCGAGGGACATGGCGATGGCGCTTTCGCTGCTGACGCCAATGGCGCCGAATAAGAAAAGGTACATCCCTTCGCGCACGCCCAGGCCGTTGAAGGAGATGGGCAGCAGGTTAACAATGGCGATGATCGGCACAAACAGCCCAAAGACGGCCAACGGCACGGTGACATTGAGGGCGCGGGCGATGCTGTACTGCACCAAAATGAGGCTGAAGGTGAACGGGAGACTGATGCTCAAGGATTGTAGCAGCACCGGTACGGGGTAGCGGCGCACGGTGTCTTCCAGTTGTTGCAGTTTGTCGAATTTGGGTAGTTTGCTAAGTTTAGGCAGGCGTTTGGTAATAAACCGGGTGGGTTCGAGCCAGCGTATCAACACAAAGGCGATGGGGATGCCGATGCTGATGAAGACGATGGCCAGCCACAAGGCGAGCGGGAGTTCGATGTTGGTGGTGTGGCTGACGCCATTCCAGACGATGGCGATGAGGGCGATGAGCGCCGACCCCATGAGGCCGGTGACGCGCTCCATGACGACGGAACTGAGCGCCTCGGTTCCCCGGCCGTAGCTCTGGCGCAGGCTGACAACTTTGACGACATCGCCGCCGAAGCCGGAGGGGATGAAGTTGTTGGCGAAGAAGCCGATGAAGTAGAGATAGGTGAGGTGGGTGAGCGACGGCCGTTCATTTAATGCATGGAGCAGTAAATACCAGCGATAGGCGCGAATGAAGATGTTGACCAGAAAGAGCAATAAGGCGGGCGCATACCAGGCCCAGTTGATGTTAACCAGGACGCCGAGTACCTCGTCTAACCCGACGAGCCACAGCAGCCAACCTAACAACGCCAGGCTGAGACCGACCTGGAGAATGCCTTGTACTTTCTTGTTTTTGCGCATAACTGGCGGATTATAACGTAAAATGGGAAACAATAAATTTTTGATGCCGATGATTGCCCTATTTTCCGTAAACCGTAAACCGTGAACCGATTACCGATTACCGATTACCGATTACCGATTACCGATCACAACGAGGATATGTATGAATGTTTCACTCATTATCACAGTAAAAAATGAAGGGGAGGCGTTACGGCCGTTGCTCGATTCCTTAATTGAGCAAACGCGCCCGCCGGACGAGATCGTCATTTGCGATGGGGGTTCGACGGACAATACCCTGGATGTGTTGACCGAGTACCAGACGTGGCTGCCCCTGCGCGTCATTGTCGTCCCTGGCGCGAACATCAGCGCCGGGCGCAACCAGGCCATTGCCGCTGCCCAGGGGCCGATCATTGCCGCCACCGACGCCGGGGTTGTGCTGTCCCCTACCTGGCTGGAAGACATCGTCGCGCCGATTGAGGCGGAGCGCGCGCCGGTGGTTAGCGGCTGGTTCGAGGCGGACCCGTATACCGATTTTGAGGTGGTGATGGGTAATACAGTGCTGCCCAAGCGGGAAGATGTTGATCCGGAACTGTTTTTGCCCTCCAGCCGTTCGGTGGCCTTTTTGAAGAGCGCCTGGGAAGCGGTGGGCGGCTACCCGGAATGGTTGGATTACAGCGAGGATTTGATTTTTGACCTGGCCCTGCGCGAGAAGTATGGGGCGTTTCCGTTTGCGGCGACGGCCGTTGCCTACTTCCGGCCGCGTGGCAGCCTGCGCGCCTTCTTCCGCCAATATTACTTTTATGCGCGCGGCGACGGCAAAGCCAACCTGTGGGGTAAACGGCACATCGTCCGTTATGCCACTTACTTGTTGGCGTTGCCCTTCATCCTGCGCCTCATCTGGCAGGGGCGCAAAGCGGGCGCGCCGCTGCTGCTGTTGGGTATGGGCGCTTACTGCCGCCGCCCGGCCGCCCGGTTGTGGGACGACACCTGGGGCTGGCGACCGCCGGCGCGCTTGCGCGCTTTTGCCCTCATCCCCATCATTCGCCTGGTGGGCGATGTCGCCAAAATGATTGGCTATCCGGCCGGCATCTGGTGGCGGATGCGCCATCGGAATACGTTGTGACGTGAAACGTGAAACGTGAAACGTGAAGAGTGAAGAGTTGTTGGTTACGCGGTTCATGCGCTTACCAATTGCTTAGCTGGGGTTCAGGTAAAATTAACGATCCGCTTTTAAGATAGGAATCGAAGTCGCCAAAAAGTGTCCGTTTACAGTTCTCCCTCCTGGCTGTAAACGGACGCTTTTTATTTTGGAAAATCGGCATGGTTCAAAAAGCAGAAACTGCCCTTTACAAAATTAGCTTGCGAATCGTCATTCCTTCGACAATCTCAGGACAGAGATGAAGACAGCCTCCCCTGAGTGCAGCGAAGGGTTCAGAATGACGCTTTTCATTTAGCATGACGGTTCTCATTTGTAAAGGACATTTTAACAATATTGAACCATGCCGGAAAATCCTTAAATCTCCTCGTCATTCTCCAAACCATTGACGTACACTCTGGAAATGCGCGTATTGATGTTGGTCAAAATCTCGTAAGGAATGGTCTCCGCCCACGCGGCCAGGTCTTCACAGGTAATGCGCGTCCCATTTTCCGCCGCGCCGATTAAAATCACCTCATCGCCGTTGTAGGCGCTGTCCCACTCAATGTTGACGACAATCTGGTCCATGCAAATGCGCCCGACCACCGGGTACCGTTTGCCGCGAATGATGACTTCGGCGCGGCCGGACATGCGGCGGAAGTAGCCATCGCCATACCCCACGGGCACGGTGACGGCGCGAACCAGGTGGTCGCTTTGCCAGGTGGAGCCATAGCTGACAGGATGCCCTGGTTGGATGACTTTGAAGTAGACGACTTGCGATTTCCAGGTGAGCGACGGCCGTACCGTCACCGTCCGCGCCACTTCATCTGAGGGATACACGCCATACAGCAGAATCCCGGCGCGCACCATGTCGAAATGGCTCTGCGGGAGCTGCAAGATGCCGCCGGAGTTTGCCAGGTGGCGCAGGGGTGGATGTGGCAGCCCTTTTGTTTCGTAATAGGCGAGTACCTGATTGAACCGTTCCAATTGTAAATGGGAATAGCTTAAATCGGCCGCATCGCTGCTGGCGAAGTGGGAGTAGATGCCTTCGACGTGGCAGTGGGGGGAGTGGACGGCCGTTTCCAGCAGTTCCTCCGCGCTGTAATAATGCACCCCAATCCGCTCCATGCCCGTGTCAATCTTCAGATGCACCTTCGCCCGCGTCCCCATCTCCTGCGCAGCCGCCTCAATTTGCTGCAACTTTTCTACCGAGGAAGCGGTGATGGTCAGGTCGTGCTGCAAAAAGAGGGGGATTTGATTGCCCAAAATGCCGCCCAATACCAAAATCGGCGTCGTAATGCCTGTCTCGCGCAGCAAAATGCCCTCTTCCAGCACGGCTACCCCCAGGTAAGGCGCGCCCAACGTTTCCATGTGCCGCGCCACCTCTACCAGGCCGTGCCCATACGCATTCGCTTTCAACACCGCCAGTACCTTTGCCGGAGCCACATGCTGTTCAATGGCATGATAATTGGCAGTCAGCCGCGCCAGGTTAATTTCCGCCAGTGTCGGGCGCACAATGCCGTTATTGCTGATCGTTGGTTGGTTGAGAAAAGTCATGCGCTCCATTGTAGCGCGGATGAAGTTGATCGGAGAATGTCGAGCATCAGGTAATGGCATATCCCAACAACAAAAAAGCCCCTGACAAAGTAACCGTTCATCCCCTGTAGGTTGAGCTTGTCGAAACCTACGGGGGGGGTGAACGGTTCCCCATTGGCTCAGATTGAGAATTGCTGCTATTTAGTTTCGCTGCTTGCAATTGCCCTATGCAATCCGTACAATAAAGGTTGTCAAAGTAAACTTCATAGTAGAAAACGGCCGTTCGGGAGAGAATCTTCTCCATTATCACCAAAGAAAAGGGATCGCCGAAGGGGCAAGGATGACGTCAACGCGCCATCTCAAACTCTCAGGCAAAAGGACCGGACGGACGAGCGCCTTTGGAAAGACCATTTCGGTGAACGGTGATCAGTAATCGGTAAACCGATAACTGACTACCAGCTACCGAAACTGGCGCCGACGGGGCAAGCAGCATCAAGCGATGTTGTGAATCTCTCAGGTTGATGACAGAGGATGCTGGCAAGCAAAGTTAGCCTTTGTTTGCCATGCGTCCTCTTTTTTATTGGTTAAGCACACACATTCCCGGAGGAACAAACATGAGCAAAATTTTAGATGGATACCTGTACACAAAAGATGATGAATGGCTGAAAGTAGAAGGCGAGTTTGGCACGATTGGCATTAGCGACCATGCCCAAGACGCGCTCTCTGACATTGTATACCTGGAACTGCCCAACGTGGGCGACTTCTTTGGCATTGGCGAGACCTTTGGCGTGGTGGAATCGGTGAAAGCGGCCGCCGATTTGATGATGCCTGCTTCTGGCGACATCGTTGAAGTGAATGAGAGCCTCGTAGACACCCCTGAAAAGCTGAATAGTGACCCATATGGCTCCTGGCTGATCAAAATTAAATTGAGCCACCCGTCGGAATTGAAAGAGATGATGGATGCGGCCGCTTACACAACGTATTGTGCAGAACGCGAGTAAACGGTAGTCGGTAATCGGTAAACGGTAATCGGTAATCGGTAAACCGACCACCGATTACCGATCACCGCTCACTAAAACTGGAGAACCCCATGACCACTCTTTCCCTGGAAACGAACCTTGTGCCTGGTGACAATGGTTCAGGCGCTATGAAGAACCGTGACCTGCTCACCCCCACCGACCATTTTGTAGACCGGCACATCGGCTCCACCGGCGCTAAGATACAAAAAATGCTGGACGTGCTGGGCGTGGCCTCGTTGGACGATCTGATGGCCGAAACCATCCCTGCCAGCATTCTCTTGCCTGGCAAACTAAACCTGGAAACCCCACGCAGTGAATCGGAAATTTTAGCCGAACTGCGCGCCATTGCCGCCAAAAACCAGCTTTACCGCTCCTTCATCGGCATGGGCTACTCAGACTGCACCATGCCGCCGGTGGTGCTGCGCAATATCTTTGAAAACCCCGGCTGGTATACACAATACACGCCATACCAGCCGGAAATCGCGCAGGGGCGCTTAGAAGCATTGCTTAATTTCCAAACCATGGTCGCCGACCTCACCGGGTTGGAAATTGCCAATGCGTCGCTGCTGGATGAGGGCACGGCCGCCGCCGAAGCCATGACCCTCTGCCAGCGCAACCGCCCGCGCCGCTCCACCGCCAACACCTTCTTCATCTCTGAAAAATGCCACCCGCAAACCATTGCCGTCGTGCAAACCCGCGCCGAACCATTGGGTATTGATGTGGTCGTGGGCGATCACAACACCTACGACTTCAGCATCCCCACCTTTGGCGTGCTGCTGCAATACCCGGACACCGAAGGCAGCGTTGTAGATTACGCAGCGTTTATTGCCAGCGCACACGCGCACGATGCGATGGCCGTCGTCGCCACCGATTTGTTGGCGCTGACGCTGCTGCGCGCTCCCGCCGAATTTGGGGCGGACGTGGCCGTCGGCAACAGCCAGCGTTTTGGCGTGCCGTTGGGGTATGGCGGGCCACATGCGGCCTTCTTTGCCACGCAGGAAAAATATATGCGCCAGATGCCCGGCCGGCTCATTGGCGTCTCCATTGATGCCCAGGGCAACCCGGCGCTGCGCCTGACGCTGCAAACGCGCGAGCAGCATATCCGCCGCGAGAAGGCGACGAGCAATATTTGCACGGCGCAGGTGCTGCTGGCAATCATCGCCTCCATGTATGCCGTCTATCATGGTCCCGACGGGCTGCGACGGATGGCGCAGCGGGTGCATTTGCTGACGCTGACGCTGGTGCAAGGGCTGCGGCAGTTGGGATACACGGTGAATGATGCCCCGGTGTTTGATACGCTCAAGATTAGCGGCGGGCCACGGGCACAGGCGCAAATTCGGAAAGCGGCGTTGGCGCAGGAGATCAATTTGCGCTATTACGACGATGGCGCGGTGGGCGTGGCGCTGGATGAGCTGACGTTGGCCAAGGACCTGGAACATTTGCTGGCGGTGTTTGGCGCGGCCGGCGGCCAGTTTGACCTGGCGGTGTTGGCAGACAACGTGACGTTGGCCTTTGCCGAACCCCATGCGCGCCGCAGCGCCTACCTGACGCATCCCGTTTTCAACAGCCACCACTCAGAAACGGAGATGATGCGTTACATTAATAAGCTGCAATCGCGTGACCTGTCGCTGACGCACTCGATGATCCCGTTGGGGTCATGTACGATGAAGTTGAATGCGACGGCCGAAATGCTGCCGGTGATGTGGCCGAAGTTTGGCGGCGTGCATCCGTTTGTGCCGCGTGCGCAGGCGGCCGGGTATACGGAATTGACGGAGCGGTTGGAGAAGTGGTTGGCGGAGATTACGGGGTTTACGGCCGTTTCCCTGCAACCTAACTCTGGCGCGCAAGGGGAATATACCGGGATGCTTGTCATTCGCGCCTACCATAAATCGCGCGGCGAAGGACACCGCAACGTCTGCCTCATCCCCAGTTCGGCGCACGGCACGAACCCGGCCAGCGCCACTCTTGCCGGCATGAACGTGGTGGTTGTGGCCTGCGATGATGGCGGCAATGTGGATATAGCGGATTTGCGGGAAAAGGCAGCGAAGTACAGCGATAACCTGGCGGCGATCATGATTACCTACCCCTCCACGCACGGCGTCTTTGAGGAAGCGGTGCAGGAGATTTGCCAGATTGTGCATGAGCATGGCGGGCAGGTGTACATGGATGGCGCAAATATGAATGCGCAGGTGGGGCTGACCAGCCCCGGCGCGATTGGCGCGGACGTGTGCCACCTCAATTTGCACAAGACGTTTGCCATTCCGCATGGCGGCGGCGGCCCCGGCGTTGGCCCGATTGGCGTGGCTGCGCATCTGGCGCCCTTCCTGCCAGGGCATCCGGTGATCGCAGACGTGGGCGGCGCGCAGGCGATTGGTCCGGTCTCCTCTGCGCCGTGGGGCAGCGCCAGCGTGCTGCCCATTTCCTATGCGTACATTGCCATGATGGGCGAGGCAGGATTGACGCAGGCGACGAAGATGGCGATTTTGAACGCCAATTACATCGCGCAGCGGCTTGATCCTCACTATCCGGTGTTATACAAGGGGAAGAACGGCCGTGTCGCCCATGAGTGCATCGTGGATTTGCGTGATATGAAGGATTGGGTGGCGGTGGATGACGTGGCGAAGCGCTTGATGGATTATGGCTTCCACGCGCCAACGATGTCTTTCCCGGTGCCGGGCACGTTGATGATTGAGCCGACGGAGAGCGAACCGCTGGCAGAATTAGACCGTTTCTGCGAGGCGATGATCACCATTCGCGAGGAAATCCGGGCGATTGAGCGCGGCGAGATTGCGCATGATGACAGCCCGCTGGCGCACGCCCCGCATACGGCGACAGTGGTGAGTGGGGATGGATGGGAACGGCCGTATTCCCGCCAACAAGCCGCTTACCCATTGCCCTGGGTGCAGGAACACAAATTCTGGCCTTACGTGGGGCGCGTGGACAACGTTTATGGCGACCGCAACCTGTTTTGTACCTGTATTCCGGTGGAGGCGTATGCGGAGGCTGAGGTGGAATTGACGTAAACCGTAATCGGTAATCCGTAATCGGTAATCGGTTCACGGATTACGGTTCACAGGCCCGGATGGCATCGCTGTCCGGGCTTTTTTTTATCATTGACAGGGGTGCGATTTGCAACCATAATGGAACCAAAATGGATTCAAGCGAGGGTTGGATGACGACAATAACAGTAAAAAATATTCCTGATGAATTGTATGCGTTGATCAAGCAGCGCGCGAAGGCAAATCGGCGCAGCATTAATAATGAAATTATTGTGTGTCTGGAAACGGCCGTGCGCCGCGACCGTGTCAATACGGAAGAGTTCCTTAAAGAGGTTCACGTTTTGCGCGAGAATTTGAAGATGCCTTACTTACTGACAGATGAAGAAATTACCGCAGCCAAAAATGAGGGGCGTCCATGATTGTGGCAGACACCAATCTGATCGTATACCTGATTATTCCGACTGAACATACGGAAACGGCGAAGCAAGTTTTCTTACGTGATTCTGACTGGGTAGCGCCGCGCTTGTGGCGCAGCGAGTTCCGCAATGTGTTAGCGACGTACATGCGGCAACAGCTTGTTACCCTGTCACAAGCGCAAAAAATTATGCAGCAAGCAGAGAAAGTGATGTCGGATAATGAATACGGCAGCCACTCCGATGATGTGCTGCGGCTGGTGGCCGGGAGCAGCTGCTCGGCTTATGACTGCGAGTTTGTAGCGTTGGCGCAAGAATTTGGCGCGCCGTTGGTGACGGTTGATAAGCGGATTTTGCGTGAGTTTGCGGGGACGGCCGTTTCCCCCACCACCTTTCTCACCCGTTAACAATCAGGAACCGCGTTCCTTCTGAGGAACGCGGTTCCTTGATCCTCATTTACGCCAACACCTGCACCAGGTGGTACTGTTTCTTCCCCTTGCGCAGCACCATAAATTGCCCTTCAATGGCGTGTGCCAGCGTCACACGCTGCTCCTGGTCGCTGATGCGCTGGTTGTTGAGGTAGACGCCGCCGCCCTGCAACGCCCGCTTTGCCGCCCCTTTCGACTGCTCCACACCGGTTAAAGCCAGCAAATCTACCATCGCCATCCCTTCGCCGTCGAATTCTGCTTTGGCAACTTCGCTGGAGGGCACGTCGGCGAAAATGTCACGGATGTCATTGGCGTCTAACCCGTCCAGGTCGCCGCCAAAGAGAACGGCCGCCGCTTTTTCCGCTTTGGTAACGGCCGTTTCCCCATGAATCATCCGCGTCACATCCTGAGCCAGGGCGCGTTGGGCTTCACGCAGATGCGGCCGTTCCAGAAGCGCCGTTTCCAGTTCGGCCACGCCCGCCGGCGTGCGCCAGGTAAAGTAACGCAGGTAATTGACCACGTCGGCGTCATCGGTGTTCAGCCAGAACTGGTAGAAGCGGTAGGGCGACGTTTTTGCCGCCGACAACCAGACGCTGCCCCCGGCCGTCTTGCCAAACTTTGAGCCATCCGCCTTGGTGATTAGCGGGAAGACCAGCCCATACGCCTTTTCCCCACGCAGTTTGCGGATCAGTTCCACGCCGGCGGTGATGTTGCCCCATTGGTCGCTGCCCCCGGTTTGCATCCGGCAGCCTTCCTGGTCAAACAGATGCAAAAAGTCATACGCTTGCAGCAGCATGTAGCTGAATTCGGTGAAAGAGATGCCATTTTCGCGGTCAATGCGCGATTTCACCGAATCTTTGGCCGTCATGTAGTTGACGGTGAAATGTTTGCCTACGTCGCGCAAGAAATCCATCATCTTGATGCTGTACAGCCAGTCCCCATTGTTGATGATTTTGGCCGAGTTGCTCTTCACCTCGAAGTCCAGAATCATGGCGAGTTCTTGTTGAATGCCACCCAGGTTGGCGGCGATTTCATCTGGGGTGAGCAGATTGCGTTCGCTGGAACGGCCGCTGGGATCGCCGATCATGCCTGTGCCGCCACCGGCAATGGCGATGGGCGTGTGCCCGTACCGCTGCAACCGGGCAAGCTGCATCATGGGGACAAGGTTGCCGATATGCAGAGAATCGGCCGTCGGGTCAAAGCCGTTGTAGACGATGATCTTGTCGTGGATCAGGGCGTCGGCGGCACCGTCGGTGTGGTCGTACACCAGGCCGCGCCAGCGTAGTTCTTCAAATGCATTTGTTGTCATGCTCATTTACTCCCTTTTTGCTGATCTGATCGTAACTGCGAGGGCGGCCGTTGTCAAAATAAAAAAGACGCGGCTGCCACACCGCGTCTTTTTGTGTCAATTGTACCTTGTCAGATAACGTCGTTGCGGGCAACGGGCCGTTGTGGGCAACGACCCGTCGCGGGCAACGGCCCGTCGCTATCCCTGGCGAACAGACCTCCCACGCGAATGTGGTGGAACATATGCGCCGTAATAATAGTGCGTTCTGTTCGTTATCTGCATCATCATGGGCGCATGATAACATGGCATGATAGTTGGGTCAAGCGTTTAGATATCAGGGTCGTATCTGTTCAGGTTACACGGAGTTTCACAGAGAAGTTTCCATTGCAACCAGTTAAGTTGACGCTTCTGCCGATTTTTGTTAATCTGTGCGTTCAAAACGTTTTGAAC
>JACSRF010000273.1 GCA_014879875.1 Anaerolinea sp.
TTTTCTTTGCCTCTTTGTCTTTTCTTTCTTTGTGCCTTTGCGTTAAATTCTTTTCTGGCTTGTCCAGGTGCTGAAGCCGCTACTCCAGGCTATATAGCCAACCCCCTGAATTCCCGAAGACCTGGCCTATTTGTACATCACATCAATAGCCTCCGCATGATTCTGTAGCACCACTTTGCGCTTTATCTTTTGCGAGGGGGTCAATTCTCCTGTCTCTTGGGAAAAGGGGGCGGGCAGTAGTGTAAACTGCTTCACCTGTTCATATGGCGCCAGCCCGTGCGAATGGCTGTCAATGCGGGCGCGGTAAAAAGCAATGATATCTGGATGCTTTACCAGCGCCTCTGGCAAGGTGTCGGCAATCCCCCGCCTGCGCGCATATTCCTGCAAGGCAACGAAATTGGGCACGATCAGGGCGCTGATAAATTTACGCCGGTCGCCAATGGCGATGAACTGTTCGATGTAATGATCTTTGGCAACGGCCGTTTCAATGCGCTGCGGTGCGATGTTCTTTCCCCCCGACGTGATGATCAGGTCCTTGATGCGATCCGTAATGCGCAAAAAGCCCTCTTCATCAAATTCCCCCACATCTCCGGTATGGAACCACCCGTCTACAATGGCGACGGCCGTTGCTTCTGGCTTGTTGTAATACCCCTGTGTCACGCCGGCGCCTTGCACCAAAATCTCGCCATTTTCCGCAATTTTAATGCGGCAGTCGGGGATGGGTTTGCCCACTGTGCCAAATTTGAACGCCCTGGGCGTGTTGAATGTCACCATTGGCGAACATTCTGTCAGGCCATACCCTTCGCAGACCAGCAGTCCGGCAGCAAAGAAAAACTCCTCGATCTCCTGCGCCAGCGGCGCGCCCCCGGCGGAGAAGAAGTTCTTTGGCCCGCCCACCACATCGCGGATTTTGTGCAGCACCAGGCGGTCGGCCAGTCGGTGTTTCAAGCTGATGAGGAGTCCCAACGGCCGTTGCGCCTTCCGCCGGTTTTGGTAATCAGAGCCTACCGCCACGGCCCAATGAAACAGCTTTTTCTTGACAGCGGAGCCGCCTTCCAGGTTATTATAAACGGCCGCATAAACCTTTTCATACAAACGCGGCACACTCACCATCACCGTTGGCCGCACTTCCTGCATGGCCGCAATCACCTCTTTCGGATTCGCCAGGTAATAATTGGCCGCGCCGGTTTTGAAAATAAAGTAAGACCAGGCGCGTTCGTACACGTGGCTCAACGGCAGAAAACAGAGGGAGCGATCGCCCGGCCCCACCTGAAACTGCCCATCCATCGCCACAAATTGATGGTACAAATTGGCGTGAGTCAGCATAACACCCTTTGGTTCGCCGGTCGTGCCAGAGGTGTAGATGATCGTTGCCAGGTCGTCGGCGCTGGCCGTGCGTAAACGGTCGGCGACGGCCGTTGCCAACCCCTCATCCTCTCCCATCTGCAAAAACTGGCTGAAATGCAATGACTCTGCGCCGCGCAGTTGCACGCCCTCGTCAAAAGTAATGATCCATTTCAGGCTGGGCGACTGCGCTTTGATCGCCTGCGCTTTGTCATAATTCTCCTGGTCGCCGCAAAACAAAATGGTCATCTGCGTATCATTAACGATGTAAGCCGTTTGTTCGGCCGTATTGGTGGCATAAATGGGCACACCAATGCCACGTACAGTCAGAATACCCAGATCCACCATCGTCCATTCCGGGCAATTTTGCGCAAAGATACCGATGCGCTCTCCCGGCTGTACGCCTGACGCCAGCAGCGCCCGCGCCACCTTGTCTATCTGTTTACCCATGGCCTCATAACTAATTTCGCGCCAGGCCGCGCCCTCTTTGTAATACATGGCCGGCTGCTCCCGATACGTTTGTATGCTTGCCCTAATGGTGACTGCTAAATGTCGTTGATTCATGGTTTTGTCCTATACCAATTTTTAATCTGCGAAAATCGGCGTAATCTGCGGATCAACTTCTTCTGGCTTGTCCAAGTCAGGTAATTATACGGCCGTTTCTCCCACCAGCCTATCTAACTGCGCCGCTACATCGTGCAGTGACGACAGCACATGAGGCACAAAGCTGAAATCGGCCGTTTCCGTAAAGCCATTGGGCACGGCCACCACCTGCATCCCGGCCGCCAGCGCCGCCTGGCAGCCGGGCGCCGAATCTTCCAGCGCCAGGCAAGCGGTCGGCGCTACGCCCAGGCGCTGTGCGGCCAGCAGGTAAATATCGGGGGCCGGTTTACCCTGCGCCACTTCGTCCCCGGCGGCAATGGCCTGGCAAACGGCCGTCAGCCCCAACTGCTGCAAAATCTCCACGGCATGGGCGCGCGGACTGGAAGTCGCCACACCCCAGGGCATGGCGCGTGCGGCCAATGCCGCCTCCAGTTCGGCCAAACCGGGCATCACCGGCACACCCTGAGCGCGCATCCTGGCAAACACGGCCGTTTTGCGCCGCATCAACTCGGCCGCCGTCAGGGGCAAGGCGTACACATCCAGCAGCATTTGCGTGCTCTGGTCGGTGCGCCGGCCGACCATTTGCCGGTACAAAGCCTCATCCAGCGTGTATCCATAGGCGGCCAACACCTGCTGCCATGCTTGCAGCGCCAATGGTTCCGTATCTACCATCAGGCCATCCATGTCGAAAATAACGGCTTGGACAGGGGAGAAACTATTGTGTATTGCGTATTGCGTCATGGTTCAAGCCTATAGCCGTGAAATGCGACGTGCCTCTGGTCACATTTCACGCAGTTACACTGAGTCATCAATTACACAGAGAACACAGAGGAGACACGGAGATTCACAGAGAGATTGGGGAGGTTTTGCGCTTGATTTCT
>JACSRF010000626.1 GCA_014879875.1 Anaerolinea sp.
TCAGGGGGTTGACAGGCCCCTTCGACAAGCTCAGGGCAGGCTGTGATGCGTGACGAGTGATGCGTGACCGGAGAGACCACACGCATCACTCGTCACATGTCACGCCGAACCCCATGAAATCCTGTAGAGCCAAAAATATTTCAATGGAGAAGAAGAGAATTATGGACCTGTTACGAGATGACAAAGCCCACGACGAATGCGGCGTCGTGGGCGTCTATGGACCAGGGCGCAACGTGGCGCGCCTCGCCTTTTTTGGCTTGTACGCCTTGCAACATCGTGGGCAAGAGAGCGCCGGTATCGCATCCAGCGACGGCCGTACCGCCCACATTCACAAAGGTATGGGCCTCGTCGCCCAGGTCTTCAACGAAGACAACCTGCGCCCACTCAAAGGCCACCTGGCAATCGGCCAAAACCGCTACTCCACCACCGGCTCCTCCAACCTGCGCAACGCCCAGCCCTACCTCATCGAAACCATCTATGGGCCGCTCGGCGTGGCGCACAACGGCAACCTGACCAACGCCCTCACCCTGCGCAAACAGCTCTTACAACGCGGCGTCGGCCTCTCCTCCACCTCCGACAGCGAAGTGATCACGCAAATACTCGCCGCCCCGGCCGAAGCCTGGTCCGACCTACCCGAAAATGGCGTGGAGAGCGACCGCTGGGTCGCGCGCATTCGCAGCTTCATGCAAGTGGCCGACGGGGCCTACTCCCTCACCATCCTCACCCGCCACGCCGTCTACGGCGTGCGCGACCCATTGGGGCTGCGCCCGCTTTGCCTGGGGCAGCTAGACACCGGCGGTCACATCCTCGCCTCCGAGTCCAGCGCCCTGCACACTATCGGCGCCCGGTATCTACGCGAAATTGAGCCAGGGGAAATTGTGCGCCTCGACGGCAGCGGCCTGACTTCATTTGTCGGCAAACCCTCCCCACGTCAGGCGCTTTGCATCTTCGAGTACGTTTACTTCGCCCGCCCCGATTCCCATTTTGAAGGGCAACTTGTCCACCTGGTACGGCAGCAGATGGGACGGCAGTTGGCGCGAGAAACCGGCGTAGAAGCGGATATCGTCGTCGGTGTGCCCGACTCCGCCACCCCACACGCCATCGGCTACAGCCTGGAATCCGACCTGCCCTACACCGAAGGGCTGACGAAAAATCGGTACATCGGCCGTACCTTCATCCAGCCCGACGATCAACTGCGCAAAATCGGCGTCTCGCTAAAATACAATCCGCTCACCACCAATTTGCAGGGCAAGCGCGTCATCCTCATTGACGATTCCATCGTGCGCGGCAACACCGCCGGACCGCTGGTACAGCTTATCCGTGACGGCGGCGCGACCGAAGTCCATGTGCGCGTCGCCTCGCCGCCGGTGCGCCATCCCTGCTTCATGGGCGTAGACATGGCGACCTACAAGCAGCTCATCGCTCACAAACTGGACATCGAGGGGATTCGCCAGCGTATTGGCGCGGACAGTTTAGATTATTTGAGTTTAGCGGGATTGGAAACGGCCGTGCGCGACGCCATCGGCCAGGAGACAGGGCACTGCACCGCCTGCTTCAGCGGCAAATACCCCATCAACATCCCCGACTGGCTCTTCGAGGAAGAGCGCGACAAGGTGATGTTTGAAGGCATGTGGGGGTAGGGAGTTATAAGGGTTACAGGTTACAGGTTATAGGTTACAGGTTACAGAGGTTACAGGTTACATGGCAACATTTCGAAGTTATGAGGAATGGCTGGAACAAGTTCCACAAAGCCTGAAGGCTGATCCGTTATGGGTGTTTGAAACGTATCGAACCGCTTTGTTTTTGGCTGATTTAGCCTGGTTTGATTGCGAGAAGCTGATGAAGGATACACGAGGAAAAGCAATTTCTAATCAACTCATTCGCAGTGCAGGCTCAATCGCTGCTAACGTAGAAGAAGGATATGGGCGCGGTTATGGCAAAGATTATGCCCGATTTTTAAGAATCGCTCTCGGTTCTGCCAGAGAATCACGCGGCTGGTACTTTCGTGGACGCCACATGCTTGAGGAAAGTTTATTACAACACCGGCTGAGTCTGTTGGATGAAATCATCAAAGGGCTTGTTATCGCGGTTAAACAGCAGGGTAGAAGGTAACAAGTTACAGGTTACAAGTTACATTCAGCCTGTAACCTGTAACTTGCAACCTGTAACCTGCAACCAGGACAAATCATGAATCAATTACAAATACTGATTGTTGGTTCCGGCGGGCGCGAACATGCGCTGGCGTGGAAGCTGGCGCAATCGCCCCGCGTGGGCAAAATTTACACAGCGCCGGGGAATGCGGGCACGGCCGTTTTCGGCCAAAACCTCCCCGTCGCCGCCGACGACATTGACCGGCTGGCGCTCTGGGCCAGAGAAAAACGGGTCAATCTCACCATCGTCGGGCCAGAGACGCCGCTGGCCCTGGGCATCGTGGACACCTTCCGCGCCGCCGGGCTGCCCATTTTTGGCCCCACCCAGGCCGCCGCGCAGTTAGAGGCGTCGAAGGTCTTTGCTAAACGCTTTATGCAGCAGATGGGCATTCCCACGGCCGCTTTCTCCGCGCACACCGATTATGACGAAGCGGTAGCCGCCTTGCGCCAACTCCCCCCAACGCAAGGCGTGGTGGTGAAGGCGAGCGGGCTGGCGGCAGGCAAAGGGGTCGTCGTCTGCGACGGCCGTTCTGAAGCCGAAACAGCGCTGCAACAAATCATGCTCAACAAAGAGTTTGGCGCGGCCGGCGCCGAGGCGCTGCTCGAAGAGCGGCTGCGCGGGCCAGAACTCTCCCTGCTCGCTTTCTGCGACGGCAATACGGCCGTCCCCCTC
>JACSRF010000057.1 GCA_014879875.1 Anaerolinea sp.
CACCGGCGAGCAGGAGGACGCGGCGACGGGGCTGGTATACCTGCGAGCACGCTATTACAACCCATCGCTGAAGGTCTTTATATCCCGCGACCCGTTCCCTGGTCACATCGCTCTACCGGCATCGCAGCATGGTTACAGCTATGCCCACAACAATTCACCCAACTACACCGACCCCAGTGGGAGTTGTATTTTTGGGGGAATTGACACAGCGATTTGCCTGGGAGCCGGGTTTGGTTTTGTGGGCGGCTACGTTGGGCAGGTTGCGAACAATATGCACAACGGTATGTCATTTTTTGACGCCGTTTACTACAAAAACATCAGCTGGACCCAGGTGGGCGCTTCCACGGTTGCGGGAGGCGCAGCTGGCGCTACAGGCTTTGCTGTGGGCGGAGCCGCCGGTGGATTTGCGGGGGGCTTGCTGCCGCCAGCGACCACACTCGCCGGAGCCGTAGGCAGTGGCGCTGTTACGGGCGCCATTGGCGGGTTTGTTGGCGGCGCAGCCGCGGGCGGGGCATGGCAATTGACGTATAATGCCTTGACGCCATGTACCACCTGGGACGAAAATGTCCTGCGGGCGATGGGTAGAGGTGCGGTGACCGGTGGTGTAGTTGGCGGTGTTTTTGGTGGTATTAGAGGGGGTTATGGATATGTAAAGGCACAAACGGCTTCACTTAACAATGAAATAGTCTATGTTAACCCAGCTGAACTGCGGTGGACACAACGAACAGCTGGCGGCAGGGGGAGAGCCGCTAACTATCGTGAAAGCATGGCAATACACGGATGGGATTCGCCCCCTATAGATGTTGTATCCACGCCTGATGGCTTAGTAACAGTCGATCATACCAGAGCAACTATTGCACTAGAAATGAATATGCAAACGGTTCCTGCAAGAATTCATTTTCCTTCTGATCCTCTGCCAAGTAGTATGGCGAATCGTTTTGGTTCCTCGACAACATGGGGGGAGGCTATTGCTTATAGGGCAGCGAATCAGATTCCCCCGTTATCACCAACAGGAACAACCATACCACCTCGTTTACCCAAATGATAGGAAAAAGTAAAAAGATGAACCCAATAGACCAATTTTCACATCAACATCCCTTATTTGAGTTTGATATTCCTATAGGATACAAGTGGCTATTAGAACGCAATTTAGTGGGTTTCGATACTCATTCACAACTTCAACCATGGTACTATCTTGATAGAGAGAACGTATTTAGTGTTACTCAAAAATGGCCGCAAGTCGCATATTCAAAAGGTGAATTGATAGCCTTTGCAAGACGACAAGATTGTGATGATATTGCCTGTTTCAGTGTAAAAAAAGGTGGTACAAATGCTATTGTTGTAATTCGTGGATGGATCGATGCGGGTTACGAAGTCATTAACTATTATGCTTCGTTTTGGGAATGGGTTAAATCAGTAATCGATGATATAGCTTTTTTGGTGGGGTAATGTAAATTTTTTCGGCTCTTTGAGATTTCAGGGGATTGACCCCATATGTAGGGGCGACCCTTGTGGTCGCCCTGGATTGGGCGGGGACAAGGCCCGCCCCTACATGTGCCGATACCCCACGAATTCCTAAAGACCCATTTTTTCTGTAAAAGCGTCGCAACGCATCATCAAGTACAAGCGAGGGGGGAACGGTCAATCGCCTTCGTCACCCGCATTTTCACAGAGACATTGGTTTCTGGCCCCATAACCGGAGTGACCAGACAGGTGGGGCGCGGCCCCACACGGCCCGCAGCCGACTACTTCTACAACGGCGCTGGCGATCGGGTGCGGCAGATAGACTACGTATCCGGCACGACGACGGAGTACACCAACGACATCTTGGGCATGACCCAGGTCTTGCTGACCGACGATGGCACAACGACAACCGCCAACCTCTTTGGGCTAGACCTGATTAGCCAGGACGACGGCCGTCAAACCCGCTTCTTGCTCACCGATGGCCTGGGCAGCGCGCGCACCGAGATTGTGGGCGGGGCAGTTGAGACCACCACCACCTATGAACCTTACGGCCGTCCCCCCTCCCCCCTCATCACCAACGCACAGGGAAGGGGAACGGCCGTCCCACATTCCGCGCGCCGCATTCTTATGCTACACTACCATCATGAGTGAAACAGACAACCCGTTGAAACTGTTGATTGCCGAATTTGCCCCCGCCTTCGCCGCCTGGCTGTTGGGCCTCCCGGTGCAATCGGTACGGCCGCTTAACGTCGAATTCCCGTCCCGCCCACTGCGCAGCGACTTGCTGTTTGAAGTCCTGACCCGGCAAGGGCAAAAGCATTTGCTGCACGTGGAACTGCAAGGACGGCGCAGTCACCAGCCGATGCCCTACCGCACGTTGGAATACATGAGCCAGACGGCCGTGCGCGAGATACCCCTGCCATTAGGTCCCGGCGCGCCACGCCTACACAGCGTCGTCCTCTACGTCGGGGAAGGGGCGGGGCGGGAGGACAACGGCCGTTACACCATCCATGGCCTGGCGGATGAGATTAGTTTGCACTGGCAGTACCAGGTCATCCGCTTATGGGAAACACCGGCGGCGAGCCTGCTGCAATTGGAGCAGCCGGCGTTAGCGGCATTGATTGGGCAAACGCGCATGCAGCAGCCAGAGGTCGAACTGCCGCGCGCGCTGCAGGCGATCCGCTCTGTGGCAGATGAGGTGGCGCGGCAGCGGCTGCTGACCGCCCTGGTGACATTATTACCGACCGAAGAGGTGACGCAAATGGTAGAGAAACTATTGGAAGAGAGTGAAGTCTTGCTGTTGGACACCCCCTACTTGCGCCGGATGCGGGAGTTGGGCTGGCAAGAAGGC
>JACSRF010000508.1 GCA_014879875.1 Anaerolinea sp.
TCTCCTATGTAAAGCGAACATCCCTGTTCGATGTCCGAACAAGGATGTTCGGACTACAGATTTTCATTTGTGGTGGTGCGCCGCAGCGCGTGTTATCTCCTATGTAAAGCGAACATCCCTGTTCGATGTCCGAACAAGGATGTTCGGACTACAGATTTTCATTCATGGTGGTGCGCCGCAGCGCGTGTTATCTCCTCGTTTGTAATGACCGCGTTAGCGGGCAGCCGACTGGAAGCCGGCTACGAGCGGTACGCTTATCCAGGCAGCAAGCGCCCTATTTTCCCGAATTTTATATATACGTCCAGTGGCAGATGTTTCAGCCAGCCTGTTTACATGTAAGGTTGCTGTGAAAAATGGCCTTTCTGGTTGCCTCTAGTAGCAGAGATGGATATAACACATCCTATGCATACTTGTTATGGCTGGGTCTCTGACCGCGCCACCTGAGTATTTGTATTGGTATACGAAGTGTATGAGCCAAATTCTTGTTCGTAAGACAATCTTTTTCCTGTTCCTGACCTTGCTTTTGGCCGGGTGCAGCTTGCTAGAAGAGCCGCCGCGCCCGGTGATGCCCACGCCGATCGCCACTGCGCCTCCGTTGGCCGAAGTGTTTGGGTTAAACGGCCGTATCGTCACCGACCCGGTCAGCGATATTGTCCCTGGCGTAGACTCGTCTATTGTAGACCTGATCAATGCGGTCTCGCAGCAGCAGTTGGTCGCTTATGTGCAAACGGTGGAAGGGTTCCACAATCGCAACTCCTTCAGCAGCCAGGAATCGGAGACGCGCGGCATTGGCGCGGCGCGGCGCTGGATTGCTGCGGAATTGGAACGGGTGGGCAACGGCCGTCTTGAAGTCACCTTCGACGAATTCCAACTGAACCACGCCGGCTTTTCCGCGCCCCAGGCCAACATCATCGCCACCCTGCCCGGCGCCGACCCCAACGCCGGGGTTATCCTGGTTATGGCCCATTACGACAACCGGTCCGTCGAAATTGCTGACGGAGCCAGCCGCGCGCCGGGGGCTAACGATAACGCTTCGGGCATTGCTCTGCTCATCGAATCGGCGCGCGTTCTCAGTTTTCGCAACTGGAACCACACTCTCATGTTTGTCGCCATGGCCGCCGAAGAACAAGGCACTTATGGCTCGCGTCACTTTGCCCAAACCGCCTTTCTCAACAGCATGAACATCCTGGCCGCCATCAATTATGATGGGGTGGGCGGTCGCGCTGGCATTCCGCAGTACGTGCGTCTGTTTGCGCCAGATATGGTAAGTTCGCCGTCCGGTGCGTTGGCGCGTTATTACCATTTCGTTGGCGGGCTGTACCTGCCCACATTCCCGGTTATCATTTATGATACACTGGATCGGGAAGGGCGCTGGGGCGATCATCGGGAATTTGTGCAGTTGGGCATGCCTGCTGTTCGCGTCATTGAGTCCGATGAAGACCCCGAATTGGTGAACTCCGTGCGTGACACGTGGAGCCTGATTGATTACAACTATTTGCGCCAGGTGGTGCAGTTAAACGTGGCCGTGATGGCCAATCTAGCCGGCGCGCCGGTGACGCCATCTACCCCCATCGTCACCAACATGGCTGCCCCTGGCGCTTATCTGCTTACCTGGTCGGTTCCCCCGGATGTGGCTGGTTATGCCATTTCCTTCCGCCCGGTAGATTCCCCCATGTACCCCTCCTTCCGCTTTGTGCGCGGCATGGTGGCGGGCAACGTGGCGTTTACCGACCTCGACCCCACTCTCACGTATGCGGTGAGCCTGACGGCATTGGATGCAAACGGCCGTATTGGTGATTTCTCCCCGGAAGTCATTGTTGGCCCCTCGGCTCAGGTTTCTAACGCACCTTAGGACCGTAATCGGTAATCGGTAATCGGTAATCGGTAATCGGTAATTGGTAATCGGTAATATGACAACAAATTCTGCTATCCCTGACAAATCTGATCCGGACAGCCCCTTGTCGCAAGCGGAACGGCGGGCGCGTATGCGCGAGGAGTGGCACGATCTCATCGAAGACCTGATCAGCGAGGGGCAAGATAAAGGGATGTTTGACAACTTGCCCGGCAAAGGCAAACCCCTTAACCTGAACCAGAACCACTTTGCGCCGGAGCTTGATCTGGCGCACCAACTGCTCAAGGATAACGAGATACTCCCCGCCTGGATTGCCGACCGTAACAGTTTACTAGAGCAGATTCGGGCTTTGCGCACGGCCGTTCACACCGGTTGGCAGCGTCATACCCGCGAATTTGCCACACTACCCCAACAGCGCGACCGCATTTCCAACCGCTGGTACGACGCCTGCCAGTCGTGGGATGCGCAAATCATTGACCTCAACAAAAAAATCAACGCTTTCAATTTGAAGCGCCCTCTGGACAACCTGGAAATCTTCAAGATCAATTTGGATGAAGAACTAACCCGCATTGGCGCTACCCGCTGGTTGCGCCCTTGAACCTTGGCCAGGCGCATGGGGTGGCAGGCGTATAGTCCTTGTATTAAATTCTTTTCTGGCTTGTGGAGATAAGCCGCGCTACCGGCTCACGGCCGTTTCCCTTCAACCTCTCCGCCATTTCCCGAAAACCTGACCAGCTTGTTTGAGCAAAATCCACTACGCTTTTGGCAAACCAACTAAAAAACCACCTGGATGGCAAGCCCGCCCTAACGCCGCCATCAGGTGCGCTGGCGCGGTCGTCCAGAGCCTCAACCGTAGCCAAAGCGCAAGCCATCTGAAGACTCGCGCCGTAATCATTCACCCCCGCCCCCTGAGCGTTCGACTGAGCTCACGCCGAAGTCTTGTCGAAGGGGGATCG
>JACSRF010000056.1 GCA_014879875.1 Anaerolinea sp.
GACCACCGATTACTGACCACCGATTACTGACCACCGATTACTGACCACCGATTACTGACCACCGATTACCGGCCACCGATTACCGGCCACTGCACCAGCGCCCGCGCCAGCACGCGCGTCGCATCCACCAACGGCACGCCGTCAATCTCCGTTTCCGTCAGCGCCAGCGGGATTTCGGTGCAGCCGAGAATGACGGCCTGCGCGCCTTGCTGTCGCAGCGCGGCAAAGCCGGTCAACAGCGCAGCGCGCGCTTGCGGCGTGGCGATGCCGCAAGCCTTAAGGCCATACTGTGGATCATAGATGGCTGGATGAATCACCGTTGTCTGCTGCACTTCGTCTGGTACAAGCAAGGTCAATCCGGCCGGTTCCAGGGCCGCCGCATAAACGCGGGCGCGATACGTGCCGGTAGTGGATAGCACCCCAATGCGCCGCGCGTTTGGCAATGCGGCCCGAATGAACCGCGCCACTTCTTGCATCATGTGCAGCAAGGTAAGCTGACTTTGCCGCTGCGCCAATTCTGCCTGGATGATGGAGAAAATGGGCGCAGCATGGGCGGTGTTGCACGGGATGGCGGCGACGGTGGCCCCGGCGCGCTCCAGGGTGAACAGTTGTTGGGCGATGGGGTAGGCGGGGTTAACGGCCGTTTTCCCCAACAAATAGTCGGTGCGATCTGGTATGGGTGCGGGCTGGGAAATGGCAATGACCGCCAGGTGATCCTGATCCCGCTGCGCGGTCGTCTCCTCTAAAATTTTGCGCTGCAAATCCAGCCCGGCAAACGGGCCAACGCCGCCTACAACCCCAATGATTTTTTCACCTTGCATACGGCAAGCATATCATGATTTGGGTGGAGAGCGGTAATCAAGATAGTAACCGTTCACCCCCCGCCTGCCTAAAGCCTCGACTCCGGGCGCCAAAACATTTATAACTACCTGGGCGGAATCAATCATTGGAATGATCATTATCAATCATAGACTGTGAACCTTTCGCCCGGAACCTCGTATCAATGATTACGATGAGGAACGATCAGCCAACCATCCCGGACGAAGGAGTGTTTTGTCATTGTGGCTCACCCTGGCGCAGACGAACCAGATGATGAATCCCTGGCGCAAGCCATCCAACAAGGCAGCCAACCCGCTTTGCGCCGGCTGGTGATACGCCACCATGCGCCACTGATCGGTTTTTTGTACCGCATGACCGGCGGCGACCGTTTTCTGGCCGAAGACCTGGCGCAGGAGACAATGGTGCGGCTGCTGCGTGGTATTCGTTCGTATGATGGGCGACGGCCGTTCAAACCGTGGCTCTATCAAATTGCCGTCAACGTCACCCGCGACTATTACAAGCAGGCCGAAATGCGCCACACCGGCTCTGATGATGGGTCAATGGCGCGTATTGCCAGCCCGCAGCGCCCAGAAACGGCCGTTATCCAGCGGGAAACCGCACAAGAAGCGGTAACGGCCGTTTACCACCTGCCACCCCACCAACGTGAAACCTTGCTGCTGCGCTACGCCGAGGAGTTGTCCCTGGAAGAGATCGCCCTCATTCTCAACATTCCCGTTGGCACAGTCAAATCACGCCTCTCGCTGGCTTTGAAACGGCTGCGGGAAGAACTGACGGAGGCGGTGTAATCTGTAATCCATTTTATGGAACACAGAACACGTGGAGCAGCGTATGAATGACACAGATTTAATCGCCCGTTTACAGGAAGATGGGTTGGCAGATGAGGAAACGGCCGTGTTCCTGCCCATCCTCAGTCAACTATCCCAACCTCCCGCATCACCCACTGCCGCCGCAACTGAGGCGCTGCTGGCGCGTCTGCTGCCGGAGCTGCCCAGGAGCGATCTCCCGCAGCGACGCGCAGACGCGGGACGCGCAGACGCGGGACGCGCAGACGCGGGACGCGCAGACGCGGGGCGCGCAGACGCGGGGCGCGAATGGTGGCTCTGGCTGCTGCTGGTGGCCCAGGCGCGGGTGGTGCGCCGTGAAATTTGGGCGGCCTCGGCGTTGGTAATGACTTTAGGCGTCCTCGTCTCCCTGGCCTGGCGGGGAGGGGAGGGCGCTGCTGGCCTCCCATTGGCGCTGCTGGCCCCCGTCGTGGCAGCATTGGGCATTGCCACCCTGTACAGCCCGGCCGATGGCGTGTGGGAGTTGGAAATGACAACGGCCGTTTCCCCCCGTCTCCTTCTACTTGCCCGTCTGCTGCTCGTCTTCGGCTTCAACTTACTGCTGGCGGCGCTGAGCAGCGTGGCGCTGGCGCTGCTGCTGCCCCAGGTCAGCCTATGGCTGCTCATAACAACCTGGCTCGCGCCCATGACCTTCCTCGCCGCGCTGGCCTTCCTCATTACTGTGCTGACTGGCGCGACGGAGATGGGCATCTTGGTCAGTCTTAGCATATGGACGCTGCAAACAGTACGACTGAGCGGCGACAGCCTGGGCGTTTTCGTCCGCTATTGGCCCGATTTATTAAGCCCGGCGAACCATGCCTGGTTGTGGATGCTGGCCCTGCTTGGCTTTGCTTATGCCCTTTGGTTGGGCGGCCGCGAGGAGCTGGGGGTGGCGCGTAATCTGTAATCCGTAATCCGTAATCCGTTGTCCGTAATCCGTTGTCCGTAAGGAACGAGGATTAAAGAACCTACAGAATTTCAGGATGTAATCATTCACCCCCGTCCCCTGAGCTTGTCGAAGGGGAATCGGTTTCGACAAGCTCAACCTACGGGGGCATGACAAGTCCCGCACTTAGGAATGGCACTTCAATAAGTTGGTCAAGATTGGTTCAATCTTCGGAGATTGAACCAATCTAAATG
>JACSRF010000055.1 GCA_014879875.1 Anaerolinea sp.
GATCGGCAGTGCCGGAATCAGTGATCGGCATGAAACGGAATCGGTGATTGGCATGACCCGGAATACGCAGACGCCGACGCCCTCTGCGGTCTGGCGATTATTGACCTGACGACGGGCAACGTCGCCCATTGGGTGGAAGTAGCGGGCATCATCAGCGAGTTGTACGACGTGGCCGTGCTGCCGGGCGTGCGCCGCCCCATGGCCCTGGGCTTCAAGAGCGACGAGATCAGCCGCTTTGTCACCATCGAGTACCCCAACGCGCCGCCCGTCTTCCAGCCGTTCAAAGCCGCGCCCGCCGCGCAAACCGCGCCGCGCCAGCCAGCCGCCGCGCCGGGCTATCGCTTTCAGATGAGCGTGGATATGACGGTAACGGCCGTTCTGCAACAGTACCACCCCCTCACCTTCCCGCCCCTGGCCGAACAGCTACGGGGACGGTCGCTGCGGGAGCCGCTGGTAACGGCCGTGGCGCGTGTTGGCGATGAACCAATCGCCATGGCTCTGGCTGAAATTGCGCCGGACAACGCCGGGGCACACCTGCTCTCCTGTTTTGTCGCCACCGCCCACCGGCGGCACGGCATCGCCACCCGTCTGCTGGCCCATCTACAACAGGCATTGGCGCAACGCGGCCTGCGTTACCTCGACCTCAGCTACAGCACCGACTGGCCCAGCCTGCCTGTGGTGGAGCATTTTCTGGCGCGGTATGGCTGGCTGCCGCCCCAAACCTTGCTCTACCAATACAAGGTGACGTATGACATAGGCAGCGCCGCCTGGCTGCATGATGCCCCACCGCTGCCCGACGGCTGTGAGCTGTTCCCCTGGAGCGACTTACAGCCTGCTAAGCACCAATCCATCCAGCGCAAGCTGAAGACGGGCGAGTGCCCGGCCAATCTCGACCCGTTTCAGGCCGATGCGCACCTGGCCTTCAACAGCGTGGTGCTGCGGCATGGCGGCGATGTGGCGGGCTGGATGGTGACCCATCAGGCGGCGACGGATGCCATCCAATACACCAGCTTTTTCCTACGGCCTGATTTGCAGCGGCAAGGGTTGGGGCTGGCGCTGTTGGCGGCGGCCATCCGCCCGCAGGTGGACAGCGACGTGCCTTATGGCATCTGGCAGGTGGCGGCGAGTAATGAGCCAATGTTGGCTTTTGTGCGCCGCTATTTGCAGCCTTACGCGATGAAGCAGACGGAGCGACGGGTGGCGCGGCAGGTTTTGGGTGGGGAGTGATGGGACCAACGGCCGTTACGCTCTCTTCCTTCTCGGTATCCAGCCAGGTTGGTTGGGTTGATTTGTTGGTGGGGGCAACGGCCGTTGCCTACTCGACCTCCTGGTATTTTTCATTTCGCCGTTGAGGCGGTGGGTGTAGTTATGCCACGATGGGGAGGAAATCGAGCAAACCTATCAGGAATTCTTCAAAAAAGTGGGGGTCAAAGGCAAACATCGCCTTTATTACAGTCGGCAGGGGCTTCACAGCCCCCACCGCTGATTCAGAACCGGACATGAGAGGCTACCCTCATCCGGCTCCTCGCATGATTGGCTGCTGTCATCAGTGCCTCCAGGGGTATTCACTATGAATACCCCCTTGACCTCAGAGAGGATGGGGTCACGGCTGATCCGGTTGCTCTGACTCGGCCAGGAAACGCCCAGGTTTTGGCAGATCGGGCGAATGGGGATGTAGACCGTTCCGTCATGAGCAATGACGGCCGTGACCATATCTCCATAGAAATCTATGTCTCGCTGGTCTACTGGTATCAGCGCCTTGTCGTTGTCCATAGAAGCCTCTCGTCAGAAAGTCAATCCTGCTGCAAGATTGTAACATAAGTCGTGAACAAATAGTGGTCTACCAGACGGCCGTTGGCCATTGCGGTTTGGCGAATTTAGTGCGAGAAGGAGCAACGGCCGTTCCCCCTCTCCTTTCCCCAGAATCACCCCTATACGAAACGCTCATCGGGTAACTTACAGCATCCTGCCCCTTCCCATGCTAAACAGCCTCCGGCTGTCGGTTGGCGAGAAAGGGCTGGCGGCTTGCCGGTTCAGCAACAACATGCTGCATGGAGGTGCAAGATGAAAGATGTTTCCCTATTCGTAGATGGCAGTTGTCGCGGCAATCCGGGGCCGGGCGGGTACTGCGCGATATTACAAGCAGACGGCCGTGAGAAGAGCCTGGTAGGCAGCAACGACGAGACGACCAACAACCGCATGGAGTTGATGGGCGTCACTTCGACGATGCTCAGTGCAGGGTTAATCGGCTTGCAGGCGCTCAAACGGCCGTGCGCGGTCAACATCGTCACGGACAGCCAGTACGTCGTCACCATTCTGCGTGGCGGCTGTCGGAGGTGGCGCATGTGTGCGGTCGTGAACTTCAAGCAGTATGGGTCGGTACGGCCGTATCGCCGCCATTGCTCCCCCACCCCACCGGTTGCCGTGCCAGACGAAGATTTCCCCTTCCAGGTTAGGAGACGGCCGTTTCTCAATGCGGAATGCGGCGTGGGGAAACGGCCGTTATATCTGCACTATGTTAATAGGCGCTAACAGCGCCCAGAGCGACAAAAAATTGTCGATCTTGTAAACACGGATGGGAAAAACACGGTTTTTGGGGGCTTTATCCGTGTTTCTCTTATCTGTGTTTACACCTTCTTTTGCCAGCATCGCCTGGCAAAAGATGTAGTACCTTTCCAATGAGATGTTTGCACGATGTACAAGAATTTTTAACGCAAAGGGGCAAAGGAAGAAAGGCGCAAAGGATTTTCTTCTTCTTTGCC
>JACSRF010000054.1 GCA_014879875.1 Anaerolinea sp.
ACGATTTGCGATTGACGATTTGCGATTGACGATTTGCGATTGACGATTTGCGATTGACGATTTGCGATTTGCGATTGACGATTATGGACGGCGCTTCACACTTCACGCTTGACGTTTTACACCGCCATCCCCGCTGTGGCCGGTCTCCTGGCCGAGCCACCTGACTGGCACGGTCAGGAGACCGGCCAGAGCAAGGGGGCTAAACGCTTACCCCAATTTGCGCGGGCGAACTTTCCAGTTCGCCCTACATTTTTTGGCAGGCGAACTGGAAAGTTCGCCCTACATTTATATAGGAGTGAAACATGGAATACACACAATTAGGACGTACCGGTTTACAAGTCAGCCGCCTGTGCCTGGGCACGATGAACTTTGGCCCGCTGACCAGTGAAGAAGACAGCTTTGCCATCATGGACAAAGGGTTGGAACTGGGCATCAACTTCTTTGACACCGCCAACGTTTACGGCTGGAAAACAGGCGAAGGCATCACGGAACAGATCATTGGCCGTTGGTTTGCCCAGGGTGGCGGACGGCGCGAGAAAACGGTGCTGGCGACGAAGGTGTACGGCCGTATGGGTGAATGGCCCAACGAATCCCGCCTCTCGGCTCTGCACATCAAACGCGCCTGCGAAGACAGCCTGCGCCGCCTGCAAACGGATTACATTGACCTGTACCAGATGCACCACGTAGACCGCCACACCCCCTGGGAAGAAATCTGGCAGGCCATGGAACAATTAGTTCGTGAAGGCAAAATCCTGTACGTCGGCAGCAGCAACTTCGCCGGCTGGCACATCGCCCAGGCCAACGAAGCGGCCAAAGCGCGCCACTTCATGGGGCTGGTCTGCGAACAAAGCCTCTACAGCCTCAACGACCGGATGATCGAACTGGAAGTGATCCCCGCCTGCGAGGGATATGGCCTGGGGTTGATTCCCTGGAGTCCGCTGGCGGGGGGCATGTTGGCCGGGGTGCTGCAAAAAATCGAAGCCGGCCGTCGCGCCAGTGACCGCATGAAGGAGCAAATTGAGAAGCATCGGCCGCAGCTAGAACAGTGGGAAGCGTTTTGCGCCGAACTGGGCGAACATCCGGCCGACGTGGCGCTGGCCTGTCTGCTGCAACAAAAAGCGGTGACCGCGCCCATCATTGGCCCACGCACAATGGAACAGCTTACCGGCAGCCTGCGGGCGTTGGAAATTAAGCTAGATGAAGCAACCCTGGCAAAGATTGACGCCATCTGGCCGGGGCCAGGCGGCGCTGCGCCAGAAGCGTATGCGTGGTGAGGTATAGGATTTACGATTTACGATTTACGATTTACGATTGGCGATTTACGATTGGCGATTTACGATTGGCTTGCCCCCTGACAAGCTATGAGAAAACCCCAAATCTTTTTCTTAATATCCATAGTGCGTTGGCGCGTTATACTCAACGCGGGCATAAAGTAACATTCCTAGCAGAGTAAAAAATGTTACTTTGTGGCCGCGTACAGTATATACGGCCATAAATGATTTTACGGGTATCATGCCCCCATGTTAGAACAAATCATCACCATCACCGGCGTCGCCAGACGAGAATGGCAGCCGTTTAGCGTTACCTCACCCGGTGGTATCCCCTTTAGCGGATATTTGTGCCGCCAGGAGAGCGAGAAGCTGGGGATGCTGGCGGTAACGGAGTTGGCGGGCGAGGAGCGGCTGGAATTTATCCCGGCTATGCCCAAAATCCATTACCCGTACCAGCAGGAGAAGGACGGTTCGGCGCGCGTGGCGATTCCGGTGGCGCACAATGTAACCGACGCCCGGTTTACCGTGAAGCTGGATGGCACGGCCGTTATCTTCTACCCCCTCGCCGACAAACAAGGCAACCTGCTGGAAGTAATCCCGCGTACCCGCTTGCAACCGGTGTTGCAGGCCAGCCGGTGGGGCGATTGGCGCGCACTGCTGGCCGAAGTTTTGCCCGACCGCAAGCCGGTGGAAGAGGCGATCCGGGCGCAAAAGGTGGCGCTGGTTTTTGAATTGTGGGGCTACCGCAACCCGCATCTGGTGAAGTATGACACGCCGCTGCAACTGACGCTGCACACGGCCGTTGCCCACCGCAAACCGGTCAGTTATCGTAAACTGGCGGGCATCGCCAACCGGTATGGCTTTGACCTCATCCCCACGCTGGAAGTAGCCCACCCAGACGCCGAAGGGCTGGCGCAGGCGTATCGCCGCCTACAGGCGCAAATGGAGGCGCGCAACCAGGCTGCCGGGCCAGACGTGTTTGTGGAAGAGGGCGCCGTGCTGATGCTCTCCACACGAGACACGGCCACGTACTTCAAATGTAAACCACCCACAATTGAAGAGATACACTGGACGGCCGACGCCAACGTGGGCAAGACGGACATTGAACACGCCCTGCATAAGATGTTGGAGAATGGGCATGATTTTGGTAACGGCCGTGTCGCCGATGTCCACACCGAACTGGAAGCTGACTTTGACCCCGCCCGCGTGGAAATGGCTGCCGACCTGATCGCCCGTGTGTACCGCGAATTTGTGCTGGAATTGCAACAACGGGAATGGCTGCGCCACCTGGTCGCCGAATCCGGCCTGGACCCGCGCGACACACCCGCCTTGATGCGCTACCTCTCCCAACACTACCCCAAAAACCAGATGCGCTGGGTATACGCCGCCATCAAGATGGTGTACGGCGCTTGATACGGAAGATTGGACAAATCTCAGAAGATTTGTCCAATCTAAACGTGTAAATTATTCAAATCTCGTTC
>JACSRF010000160.1 GCA_014879875.1 Anaerolinea sp.
TCCTTTGTAAATCGAACATCCCTGTTCGATGTCCGAACAAGGATGTTCGGACTACAGATTTTCATTCATCACTGCGCTCAGCTCCTTCTGTACATCGAACATCTCTGTTCGATGTCCGAACAAGGATGTTCGGACTACAGATATCAAGGTAGGGCAAACTGTTAGTTTGCATTACCGATCAAGGCACACCGTTGCGGCTGCGCGTCTATAATGATTGTAGTTGATTTTGGCAAATTTGCCCGTCAGCAGAGGAAATGTTGTGGGGAGATTAAGGTAAGGCGTGAAGCATGAAACGTAAGTGGATGCTAACGCTTCACGATCCGCTTCCAAAGAGCTTGCAGCCAGGACGCCAGGCGCAGGCGGCGCAGCGGCCGTTGTAATGCCTGCCACGCGGCCTGGGCAACGGCCGTTTCCCCATTTTCAGCGCGCGGCCGACCATATTGATACGCGCTAAAGACGGCCGTTAACCGTTCAACAGGCGGCTTGATGCGCTGCACCAACAGCCGCAGACGTGGCTGCCGCGCCAGGCCAGCCAGATAACGCAGCAGTGCATCCCGAAATTCAAACGGCGTTTGCTGTGGCAGGGGCGGCGCGCCCAACTGCTCCGCCTGCTGCTGCAAACGGCCGTAAACCAGCAATATCTCCGCCATTGCCGCCGGACGCGCCCGCCGCCACCGCCACCAGATAACCAGCGCCAGGCCAGGCAGCGGCGCTAACAGCAGCAGCGGCCACCAACGCCACAGCGACGGCCGTTTCTTCGGCGCGGCCGGTATGGGCAGCGGCGCCACTGCTTCATCCTGTTGGTCGGTCGCATCAAGATTCGCCAAGGCGGCAGCGTCGGCGTTATCCGCTTCATGGGTTGGGAATCCGGCCGTTGGCTCAAACTCCACCCACCCATATCCGGCAAAATATACCTCCGCCCAGGCGTGGGCGTTAACCTGGTAAATCGTTTGCACCCCATTCTCATCGGGCGGCTGTGCCGCAAAGCCGACCGCCAGGCGCGCCGGCAAGCCCAGGCTGCGCGCCAGCACGACCATCGCCGAGGCGAAATAATCGCAGTACCCCGCCTGCTGCACAAACAAAAAATAGGCCACGACGTCGTCTTCGTCAGCAGGCGGGGGCGGCGCCTCCAGCGTGTATGGATACTGCCGTAAGTATCGTTCAATGGCGCGTGCCTGGTCATACGGATTATCCAGATGGCCGGAGATGGTCGCAGCCAGGGCGTGAACCGTTTCTGGCACGCTGTCCGGCAGCGCCGTGTAGCGCGCCAGGATGGCCGGGGGCGCATCGGCCGCGCGGGTGGCGCGCAGCAGGTCGGGGCTGGCGGCGGCCAACTGCGTCGTCGCCCGGTACGTCCGCCCACTGCCGCTGACGCGCACCAAATCCTCTTGCCCGCGCCACAGCAAACGCGCCTCCTGGTCCATGGCGCGCGGAAAGCCGAGCGTGTAGCGAACGGCGCGGGCATCGTAGACCCAGTTGATGGATTGGTGGAAGGTTCGCTGCGCCGCCAATGGGGGTAGGGAGATGGGCTGGTTCGCCGCGACGCGCTCCTCGCGCTCGGCGGAAAGCGTCCAGCCGCGCCCGGTGTACACTTCGTAACTGAGGGCGCGCCAATGCAGCCCGGCCGTGTTCTGGACAAGATAGTAACGGCCGTCCACCACTTCTTGCAAAATGGCCGCCATCACCACCGCTTCGCTCAGTTCCGGGGCATTGCCCAGCAAGTAAGCGCGGGGCATGACGCCGCCGCCGCCGGGCGCGCTGGGGCCAAGACCGACGCCGCCCTGCGCCTCCTCCACGCCGCCGAAGATGCGTTCCCAGGTATCTTCGATCTGCTGCACGGCCGGCTGCTGCGCCAACAAGCGCGCAAATCTGGTTATGCTGAAGGACGGGAGCGCCAGCGATAGAGACAGCAGCGCGATGGCCATACCTGCGGCGTAAAGAGTCAGTTCCAGGCGGATTTCATCGGAATAATCCATGCCGTTGGTCTGCCACGTCTGTTCCCGGCTGGTGTAATGGATGATGGCTGCCGTCAGCACAGCCAGCCCAATAAACAACGCCACCCAATAAGTCGCTACCTGGCTGTAGTACCCATTGAGCGCCAGGGCGGCGCCGATGAGCATGAGGCCATATAACGGCCGCTGCCCCCGGTAGATAGACCACCCCATGTAGGCTGCCAACAGCCAGATGCCCAACCCTAACCCAAAAGCAAAGATGATGGTTTCCTGACTATGACCGCCGCTCACCGCCGCCCGCACCCAACCGGCGCTGCGATCAAACAATAATGCCCCATTTTGCCGCCAAAACGTGGCCGTCGCCCACCAACCGGCGCGCCAAATGGCCCACGACGGCCACAATTTCCCCAACCCAACAATGGTTATAAGCAGCCCGTAGAGGATGATGAGTGTCCAGGCAGGGAGGGGGCGTAACGGCCGTTTCGCCAGCGCCACCCCCAACAGCGCCCCGCCTAACCCGGCCGGAATCACAATCCAAATTTCCGGGACCCAGGCGGCCGTCAGCAGCGCCCATGCCAGGCAGGAGACCAGGCTGAGCGCCATGCCCAGCGGCAGCCACCCTTCTTGTGGCCGGTAGCGGTTCCAGAGCCAGAGTAGGAGTTTGTCCATGGATCGGTAGTCGGTAATCGGTAGTCGGTTATCGGTGGTCAGTAATCGGTTATCGGTTATCGGTGATACTGTCGGGCATTCTTTTTTCCGATGAATGGAATTCATCGGCTGCCAAGAAAAACATGTT
>JACSRF010000053.1 GCA_014879875.1 Anaerolinea sp.
GTCACGCATCACAGCCTGCCCTGAGCTTGTCGAAGGGGCCTGTCAACCCCCTGAGTTCCCAAAGAGCCTATTTTTTTATGAGGTTAACAAATGAGCAATCCATTCACCCAAGAACTTGCCTGGACGCGCCGCCATTTGCCGCGGCTGCACCGGGCGCTGACCCATTTGCCCGACATGAGCGGCGCGCGCCTGGCGTGCAGTATGCACCTGGACATCAAAATGATCCCACTGGTGGAGGGGCTGCTGGCCAAAGGCGCGGCCGTTTTCCTCACCACCTGCAACCCCGCCACCGTGCAAAACGACACCGTTGCCCACCTGGTCGCCCAGGGCGTGGCCGCCGAAGCGTGGCGCGACATGCCGCCAGCAGCGCTGCACACGGCCGTCAACCACGCCCTCTCCTGGGAACCCACCCATCTCTGTGAAATGGGGGCCGAATTGACGGCGCGACTGCACCAACTGCCAGACGGCCCACCCATTCGCGCCGGGCTGGAAGCGACTGGCTCCGGCATCAATCGCCTGGGCGGCCTCACGCCGCGCTACCCCATCTTCAATTGGGATGATTTGCCGGTGAAAGAAGGGCTGCACAACCGGCACATGGTCGGCCTGACGGCGTGGCACACCTTTTTCCAGACGACGCGGCTGACGCTGCACGAAAAGCAGGTCTTGGTCATCGGTTATGGGCTGGTGGGGCAAGGGGCCGCCGCCGCCGCGCGCGCCTATGGCGGCCAGGTGACGGTGGCCGAGCGCGACCCGGCGCGGGCGCTGCTGGCGCAGTATGATGGCTGGATGGTACGGCCGTTAGCCGAATGCCTACCCCACGCCGACGTCATCGTCACGGCCACCGGCGCGCACCACATCATCCAGGCGGCCGACTTCACGCGGCTGCGGGATGGCGTCTTTTTGCTCAACGTCGGCCACGAAGCGGATGAGATGGACGTGGCCGCGCTGCGCGCCTATCCTCATGAGACGGCGCTGCCCTTTGTGGAGACGTTTGCCGTGAACGGCCGTACCCTCTACTTGCTGGCAGGTGGCTCCATGCTCAACCTGACGGCCGGGCGCGGTGACAGCCTCAACGCCTTCGACATCACCCTGGCCGTGCTCGCCGCCGGCATCGGGCACATCGTCCGCGCCGGCCACCAATCACCACCGGGCGTCCATGTGCTGCCAACGGCCGTGTGGCAGGCTGTACTCTAGCAGCTTGTCGGAAAAAGTCATCATGTAGGGCAATTTGACAAATTGCCCTACACAATCGTCTACGGTTCCACTGTCAACGGATTTTGTAACCAGGTGGGCACAAGTTGTACCCAGGTGTTGCCCACTTTGAGGGGGAAAGGGTCGCCACTCAGGTCGGTGAAGGTGAGCAGGTCATTGCGCCCTTCCCGGCGCCAGACCACGTCATATCGCTGCCCATCGCGGAACACCGCGCCGCTGCCGCTGCCCCAAAGCTGAATTTGTACGGAGAGGTGCGCGCAAACGCCGTCCCGAATTTCCTCGCAGATGGTGGGGTCTTGGGCATGGTAGGGGGCGAGAACGATGACATTGGCGGCGGCGACTTGTTCTAAGGTGTTGCCGTCGGCGTGGATTTCACCATCCGTCCAGCGCAGATATTTGCCACTGGCTGCATCGTATTGCCACTCAACTTTTGCCCATTGGTAATCGAGATACAGGCGGCCGGCGGCCGTTCCGTTGGGCGGCGCTGTTTCGCTGAAGGTCAGGTAAGACCCAAAGTTGGGTGGTGTGTTCTGGCCGATGCTGTCCAGGTATTGCCACAGTTGTTCGGGGTTGCCATACAGGGTGTGTTCGAGCGGTTTGTTTGTTTCGCCGGTGCGGTAGAGGCCGTAACCCGCTTCGTTGACGCGGTTGGCGAAGTCTGAGGCGTAAATGCGTTGGCGCACACCGGCGCTGGCCCCGGAGAAGACGAGGGCGGCGTCGAACATGGCGGGCAGCTCCAGGTCTATGAGACGGGCGCTGCGCACCGGGCCGATTTTAAGCGGGTTTTTGCCGTAGAAGATGGCGCTGAAGCGGGTGATGGCGCCTTCGGTAGTGTGTTCAAAGACCCAGTCGGCGTCGTTGAGGCCGGACTGTGGGCGGGTGTAGATGGCGGGGGCGTTGGAGAGCTTGATGATAAACGGCCGTCGCGCCAACATCGCCACATCCGTCACCAATTCACCGGTCAGCGGGTTGCGGTCGGTGAAGTCCGCGGCAAACAGGAGTGCGTCGGCCGGGGCGGGCGTCTCCGTAGGCGGCGCCGGCGGGGATGGCGAGGGTTCGGCGACCAACGTCGGCGGAGCAGGCAGGGTGGCCTCGCTGCTGGTTTCACTAATGACGCGGGTAACTTCGGGAACGGCAGTTGCCGGCATAGTTGGTTCAGCGGCAGCGGGAGCGGCCGTGTTGTCATTGCCGCCACACGCACCCAACAAGAGCGTGGTCAGCAGAAGCATGAAGAAAGCAAATCGCAGGTTCATCATATTTTCCTCGAAAAAGTATAAATTTTGCAGACGTATTTTGCGACCATGCCGGTTTTTGTCAAGTACGGGTACGTGACGACTGGCCGTCGCCCAACCTTTGTACAGACGAACAGAGGTATAGGATTTACGATTAACGATTTGCGATTTACGATTGGCTTGCTCCATGACAAGCTATGAGAAAACCCCAAATCTTTTTCTTAACATAGAGATTTCCGTCTAAACGGAAACAGCGCGTATTGTGTTGTTTCCATGTTCTTGTATAAGCACTTTA
>JACSRF010000052.1 GCA_014879875.1 Anaerolinea sp.
TGGGGCTGGTTGCGGCTTTTCGCGGCCAGCGCCCGAGCCCGTCCGGCGGCAAGGACTTCACCGCCCTCGAGGGCGGGGCCAGGGGGGGAGGCCGAAGGGCTCTGCAGCGGCATCCGCCTCACCGGGGCGGTTCCACACGAAACGACCTAATCCGGAATATTTGAAGCCAGATGCCGACTGTCGTTTGGGCTGCTGTTGTGTGACGACAACAAAGACTTCAGGCATTGCGGAATCGGTGGCGCCGAATAAGTGTTCTAATCGATCACCATTTCTAAAGGAAGAAAATCAAATGATCACATGGGGTAGCTCGACAAAAATTTGTGCAACCTGCTCGCTTTGGGGCGGGATGCGCGATCTAGGAAAAATTGTGCCTGCGCCTTTTGTTCGTGCGGACGCCAACGCTAGAGGTCGGTGTTTGGGTGGAGGCTATCCAAATCTGGATATGGCTCCAGGTGCGTCGTGCTCGAAGTATGTAAAGTGGCCGGCACTAAGCTAGGTCAAACGTGGAAAGCTTTTCGCTTCCACGGTGATGGTCACAAATGCTGCGCTGAAGAACGAGGTGCGCTAACCGATTTTGGAGTAGGCGTTATAAAGATTGACTTTAACCATTTTTGTTGGGCTTGCAAATAATGGTGGCGCGGCTGCGTTTCCTGAAATTATGAAACACCTAGAAGATGTCTACTTCCATTCTTTAACTAAGGAGGGCTTAAAATGCCTACGGCAATTCCGATTCCAGATGTGGCGCTGATGGACAATACCGATGAACGGACGCCATTGGTTATCGTTTTAGATCGCTCTGGCAGTATGGCTGGAGAGTGCATCAACGCGCTAAATTCCGGTCTGATAGCATTGGAAAAGGCTTTAAAAAATGATCCAACCACTTCAACCCGTGGGCGGATAAAAGTAATTCAGTTTGGTGGCGCGAATGACGTCAGTGAGGATTTATGGGTGGATGCGATGGATTTTTCGGCGCCAACGCTAGTAGCCGATGGTTCAACGCCTACCGGCGCTGCGATCAGGGCGGCACTTAAGGCGATTCAAGAGCAGAAGGATGAGCTAAAGGCCGCTGGAATTTCCTACAAACGCCCGATTTTGATGTTGATGTCCGATGGAGTTCCCTCAGACGCTTGGGAAGATGCAGCAGAGGCTTGCAGGGCTGCCGAAGCTGCTAATAAGGTGACGGTTTTTTCCATAGGAGTCGGCAATGGTGCGGACTTGGGCGTACTGGGTCGTTTCTCGAGCAGGGGAGCAAAACTGATTTCGAGCACTCAATTTAACGACTTATTCGTTTGGTTAAGTGCTAGTGTCAAAGCCGTGTCGCAGACCGCGAAAGGCCAGATTGCCCAGCTACCACCAACTGACAGTTGGGCATCTGCAGGGACCAATTGAGTATGGAGAAATTGTGGCAAGTATACGCTGCTTCGGCCATCGGCAAGGGGCACATTGATGGCAACCTTCCGTGCCAGGATTCTTTCGGTCATGCCGTCGGGGATGGCCGGTTGGTCGCGGTTGTTTGTGATGGCGCTGGTTCCGCAGCCCAAAGCCATCTCGGGGCACGCGTGTGCGCAAAGGTCATAAGTCATTTTTTAGCAGATTACGCGGGCGCATCTGTAGTGGCCTGCGACCGATCTGTGATTGAGCAGGCCGTTGAAGCAGCGCGTGCTGAAATTGCTGAGAATGCCCGTGATTTGGTCATACCCACGCGTGAATTGGCTAGTACGCTGGTCGGCGTAGTACTGCGCGAGGAAGGAGGCTGCCTGTTCCACATTGGGGATGGCATTGCGGCAGTAGAACTGCTTGGGGGGGAGACTGTCCTTTCGCTGCCGGAAAATGGTGAATATTCCAACGAAACATACTTCGTCACATGCGACGATTGGCAGACACATCTGCGCGTAATGTCTTTTTCCGGCGAGATTAACTTTGTGTCATTAATGAGTGATGGCGCAATGTCGTTTGCAATTAATCGTGGGCGTACAGGGCTGTCCGGGCCATTCATGGACCCCGTGAAGTTCTATTTATCGACAGTTAATGAAGCCGATGGATGTGAAGCACTCCAAGCAACCCTTGCCGACGAACGTACTTGGCCGATTACCAGCGATGACAAAACAATTCTACTGATACGGCCTTCGTGAACCACCCGATAACCATTGTTGTTCTGGTTGATGCTAATAGAAAAACCAGAAATGTAGCTCTTGGTAAGGAATTGGCTAGTGGCGGTGCGGGCACCGTCTATCAGGTAACTGGGGAGCCAGCCACTGTAGTTAAGCTGTATCATTCTGAGACTCTCAGGCAAGTCGGCAAGGAATATGCAGATAAAATCTTCTGCCTATTGCAGAATGCGCCGTCATTGCCATCGTCGGCAGCGGGAATAATTCAGCTGTCTTGGCCATTTGCTATGGCGAGAGATGTCTCGGGAAATTTCGTCGGATTCGCGATGCCGACGCTTGATTTCAACAAGACCGAGTCTCTGGAGTGCATCCTAGTACCAAAGATGGCGGGGCAGAAGAGTCTGCGATCAGATTTGGGAGCGCGCATCACAGTCGCAGCCAATCTTGCGGGGGTCGTAAGCGCAATCCACGATAAGGGCCATCGAATAGTCGATCTGAAACCCGTCAATCTCCGCTTGTATCGTCAGGAACTTTATGTCGCGGTACTCGATTGCGATGGGTTCCATGTAAATATGCCTGGTCGAGCTTTTTCGGCACCACAAACGACCCCTGAATACACTGCTCC
>JACSRF010000310.1 GCA_014879875.1 Anaerolinea sp.
AGATGTGTATAAGAGACAGGCGCGCAACAGCGTGTTAATCGTCATCGTCGTCGTCTACACGCCCATCGTCGCCCGCGTCGCCCGCAGCATTGTCTTGTCGGTAAAATCCAAAGCATTCGTCGAAGCAGCCCGCATTCAAGGAGAGCCATTGTGGCGCATTTTATTCCGCGAAATTTTGCCTTCGGTGCTGCCGGCGCTGGCGGTCGAAGCGTCACTCCGCTTTTCTTACGCCATTTTCCTGATCGCATCGCTTGGTTTTCTAGGGGTCGGCGTACAGCCGCCCAGCCCCAATTGGGGGCTGCTGGTCAATGAAGCACGGCCGCACGTCAGCCAACTGCCGTGGGCGCTTTATTTCCCGGCCGGGGCCATCGCCCTGGTTGTCATCGGCGTCAACCTGATGGCCGATGGATTGAAACGGGTATGGCAGGAGAGTCGGGCGTCGTGAGTCGGACATTTCCCCCGACGCCCAACGTCCCAGGAGTGTAATCCTTGCAACGTAAACCCCCATTACTCCACATCCAAGATTTGACGGTTGCCTACCGCAGCGGCGATGGGTGGCTGGAGGCGGTGCGCGAGTTTGCGCTGGCCATAGCGCCGGGGCAAACGTATGGCCTGGTGGGGGAAAGCGGTTCAGGCAAGTCAACGATTGCCCTGACCATTATGCGCTATTTGCCCAACGGCCGTACCCAACAAGGCGCAATCTGGTACAACGGCCGTGATCTCCTCACCCTCTCTTCCGATCAAATGGTCAGCGTTTGGGGCCGGGAAATCAGCCTGGTTCCCCAAGACCCGCTCTCCGCGCTCAACCCCGCCATCCCTATTGGCGAACAAATTGCTGAGACCCTGCGCCACCACCTGCGCCTGGACAAAACAGCCGCCGTTCAACGCGCCATCGAACTGCTAGACATGGTGCGCATCCCCGATCCGCCGCGCGTCGCCGCCAGCTACCCGCACCAACTGAGCGGGGGGATGCAGCAGCGCGTGATGATCGCCCTGGCCCTCGGCGCCGAACCGCCCCTGCTCATCCTCGACGAGCCAACGACCAACCTCGACGTGACCACGCAGGCGGCCGTCCTTGACCTGCTGCGCGACCTGATCACGGCGCGGCAAACGGCCGTTCTCTACGTTACGCATAATCTGGGCGTCGTCGCTCAATTTTGCGACCGCGTCGCCGTGCTCTACGCCGGGGAACTGGTGGAAGACGCCCCCACGCAGGCGCTCTACCGGCAGCCGCTGCACCCGTACACACAAGGTTTGCTCGACAGCGTGCCACAGTTGGGGCAGCATAAAACTGACGACCAACTGGCGGCCATTCCCGGCCAGATTCCAGTCCCAGGGCAGCGGCCGTCTGGCTGCGTCTTCGCCCCGCGCTGCCCATTGGTCATTGAGCGCTGCCATCGAGAACGGCCGTCGCTGAGCAATGTGGGCGACGGCCGCACAACCCGCTGCCACCTCTGGCCGGAAATTTTGGCAGGGAATGAGCAGAAAGGTGAAGAGAGAAGAAAGAGAAGTACAGGGGGAAGAGAAACAGAGGGAGACAGATTGTTGCAGGTAGATGAACTGCGCGTGTATTTTGAGCAGGGGCGGTCGCTGGGACAGTTTGTGACCGGTCGCGCCGCGCCACCGGTCAGGGCAGTAGATGGCATCAGCCTGCAAGCGGGGCGGCGGCAAACGGTTGGGATTGTCGGCGAAAGTGGCAGCGGCAAAACAACCCTGGCGCGCGCTATCATTGGGCTGGTGGAACGCAGCGCCGGCGACGTCAAACTGTTGGGTCTCTCCCTGCCCCCGCGCCTCTCGCAGCGGCACAAAAACGTGCTGCGACAGCTACAATACATCTTTCAAAACCCGGAAGAGGCTTTGAATCCTTATTTGACGGTGGGAGAAACCTTGCGACGGCCGTTTATAACCCTCGCCGGCCAAACACGCGCCGCCGCCGCCGCCAACGCGCGCCGCCTGCTCCATGCAGTCAAATTATCTACTGACTACGCGAATAAATTTCCAGGGCAGCTCAGCGGCGGCGAAAAACAACGCATCGCCATTGCCCGCGCCTTCGCCACCAACCCCGACCTGCTCATCGCCGACGAAGCCGTCTCCGCGCTCGACGTTTCCGTCCAGGCGCAGATCCTGACCCTGATCAAGGACATCCAGCAGCGGCTCGGCCTCGCCATCCTGTTCGTGACGCATGATCTGCGCGTCGCCGCCCAGATCTGCGACAAGATCGCGGTGATGCAGCGCGGCAGGATCGTCGAGAGCGGCCCGACGGCGGCGCTCTTCGCCGCGCCCCAGCACGACTACACCCGCCAGCTCCTCGCCGCCGTCCCCGGCGGAAAATGGTTCGCGCGGTAATCACGCTCGTCATGGTCGGGACAAGCCCGACCATGACGAAGGAAGACCTGAGCGCCCCCTGATCCGGCCCTTCGGGCCACCTTCGCCCGCAAGGGGAGAAGGGAAAAGCGGCGCCCGTCTGCCGCGCATCGAGCCTCCATCGAAATGACATGACGCCCGTGGCCCGCCATCCCACATAGTCCCGCCATGCCGCCCGCCCCTTCCCGCTCGCTCCTGCTCGTCCCGCTGCTCGGCCTGCTCTGGGGCTTCAACTGGCCGGCGGTGCGGATATCGCTCACCGAGATCGCGCCCTGGACGCTGCGCGCCGCCGGCATGACCTTCGCCGGGCTGGTGC
>JACSRF010000364.1 GCA_014879875.1 Anaerolinea sp.
GGCCTCAGGACAGCTAAACAACTACCAGGTCTTGTCTTTCCAGTTTAGTTACCTGGAGGTGGATCACACCTCTTCCATTGCCGATCAGCCGGGTGGGTTCTTTTGGGATAACTCCCACCGCTACGATGTCTATGACCTGCAAGACTTCACCACCCAAAACCCCAATCATGTGTTCATCTACTGGACATCCAGCCTGGCGCGCGGTATCGGCTCCCCTGTATCTGAGAGTTTCAACGAGCAGATGCGCCAATATGCCATCGCCAACGAACTCCCCCTCTTTGATGTCGCCGACATCCTCTCCCATACACCGAATGGAACCCCTTGTTACGACAACCGCGACGGCATACCCTATGATAACGGCAACCTATTCGAGAATTACCCTGATGATGGGCTGGACATCCCCGCCATCTGTCCCCATTACACCACCGAGACGGATGGCGGCCACCTCGGCAGTGTTTCCGCAGGTATGATTCGCGTGGCCAAGGGTTTTTGGGTCCTCATGGCGCAAATCGCCGGCTGGCAACCATAAAATATGATTCACATGCACAAACACCGCGTAAACAACAAACAGGTTGAAAAACAGACAACCCGGAGAGGCTTGTTCTGGTTATGCTGCCTTGTCGTTACCATCATGGCGACTATTGGCTGCTGGCCCAAATTGGCGCCAATCGGTGCGACCCCGGCAACGGCCGTGCGCCAGGTAAACGTCCCCTACCAACAAGGATCATCACAACCCTACCCCACCCAACCGGCCGTTTTCTGGTTTGGTCAGGTGAACAACACCAGCAATTACGCCGACATCCGCACCATTTACGATGAAAACAACCTGCGCGTGATCCTTCACATCATGGATCGCCGCTTATGGTACGATACCGCCCCCTCTGCCGCCACCCTGACCGATTGGGACGCCGTGACCCTCTATCTCAATCTGGACGGCGCAACCGGTCAGACCCCCGGAACAAACGCTTTCCAGTTCGTCACCCAGTTAAGCCATTGGCAAACTCGTACCACCGACAATTACCAAGCTACTTACCAGGGGAACGGCGTCGAGTGGATGCCGGCGACTATCCCCTTTACAACGACAACCGGATGGCGCGGCGTAGCGCCCAATAACAACGAGGATGATCGCGGTTGGTCAGCCCGGTTTGTCATCCCCTTTACCAGCCTGGGGCTGTCGGCCGCCCCGCCACAAGGAACCGTGTGGGGAGTGGCGTTAGCCGTACACGACCGAGATGACGCCGCAGGATCACCCATCCCTGACACCGTATGGCCGGAAGCAATGACCGGCGCAGCGCCAGCAAGTTGGGGTCGCTTTCATTTCGGCTTTCCGGTGACCGGTGGCTCCGTCGGGACGCCGACAAGCAGTGTTACCGTCCGGCATGGGTTGAATGGAGCCACCGTCACAGACGGGCACGTTGGCGGTCATACAGTATGCGGCGACAATTATGCGCCCACCTACTTTCCTGGTTGGGGCAGCGCCAATTATGCAGGCTATGAGCAAATTAACATCCAAAACCAGTGGGATATCGCCGATTGGCCCTGTTTTTCGAAGTATTTCGTCATGTTCCCTTTACCCACAACGCCACCGGCCGGCACGCTGTTAAACGCAACATTGATCATGCACCAATTCGGCAGCGCCTCAGGGAATGGGGTCGAACCCTCCTATATCCAGGCATTGACGGTATATGAGGATTGGCAAGAAGCGACGCTGACGTGGAACAACGCCCCCCTTGCGGGCGAAAACCTGTCCGGGAGATGGGTGGACCCCACCGGTTTCCCCGGTTGGCCGGGTGTTCGCCACACGTGGGACGTTACCAAAGCAGTGGCCGATGCCTATGCCGCCGGAACGCCGGTGCGGTTGGCGCTTTATTCGGCCGACAGCGCTTACCACAGCGGCCGTTACTTTTCATCTTCTGACGTGGACGACTGGAATGCGGTCGCTCGTCCCACATTGCAAATTACCTGGGGCGAGCGTTGTGGGGCGGATGGGGTGCGGTGCGTGTACCTGCCTGTTGTACGGCAGTGATGGCGACGGCCGTTGAGGACAACGGCCGTCACCCCCCATAATCCCGCAGCGCCTTCGTAATCAGGTGCTCAAAAATCAAGTGAATATCTTCCACATGTTCAATACAGTGCGACGGCACGTGTAGATGCAAGTCTACCAGAGACCCTAGCTTACCCGCATCAAAGCCGGTAAACCCCACAGTCACCGCTTCACGCGCGCGCGCCAGCTCTATCGCTCGCAGCACATTGGGCGAGTTGCCACTGGTAGAAATACCAATGACAATATCTCCAGGCTGCACCAGGCTCGCCAACTGCTGCGCAAACACACTATCATATCCTTCGTCATTGCCATAAGCTGAAAAAATAGCCATATTGTCGGCTAAACCGATGACCTTGAAAGGAGGCCAATGGGGACGGCGCGTATTCTTCGCCAGATCACACACCATATGCGACGCCGTTGACGCGCTGCCGCCATTCCCCATAATAAAAATCTGTCGCCCCGCCAAACGCGCCTCGTGCAGCAGATCAATGGCCTGGGCAATAGGTTTCTGGTCAATACGCGCTAGAGTTTGCTGAAGTTCTGCAAAATAAGGCTGTACACGATTCATTCCGTCCTGCTCCTCTCAATGATTGTAATCAAAAATAACCTTGCTGCCGTCCTGTCCCAGCTTGAAGGGCAACTCTTGCAGGTGGTTCAACGCCTGGCGCACGTCTTCCTGTTTGCCATTATTACAATAAAGCATCAAGAAACCGCCGCCGCCGGCGCCCGCTATTTTTCCGCCTGTTGCCCCGGCGTCCAGCGCCGTCTGGTACATCTCGTCCAATGACCCGTTGCTCACCTGGCTGGCCAGTTCGCGCTTGAGCAGCCAGCTTTCATGCAGAAGGTGGCCGATAGCATTAACATCCCCCGCCACCAGTTTATCACGTGCGCAAAAAGCAATTTGCTTCATCTCATCCAAAACAGCGATCCGTTGGCTAATATTGGATTCCTGTTCTTTCAAAATATTGTCTGCCCGTCGCGTAACACCGGTGAAAAAAAGAAGCAGGTTATCATTGAGTTGGCGCATCGTTTTTTTATCCAGCTCAATCGCCGTCGGAATGATCTGCCCATCTGGTTGGAACTCGATAAAGCGCATACCCCCATAGGCGGCAATGTATTGATCCTGGATCCCAATTGGCTTACCCAGGATGTCCCGCTCGATATGACATGCCTCCTGCGCCAGCTGTTCCGTCAGCACCAATCGCCGCCGGTGGGCGTACATGGCGTGCAAGGCGCCCACCGTCACGGTACTGGACGACCCCAGCCCAGAGCCTTCAGAGGGGATGTCGCCCATCGTGGTGATCTCGATCCCCTGCTTGATGCCGGTGAGCCGAAAGGCTTCACGAATCAGTTCATGTTGGATCTCGTCTACGCCATCAACCATTTCCGTGCGTGTGTACCCCACACGCAGCTTCGTGTCAAACCGTTGTTTGATGGTCACAAAAATGCATTTATCAATGGCCGAGCTGAGGACACAGCCACCATGTTCCTGAAAATAAGCTGGAAAATCGGTACCGCCGCCAAAGAGGCTGACGCGCAAAGGCGTTTGAATAATAATCATAAAGGTTCCCTTACTGGTTGTTAATCGGCCGCTAGAAAAGCATGTGGTGAGCCAACAGTCGCGTCACGGCGGTTGGCAGCAATCGTTTCCGCATAAATTGCTTCCAATTGTTCCCCCGCTTGTGACCAACGGTGATGGGTTTCGACGTATATACGGCCGTTACGCCCCAATTGCTGCTGTTTTTCTGAATTTCCCAATAAATCTAAAATCTGTTGCGCAAACGCTGCCGCGTCATTGGCTGCCAGCACATCATGCCCAACGCGCAGCTTCAAACCGGCCAACGCCTGCGGCGTGGTGATCACCGGCGTCGCGCAGGCCATAGACTCCAAAATTTTGTTTTGGATGCCGGCGCTGTAGGTGATGGGGGCAACGGCAATGGTAGACCTTTGGATATAGGGCGGCAAGTGGTCAACGGTCCCCGTAACCGTTATGTTCGGATGCTGACCCAGGTGCAAGATTTCCCGCGTTGGATCCTTGCCCACAATGAGCAGCCGCACGTCAGGCTGCTGGCGCCAAACGCGGGGCAAAATGTCACGCGCCATGTACATTGCCATGCTGATGTTGGCATGGTAGCTCATTTTTCCGCTCAAGATCAGAGTTGCCGGTTCCCGTACCGTTGTCGGGGCGGGCTGAAAGTAATCCAGGTCAACACCGTTAGCGAGGACCGTGATGGGCACGGCCGCACTGCCACCCAACTTTTGCAGCATATCCCGGTCTGTCGGCGAAGTAACCAATACCCGGTCAAACTGCGTGACCAACTTCGATTCGTAGCCGCGTGTGCGCTCCAGTTCAAACTGGCTGCGCCAGCGGCGCAGCCGGTCCTGGCTTTGCGTCGCCGCCTGGGTGAATAAATGCGTGATACAATCCACGCTGTCCCACACCACCGGCGCGCGCCCTTGTTGCTTGAATGCCAGCCCATAACGCGCCCCACGCAAGTGCTCAACGTGGACTATATCGTAAGGCGTGCCGTTGCGATGCAAATAAGGTTGGATCAGCGCCGGAGACCAGGAATACGCCGCTTGCAATGGGTCGCTGCCCGGTAAGGCCTGCAAACATTGCCCCAACGAGCGCCAGACAGGCATCTCCACCGCGTGTACCTCAGCCCCAAGCTGCCGCAAATGCTCAACTTCTGACTGCTCGCGTGCATTCGTCCATAGGGTCAACACCGTTACCTGATGCCCACGAGTTAACAGTGCGCGAATAATTTGATACGGCCGTACTCGGATTAAACTGGGTACATAGGGGACAATGAAGAGTATGTTCATGCGCAATCGTTTCCTCTTAAATACACCTGCTACCATACGCTTTTTGACTTACCAATCGCCTTAACGCCTGCCGCCAACCATCCCCCAACATCATTTCCCAGGTCTCCCTCAGCGCAAGCGGCTCGCCATTGTCTCTGCGTGCAAGGCCAACTCCCGTTGACCCTGTTGCCCCCACCACCAACCATACGCTTCCAATTCCGATCTGGCTTCTGGTATCTGTTGTAATAACGATGACGCCTGATCATATTCCCCCATCCAGACGTAACCATACCCCAAACTTTTCATGACGCCACGATGATCCGGTCTCAGCAAATGGGCAGCCTGGAGGTAATTGACGGCCGTCTCAAACTCCCACCTTCCCAAAGCCACCAACCCCAGGCGATACAACGCCACACCATTCGCCTCATCCCAGGCCAGGGCGCGCAGAAAAGGGCCCGTATCCACCTGCCGCGCCAACGCGCCATCATCCCAATGGCCTGTCGGCCATCCGGCCAGTTCCACCCGCGCCATCTGCACTGCGCCCCAGTTGGCATACCACGCACTCAGCAAGGGCCGATGGAAAATGACGGCCGTTCCCACTCCCACCACACTCACGCCCACGAACAGCCATCGCCGCCAACTCGTCGTCCCACCGGCCCCCTCAGCCTGTGGGGACAGCGCCACGGCCAATCCGGCAAACAGCAGCAGCTGCGGCGCACCCCAGGCGCCATACAAGGCATCATCCACCCAGCCGTGCAGCAGCAAGGTGAGCATTCCCGCCAGCGCCCCCAGCCGCAGCAAAGGCAGCCCATCCTCCTCATCCGCCGCTGCTGGGCGCAGCAGCAGGGCCAACGCGCCGCCCATCAGCCCCAGGAACGACAGCAAGGCCAACGGCCCCTGCTCCAACCACACATCCAGGTACAGATTATGGGCATAGCTGAAAAAAAAGAAGGGAATGACGCGCACATATTGGGAATAGAGCGGCCCAAAAGAGACCAGCCCCCCACCGGTAAAGGGATAGTCGGCAATGAGATGCAGCGCCTGGCGCGCCAACAAGATACGGCTGAGGTCGCCGCCCGCAAGCTGCCCGGCCGACGTGAGCAAGAAAGCGCCTGACAGCAGCACGGCCGTTCCCACCCCCAGCAGCAACAACGGCCGTTTCACCCCGCGCCCGGCCAACATCCCCACTACGCCAGACAGGGCCACGCCACCCAAGAGCGCCAGCCACGCCCCGCGCGAACTGCTCATCAGCAGCGCCAGCAGGGACAAGGCGGCGGCCATTCCTACCACCGCCGCGCCAGGCCAGCGCCGCTGCCGCACAGCATACCCGGCCGTAACGGCCAGCAACGGCAAAAAGGCGGCCAGCAGCCCCCCCACCTTATTGGGATGCACAGCGGGCAGATCGGTAAACGGCCGTATCGCCATCCAGCGCAGCCCCAGGCGTGTCAAAAGCGCCACATCCGTCGGCCAGCTTTGCCAATCATGCGCGAGCAAAAAGTAAACGGCGACAACGGCCGTTGCCCCGCTCAGCACACCCGCCGCCAGCCAAAGCCGCTGCCGGGGCAGCCCCGCCGCCAGATAATAACCCAGCGCCGCCGCCAGCAAAACGCCCAGTTTGGCCGCCGCCCAGACGCTGTTCGCCGCTATCCACCAGCCGCTAACGGCCGTCAGCAAGAAAAGCGCCAGCCAGCCATCCAGGGGTGTGCGTCGCAGCCGTATCCCACCGCAAAGCAGCCAGAAAACGGCCGTAATCCCGGACGCAGCCAGCGCCAACGTCGAAAACCAGATGTCGTGTGCTAAAAATGCCATCTAAAAAAACTGCGCGCCACCCGCAGCGAGTGACGCGCATCCTTTATCTATAGAATTGCTTTCGGCGGCCCCTGTTTCATCCTACTCCGAGCTGCTCGTCTGCCAGCTCAGCGTCTGCATGCCCACGCTCAACGCCGATTTTACCGTCGAAATATCAGACATCACCATCTTTGCATATGTTTTCATCGGCTCCGGCCGCAGCGCCCATTCGCGGAACGCCCGTTTCTGCCAATAGAGCAGCCGCTCTGCCGACAGGTTCTCGTAATCCAGCACCGTGCCCTTGTCCATGTCTACCTGTTCCCAGCGCGTGCCGGGGCGGAACCAGCCATTTTCCACCACTTCAAAGAAGAACGGCGTGCCCGGATAGGGCGCCGCCACGTGGAACAAAGCGATATCCAACGGCAGCGATTTGGAGAAGCGGATCGTGTCCTGAATCGTTTCTTCCGTTTCCCCAGGCAGACCAATGATGAAGTAGCCCCAATTCTTGATGCCCGCTGCCCGCGCCCAGCGCAGCGCCCGCTCCGCCTTATCCGGGTATGCGCCCTTGCGCGCATGGCGCAAAATCTGCTCATTCCCGCTCTCGATCCCCCAGGAAATCAGGTGGCAGCCTGCCTGGCCCATCAACCCCAACATCTCTTCATCCACATAATCTACACGGCTGTTGGACGTCCACTTGATGTTGATGTTTTGCTCAATCATCAGCTTGCACAACTGCACCACCTGGTCACGATTGACGGTAAACAGGTCCGCATACATGTGAATGTTGTTGATGCCCAGTTTTTTCAACAACCACATCTCCTCCACAATTTTTTCCGGGGAGCGCAGGCGCACGGAGTACTGGTAGCTCACGTGCTTGATGCAGTAGGTGCAGCCCGCCGGGCAGCCGCGGCTGGTCACAATAAAGGTAAATGGTCCTTTAATCAACGGCATTCGCTGCTTATCCAGGGGCAGCAAGTGGTGCATGGGCATGGGTAAATCATCCAGATCGGCGATGAACGGCCGTGTCTCATTCACGATAATCTCAGCCCCGCGCCGCCACGCGATGCCCTTAATGCCAGCCATATCCACTGTGTCATCCTCCGCAAAAGAGGGGGCATAGGTGGCGTCATGTTCGGCCAGCATCTTCAAAATATGGGGCGGGCGCCGGTCAGTTTTCCCTTCCAGGTGGTCTAAAAGGTCACGAATCGTCAAATCCGGTTCACCCACTAATATCATATCCAACGCCGGATACGAGCGCATTGTCTCAACCGGAATGGGCGTGACGTGCGTACCAAAAGCAATGGTCGTCGCCCCACGAGCCTTGGCTAAAAAGCAGCCATACATATCATTTTCCAGCGTCGGCGCGGTTACTTGCGTCAGGTAATACTTCGGCTGTAATTCCTCAATCTTCCTGGTAAACTCCGGCCAGCTCATACGTTCCGCATTGGCGTCAATCACAGCAATCTTGTGTTCGGGGTATAGTATGGCCGCCATTTGCGCCAGCGATACTTGCGGCCACACCATATTTTCCCGCGTGCGCCGCCCAACACGGTGCTGGGTACGAATCCACAACCCGCCATCCGGCGTCGGTGGGTTGACCAATACAATGTCCACCGCCTTCTCCGACCGCTCGTTATGCAGCAAACCTTGCCGCACAATGTCATCCGCATTGGGAAAGTCTGCCATGCGCAGCCGAGGCACGCGCCGGGTCCCTAAATTCTCACGCAGCGGGTCTTTTTCTTTGCCCTGGCCATTGCCATTTACCTGCACATCATTCACTTTAATCTGGGTCATACCTAACCTCCACACTCAGATAAGCTGCCTACCTGAGACATTTTTTCACACTCATGCTATTCTGAGTGGTAATTATTACGCTTTTTCTTACAATTATAATAATAATTCAAAGATGCCATCACGCCAAAGAAATTGAATTTCTGCGTACACCTAACCTGAACAAGCCAGAAAAGAATTTAACGCAAAGACACAAAGATGGAAAGAGACAAAGGCAAAGACAAATCTTTGCGTCTTTGTTTCTTTGCATCTTTGCGTTAAAAATTCTTGCTCGACGGGCAAGCATCTGACTAAAAAAGTACTAAAGCGCGCCTAAATCTTTTTGCGTGAGCAGTTCGCGCTGCCCCAGTTCTTCTAAAACGCGCAGCAAAATCCAGTAAATGATAAGCTGCACGCCTATCAGGGTCGCCATGGCGCTGCCCAATAACCAGAGCCACAGCCGCTCAATTTCCCATCCGCCAATGCCCAGGGATAGGCTGGCGATAGCGATAATCAGACCCAGCGCCGTGCTCAGCAGCCCCATCCAGCCAAAATGATGGTTAAGCGGCTTCTTTTTGAAAATGGGCTTCCCCAACAGCCCCTGGCGCATCGGTCGTTTGTGAAAAATAGTGACGGTGTAGTTAAAGGTGACGCCCAATGCAAAGAGGCTGACGCCGACGACGGCCGTTACCAAAGCCGTAAACACAGCCGCCACCCCCCAGGCGCTCAGTTCCGTGACGCCGCTGAGTCGGGCAATAACCAGCCCCATCAGGATCAACCCCGCCAGGCCAACGCTGCCCACACCCAATAAACCAAAAATACGGACCGGATTGTAGGTCAGCGCCGTCCAGACCATAGACTGCAAGAACAGCGTGCCATCGCCCACCACACTCAGCTTCGAGCGCCCCAGCCGCTCACTGTAAGGGATAGGCACTTCCTTGATGACAATGCGCTCGTGAATGGCGCGCGTGCTCATCACCGGCGTCAGATTTAAGCCATCCGGCAAGGGATAAACGCGCTCCATAATCTCGCGCCGAAAAACACGCATACCGCTGGCGCTGTCCGTCACCTGCTCTCGCCCAATCAGGGAGAGCAGATTGGCAAAGAAGAAGTTGCCAATGCGCCGCGTGAAGGGCATCTGGCTTTCAGCCCCGGCCATCCGCGAGCCAATGACCAGTTCTGCGCCCTTCAAGGCTTCCACGCACAACTGCGGAAAATATTCAGGCGGATAGGTCCCATCGGCGTCCAGGAAGCCTACCAACTCCCCCTTTGCGGCGCTAAAACCAGTCTTCAGCGCACCGCCGTACCCTTTATTCTTTTCATGCTGAATGAGCCGCACCCCGGAAATAGCGCGGGCAATTTCCACGGTGCGGTCTTTAGAACCATCATCCACGACAATGAGTTCCAGGCCATCTACGCCGACCGCGGCCAGGGCTTCGCCCACGGAAAGGACACGGTTGGCAATTTCGGCAATGCCATCTTCTTCGTTATAAGCGGGGATTACTACAGAAAGTGTCGTCATAATTTTTTGCTTCCATGTTGTCTAAAGGAGAGGGTTTGGTTCATAGGGGCTTAATAAATGATACGGTCTGTTTTCGCGGCGCGGCCATCAATGGTTTTGAGAACGCGCGCCGGGACGCCGCCAACAACGGTGTGCGGAGGCACATCTTTGGTGACAACCGCGCCGGCGGCCACCACTGCGCCGCGCCCGACACGCACGCCATCCGTGATCACCGCGCCCGCGCCCAGCCAGACATCATCCTCAATCACAATACCTTCAGCCGTGATGCCCTGGTCTACAAACGGCCGTTGCGGGTCATCAAACACGTGATTCACAGCAATGATCTGCGTAAACGGCGACGTATACACCCTGTCGCCAATCGTCACGCCCCCCTGTCCACGAATCACACTATACTCTCCTATCAGGCTGTTTTTACCAATTTTGATTCCCGAATGTGGGATCTTGCGAAAATTGTACACGTGCAGCACGGCGCCGTGCATCACAATCGTCTCGTCGCCAATGTCTATGCCATTCGGCGTCGCGTGCAAATACGCCCCCTGATCCAGATAAACCCCATGCCCCAGCCGGATGTTACTGGCAAAACGCAAGCGCACGCCGCTGTCAATGGCCGCCACCCCCTCCATCTGCAAAATCAGACGATACAAAACGCCACGAATAGCAATGCCCACCAATGTGGGAACCCAGCCAATCAGGAAAAACAAGGTTTGTTCCAAGACATAACGGCCCAATCCTGAAGCCTGGCGCTTTACATAGAGATTGAGATTATTAAGAAGTGTATTCACATGGGTTAACTTTGAACAATTGGGTGAACAGAAAAAGCTCCGGGCAGTTCCGATGTTTTTTGTCCTGCCACTTAAGCGATACAATTGTAAGATACCCTACGCATTATGGGCAAATGAACTTACAACATGTCTTACACCCTGCCCCTCAGAGCATGGTAAAGGAATGACGATGCAGAATTTATTTAACGGAATATATGACGGCATGACGGTGTTAGTCACCGGGCATACAGGTTTCAAAGGCTCCTGGCTGGTAACCTGGCTGAGGGCGCTGGGGGCGCAGGTTGTGGGTTTCAGCCTGCCCGATCCACCCACCAACCCTAACAACTTTGACGTGAGCCGCCTGCATGAGCAGATGGTTGACGCGCGTGGCGATATACGCGAAGAAACGGCCGTTGCCGACCTCATCGCCACCCATCGCCCCACCCTCATCTTCCACCTGGCTGCTCAGCCCATCGTCCTGCGCGGCGTCGCCGAACCCAAGTTGACCTTTGACACCAACGCTGGCGGCGTTGTTAACCTTCTGGAAGCTGTCCGCCAAACAGGGCGGGGCCGCCAAACAGGGCGGGGCCGCCAAAACGACGGCGCGCGCGGCGTGCTAGTCATCACCACCGACAAAGTATACGAAAACCAGGAATGGCTCTGGGGCTACCGCGAAAGCGACCGTCTCGGTGGGCATGACCCCTACAGCGCCAGCAAAGCGATGGCCGAACTGGCCACCCACGCCTATCGCAGCACCTTTTTCTCCCCTGAAACCTACCAACGGCACGGCGTCGCCATCGCCACCGCGCGCGCCGGCAACGTCATTGGCGGCGGCGATTTTGGTCAATACCGCCTGGTTCCCGACTGCATGAAAGCGCTCATGTCCGGCGCGCCAATCGGCGTGCGCAATCCTCTCAGTGTGCGTCCCTGGCAGCACGTCCTGGAACCCCTCAGCGGTTATTTGTGGCTGGGGGCGAAGCTGTTACAGGCGGGACCTGCTTATGGTGAAGCGTGGAACTTTGGCCCCCGCGAGCAGCGCGGTCTTTCGACGCGCGAGATTGCTGAAAAGCTGATTGAATTGTGGGGCAGCGGCGCCTGGGTGCATACCGAACCGGGCTATGCGAAGGTAGAAACTGGCCTGCTGCGCCTGAATTGGGACAAAACTGCCGCCCGATTGGGCTGGCAGCCTGTGTTCACCTGGGAAGAAGCGCTGCGCGAAATCGTGACCTGGTTCAAGGCATACCAGGGACAGCAAGATATGCGCGCCGTCGCCAGGGCGCACATAACCCATTACGTTGCGCAAGCCCAGGCGCAAGCGTTACCCTGGGCAACAGATGTGGACTGATTTCTACACGCTTCAGGCAAAAACATCCTGGCAGACTGCGACAAATCCCGGCAGCAGCTTCGAGGTCGCCCGATCCCCCTGTCTGGCGCTCGTCCACAATACGTACACCCCAGCATCCAGCGCGTACACATCAATCGTTTCATTGTCCGGGTCTACGAGCCAATACTCCACAATGCTCGCCTGTGCATACTCATAAAACTTATCCTGCCGGTCCACCTTGCGCGTCCCTGGCGAAACGACCTCCACCGCCAGGTCAGGTGGGCCAGAAACCAATTCGCCAATACGATCCTGGTGCGCAGTGGTATAAAACAAGGCATCAGGCTCACGAATTTTGCCCGGCCATAGACGCACTGCCAACGGGGCGAAAGCCGTTACACCCAATTCATGCTGTTCAACAAAAACCTTCAAAGCTGAATAAACTCGATCCAAAACGCGCTGGTGTGTAAAACTGGGTGGCGGCATGAGTATTAATTCCCCCTCTGAAAGTTCCACAATGCGGCTGGTGTCCGGCAGTTGGAAATATTCGGTTTCTGTCCACTGCCCCTGTCGCGGCCAGATTTCTGCCAGTTCTGTGGTCAGACGCGGAGTATCTGTTGTCGCTAAAGTTGCCATTACACATCCCTCTCGCATGGTTTCATCCAGGATAGTATAGCAGAAAAAACGGCCGTCCTACCCCGCCAGCCGCTTGACCATCATCTCCACCAACGCCGGGACGCCCGGTCCAATCGCCCGCCCGACGGCCGTCGCCGCCTTACCCATCCACTGCTTCTCCGCGTTCGTCAACACGCCGTCTAATTCGCGCGCTTGCAGCCAGGCGGCGAAATCCTCTTCGCGCCGCACCTGCTCGCGCAGCGTATCGGCCAGCCACCAGAGGAAGCCCTGCGGCGCGATGCGCCAACTTTCCCCTTCCTGAGCGACCAGGCCATACCGTTCCAGCCGTTCCAGATCGGCCGTATAATCCGCCAGGTTGTCCGCCAATCGTGCGCCGACAAAGGCGCGGGTTTCCAGCAAATTGGGGAGTTGGATGAGGGCGACGGCCGTTACATCCCGCAGCACATCGTCACGGCCAAAAAACGCTTCTGCTTCATCAATAGGATTACCGGCAATGTAGGGGTTAATGTGCATGGTTGGTAACTTTTAGGAACCGCGTTCCTCAGAAGGAACGCGGTTCCTCACTGCTCGAATCTGGTCTTTAGTCGGCATACCCCCATTATACCCGCCAAAAGAGTTAGCAGTAAACACATCCTCAAAAACTGGCCGCAGCCAACACGGCCGTCACCCCCGCCAACTCAAACATAGGAAAACTCTTTTTGGACACATAACAACCTCCACTATGCACCGGTTTGGGCTTTGTGGCCTTCATGGTTGCTGGGGTATACTGGGCGTGACTGGCTCATGCTCGCAACCGGCAATTAAAACACGCTTTCACTTAACCAAGCGCTTTCAGAGTACCCCCCCGCATTAATGGGCAAGTGTCATTTGTCACGTTTTTACATGACGTTTGTCGTGAGGCAATCGTTCAGACCCCGGCATCAGGGGGTTGGTGTCGGCATGATGATGATCTCTGTGCTCATGGGCAAGCTGTCCAATGCGTAATCCACCGTAAAGAAGCTGGCCGTCACCCACCCCCGTTTGCCATCCTTTTCCACAATCATCCAGTAGCCGTTTGCGGACACGGCCGTCACCACCACCGATTCCCCTGGCGCGACAAATGTCCCAATTTGCTCATAACGCATCCCCGGCCCGGCAAAAAAGGCAGCCTCCTCTACGCACGTCGCCGTGATTTTGTCTGGCGTGGCGACCAATGTGGGCGAGGGCGTGGTAGATGGCGTCGGCGATGGCGTATCGGTAGGGGTGGGAGCCGCTGTGGTCGGTACGGCCGTCGCCGACACTGTTGACACGACCGGCGCAGGGCTGGCTGTCACGGCCATTGTCGGCGTGGCTGTGGCGGGTGAGGGAGATGGCGTTGGGGGGACGGCCGTTTCCCCGGCGACAACCGCCACGCCGGTCGCGGTGGGCGCGGCCGGGGCATCGGTGGCGGCCTCATCATCGTTAAAGGCAAAGATGAACACAACAACCAGCACAATCACGACGGCCGTCACGCCCAACGTAAAGGGAAGGCGCTGGTAAACAGGAAGCAGCTCATCATCTGGTTCCAATGATCGCCAGAATTCACGTAAACGGCTCATAATCGCTCATCCTGTCAATACAAGCTGTTGATCTTCCAGATAATACGTTCTGCCCGCCTGCAAAGCGCGCATACAGTGGTCCAAACGCCGCCACAAGCGCAGCGGCGCCTCATGCTCAATCTCATGGAAATACACAAACCGGTATTCACTCAATTCGCCCGCCGGCAAATAGATAGCGGCGATCTCCACTTTTGTCAAAATCCCCGCCGCAAACACAAAGGCAAGGGCTTCCGTTTTGTCATGGCTTGCGCCAATGTAGTCCACACATAACAATTGCCGTGGCTGTCGGGACAACCCCAGCTCCTCCTCAATTTCACGAGTACACGCCTGTAATGGCGACTCATTGGCCTCCACCGCCCCACCAGGGATTTCCCAATGCGGTTTGTAAGTAGGTTTGACAAGCAGCAAACGGCCGTTTTCATCAAAAAACAACGCCCCTGCCGACATCCGCTTACGTGGCAAACTCTGTTGATACGCCATCTCCTGCAAACCACTCTGCTCCACTTCCACACTCCTCTCCCTTCCCTCTTCCTTCTTCCTTCTTCCC
>JACSRF010000051.1 GCA_014879875.1 Anaerolinea sp.
CTCGTGGGCTCGGAGATGTGTATAAGAGACAGGAATATGAAGATTATATTTCTTATGAAGAATACCTCCTCAAAATAAAGAAGGTGATCCGGGCGTGCCATCGTGTTTTGAACGAAGGGCGCTTTTTCGTCATGAATATCTCTCCGGTGCTGATCCGGCGCGCCAACAGGAATGAATCCTCCCGGCGCATAGCCGTGCCGTTTGATATGCACCGGTTATTTATTGAAGAAGGTTTTGATTTCATTGACGATATTATTTGGGTGAAACCAGAAGGGGCTGGGTGGGCCACAGGGCGGGGACGTCGTTTTGCCGCAGACAGAAACCCGCTGCAATACAAACCGGTTCCCGTTACAGAGTACCTCTTGGTGTATCGCAAGCATACAAACCTGCTAATTGATTGGAATATTCGCACGCACCCCAGTCAAGAGGCCGTGCAGGCGTCTAAAGTGGCGGATGCGTATGAAACCACAAACATTTGGGAAATAACGCCAACATATGACACAGAGCATCCGGCCGTTTTCCCGGAAGAATTGGCAACCAAAGTCATCACCTACTACTCGTTTGTGGATGACGTTGTTTTAGACCCCTTTGCCGGCTCTGGTACAGTGGGGCTGGCGGCGACCAAATTGAAACGGCGCTTTGTATTGGTGGATAAAGAACCAAAATATGTCAACGTGATGCGTGAACGCGCCAGGAAATGGCTCGGTAAAGAAGCGGCCGATGTGCTTTGTATCAATTGCCCGCCTATTTCGGAGAGCTTTTTGCAAAACCAGGGGTAACGACACGGCCGTTTCCCCCTCATCCATCAGGTCAGGTTATCTAACCTGGCCTTTTTTGTGAAGGCATGAGACGCCGTTAAGTTTCATTGGCAGGGATGGGGGGGAGCGTTAAACTACGCCCAATGAAAAGCGTGATGTTGCTGCTCTGCATAATAGGCTTGCTGTCAGGCGCTTGCCAGCCGCAGGTCTTGTACGTTGAAGTGACGCGGCCTGTGTTGGCGGCCACGCCGGCAACAACGCCAGAACCAATCGCAGATCAGCAAGTGGTAGAAGTGACGCGCGTAGTCACGCAAGAGGTAACGCGGGTGGTGACGGTGACAGAGCAAATCATGGTCGAAGTGACGAAAGCGCCCCTGGGCACGGCCGTTCGCCCCATTCAACTCCTCTTTCCACCCACTTACAACAGCGCCATCATCACCAGCCGCGGGCAGGTGTTGGCCGCGGCGCTGGCGCAAGCGACCGGCCACCAATTTGCCGTCGGCGTGTTGGACAGCGAAGAGGCGCTCGTGGACCTGATGTGCGCCGCCCCGGCAGACACCATTGGCTTTCTTTCTCCATTAGGATATGTGTTGGCGCATGAACAGTGTGGCGCGCAGGTGGGGAATACGGCCGTTGCCGCCGACGGCCGTACCTGGCAAACCGGCATGATCGTCACCCGGCGCGACAGCGGCATTCTCACCCTGGCCGACCTGGCCGACAAAAGCTGGGCTGTGCCTGACCTGAACAGCCTGCCCAACTTCCTCTACTTCCAGGCCATGCTGCTCAATGAAGGCATCGCTCCCGGTGAAATCATCACCGTGCCCGGCGATAACAGCGCCATGCTCGCCGTTTTTAACAACGAAGTGGAGTTCGCCACCGCCACCTACATCCCGCCCATTTTGCCCTATGCAGAACGCGAATGGGTGTATGGCGAAGACGGCCCGGAACTGTGGCGGCTCCTGGGTGTGTCCCCCACGCGCAGCCCCATTGGCTATGTGCTCGTGTTAGGCGAACCAGAATTCGGTGGCTACCGTCTGCGCGATGCCCGTTCCGGCATTTTTGACAGTGAGCCAGGCATCTACGACCAGACGCGCATCATTACATTGAGCGCGCAAATACCCAACGCGGCCGTCGCTTTTGGCGCCGATTTTCCCTTAACGTTGGCGCGCGCGGTGAGCAAGACCCTCGCCGCATTTGCCACCGCTGCTGAATGTGTTGAATCCTTGTGCGCGGGCGATTTTTATGGATGGGACGGTTTGGCTCTGGCCGACGACGCCGCCTACGATCCACTTCGTTTGGTGGTAGCGACGTTAGAATTGGCGGAAGAGGAAATCTGGCGACTAACCGCAGGAACGCAGTGATAGAAATGCAAAATACAGAGTGCGAAACAGTGGGCGCCGATTCCCGACGCCCGACGCTCGACCATTGGAAAACCTGTGATTGATGTAGCTGTTATTATCGTTAGTTGGAATGTACGCGATTACCTGGGGCCATGCCTGCGCTCGGTGTATGCTGATTTCCGCCTGTCTGGACTGCGCGGCGAGGTGTGGGTTGTGGATAACGCCTCGACCGATGGCACGGTAGACTTTTTGCATGACGTTTTCCCGCAGGTACACGTCATCGGCAATCGTCAAAATGTGGGGTTTGGCGCGGCGAATAACCAGGGGATGCGCGCGGCGTCCGCGCACCAGCCACGCTACTACTTCTTGCTAAACCCAGACACAGTGGTACGCCCCGGCGCGTTGACACACCTGGTCTCCTGCCTGGCGGAACGGCCGCAAGCGGGTATTGCTGGGGCGCGCCTGACATATGGCAACGGCCGTTTCCAACACAGCGCCTTTCGTTTCCCCGGTATCCTCCAGCTATTTTTCGATCTCTTCCCCATGCCCGCGCGCCTCTATGAGAGCAGACTAAACGGCCGTTACCCCCGCCGCGCC
>JACSRF010000477.1 GCA_014879875.1 Anaerolinea sp.
TTTGATAATTGTATGAACATAGAAAATGTTCTTGCGTATGACGGAGTTCTCAAGAACTGAACAGCCCTGGGCAGCGCCCAGACAAATAGCGCGCCTCCGGTTTCGGCGGCGGTCAATCCGGCCGGAACGGCAGCGCATACGGCGTACCTGCCCATCATTATGAAAAACAGTGAAACCACAGGCGACCACTTCATCTATTACGCCTTGAGTGACGCCAACGTGGTGCCTGACGGCCCGGGGCTAGACGCCATGCTGGCGGCGCAAAAACAACTGATTTGCAATCGGCCCGCGCTCCCGGCCACGGCAATGTCTTATGAACAGGCACGGCTGGCAGCCTGGGATTATCTGGAACAGCGTGTGGGGGCAGCCAATCTGGCCGAGTTTCGCGGACTGCCAGAGGTGGCAACGGCCGTAGACGCCCAAATCTTTGCCCTGGCCGCCGCCGCCGACAGCCGTCCCGATGGCGCCCTGGCCGGCCTGCTGATTGCCTATGAAAAAGCGCCCAATAATCCCATGCTGCTGGTGAATGCGGCCGGGGTGCTGAACATGTTGGACATGCCCAACCTGGCATTGGCATTTTTGAATCAGGCCGACGTTGCCCCAGGGGAATTTTCAGACACGATGAACATTCCCGGCGCGCAGGTAGCCGCCAATAACCGGGCGCATGCCCATATGAGCCTGAAGCAGTGGGCGCAGGCGGAAGCAATCTTGCGCCCGGTGGTGGCCGCCGGTACGGAGTTGTCGGAGGCGCGTACCAATCTTTCCATTGCCCTGCTCTGCCAGAACAAGGACGAAGAAGCGGCGCATTATTACCGGTTGGGGGCGCGGCGGCAGTTGGTAGATGAAGATGAGGAGATTAACGGCCGTCTCCCCCTGGACAGAATCTACGACACCTCGGCCGGAGAAACGCCCACACTGCCGCCGCCGGCCATACCGGCCGGCACAGGCACATTGGCCGCCACTGCCGGTCACTATCAGGGTGAAGCGATAGACCTGGTAGAAGATGGCAATCACATTGTAGAAGAACAAGAGATTCTCATTGAGCAAATCGAGGAACGCCGCGCCAATGAACCGGCGCTGACGACGATACGCTTTGTGAACGTCGTCTCGGCCATTACTTCCGCCGACCAGGAACCGGCGTTACTGGCGCTGGAAGCCGACTTTACTGAAGCGGAAAATGATTTGCTCACCATGTTGGATCGCCACGGTGACGAATATCTGGACCTGGCGGGGCAGGGGCTAGACCCGGCAGTGTTCTTTTCAGCCTGCCGCACGCTGTTAAACGGCCAATGGGCACAGCAGCAGGGCGCGCTGCATGCCTATGCCGATGCCCGCCGCACTCACGCCCATGCGCTTTATGAGGTGCAAACCGGGCTGTCGGCCAATCTGATAGACCCGCTGCACCATGCCTATGCCTCCCTGATGGCTGAAGCCGACGCCAACAACGCACAGTTTGACATAACAAACACCACTGCCACGATAACCGGCGACATGGCCGCGCTTTGGGACTATTGTGAGGGCTTTCGTGACGAAGCTTTCCCGCCGCCTGCCGAACCGACACTGCCACGTTCGGCCGAATGCCCGCCGTTTGTGCGTGGGGTGAAGCTCTCGATTAAGGTGGGCGATATGATCACCTTTAGCGTGACGTGCGAGAAAGTGGAGATGGAATTGGGTACATCGGGAGCGCTGGGTTACTTTTCGCAGATCACCTACAACACCCGTGACGAATCGTTGACGTTGTTTGCCGGGGCCAAACAGAAGCTGCCCGGTGGTCTGGGATTGGTGGAACTTGGGGCCAAGGAGGGGCTGTATATCAGGGCTGACGCCAAAGGGCAGATTGCAGATGTTGGGGTGAAAGTGTCTACGTCTGGCGGGTTATCTGATGGCTTTTTGGCAGGTAAGGTAGATGGCCCTGGCGTCGAACTTAGCTTTGTCTCGGCGTATAACTATTTGACGGATTGGGATTCTTGATGAACGAAGGACAGCAACCCGATTCCCAACTTTTCACCATCAGGGTATGGCAAGAAAAAGTAGACAACCAGATTCAATGGCGGGGCAAACTGCGCCATGTTCCCAGCGGCGAAATCCGCCATTTTCGTGGCTGGGCGGCGTTGATTCCCCTCATGCTGGATATGCTGCGCCGTCACAATGACCAAAATTTTGTGAACCGTCACCAGGTAACCAGTGATGAAAATTAAGGGTCTTCAGGAATTCAGGGGGTTGACAACCCGTGAAGCGTGAAACGTGACCAGAGAGACATCACATTTCACGCCTCACGTTTCACGCCAAACCCCAGGAAATCCCAAAGAGCCAGAGTTAAACAAGATCAATCTGGCTTTCGCCGAAAACTACCGGGTGGTCGCCTCTGACTATCCCTTCCAAGTTCATGGGATGAACGGCAAACAGGCCTTTGCGTAGGGTAGACGTAGGCCAAACGCCTGTAACATTCAGCCCTTCTCCCGCGAATTATATATGACGATTGCCCAATGACGATTGTCCAAACGCTGCGGCAAACGCTCGCCAAACGGCCGTTTTGTTATCGTCACCTTATCTTAAACAAAAGGAGAACATACAATGTCTCGTACATTACCCATCTTAATTATTGGATTTGTCACCACGATGGTACTTGGTGTGTTGGGCGTAGGCGCGCTGCTGGTCAGCCGCAGTTCGGCTAACACCCAAAATACCCCGGTCGTCACGTTTATCCCGGTCACCCAAGGCACAGCGGCGGCAACGGTTCCGGCCGATTCGATCAGTGTTTCGCCAACGGCCGTTCCCACCACAGCCACTTCACCGGCGGCAACGGCCGTACCCACCGCCTGCACCAACAGCGCCGCCCTGGTGAGCGACGTCTCCGTGCCCGATGGCACGCAGTTTGCAGCCAACACCGGTTTCAACAAGATCTGGCGCATCAAAAACAGCGGTACCTGCACCTGGGACAGCAGCTACAACCTGGTTCACGCCGGCGGCCATCTGCTGGGCGCGGTGGCCAGCGCTTTCCCGCTGCGCGACACCGTCTTCCCCGGCCAGACCATTGACCTGACCGTCAGTATGGTCAGCCCGGCTACGGCCAACACCTACCAGAGCGACTGGAAACTGCAAACGCCACAGGGACAGTTCTTCGGCGTCGGCCGCAACAGCAGCCCGTTCTGGGCCAAAATCATCGTGTCCAGCGGACCAGATACGACCATTGCCGGCACGGTTTACCAGGATTGGAACGAGAACGGCCGTTACGACAGCGGCGAAACGCTCATGGGCAGCCGCGAGGTGTGGCTGGTTCCGGGCACGGCCTGTCACGTCCGGCAGGATGCGGTGGCGATAACCTACTCTGGGGCTGACGGCCGTTACACGTTCAAAGGTAACTACAACGGCAGCTACTGCGTGGGGCTGGCCGGCGCGAATGGCCTGGATGACGTGGCCGGTATTGCCATTGCTCCCGGACAGGTATTGACCAACATCGATCTGCGCTCGCCTGTGCCCAACGGCTCAATCACCGGTTTTCTGTGGGACGACTACTGCCTGACCAATGAAAACGGCGATGCGCTGGCCGGTGACTGTGTGGCCGACGGCAACGGCGACTACCATGCGGATGGCATGATTGCCCCAAATGAAGGTTACATCGCCGGCGTGGCCATCCTGCTCCAGCTTGGGTCATGCGTTAACAACAACAACGTGGCGGTAACGGCCGTGACCGACGCCGCCGGTAAATACTTCTTTGGCGATTTGCAGCCGGGCACGTACTGTGTCTCCATGAACGCCGCCGCCGGTGGTAACGCCGCCAAACTGCTGCCCGGCGACTGGACCTTCCCGGCCCGCGGCATCTGGTATCAGGAAATCACCTTACTACCGGGGGCGCAGGCCTATCCGGTGAACTTTGGCTGGGATTACCAACTGCGGTAAAAAGTATCAGGTGCGACGCACTGCAAAAGTGCGTCGCACCACTGACGGAGGTTATCAACTATGAAACAAAAATCACTTTTCTATCTATTCTTTGTGGCAATGCTGTTGGCTCTGGTGTCATGTAATCCTGCGGGTGGGAATGAACCGACAGCCGATGTGACCACCGTCGCTGAAACCATCACCGAAACCGTTGCTGAAGCTGACACTGAAACTGGCGCTGATAAAGTATCGGTCGCCAACTGTGCCGAAGCGGTTCCCGGCGCACACCAACTGATATACACCGCGCAGGGCATCTGCTTCCTCTACCCGGACAACTATGACGTTTTCCAGGGTGAGGATGGTTCTTTGACGCTTTACGTGCGTTCGTTGCTCAACACGGAAGCGCCGTTTGCAACCGTTCGCCTGGAAGCGATAGACGGCCGTACCATCCAAGAAATCGTCCCCGATTACCCGTCCGATGCGAAATTAGCCGCCATGTCGTTTTTAACCATTGACCTGGGCGGGGAACAGGCCATAGTGCTGGACAACCTGCCCGGTCAGGACATCAACCGGCGCGTCATTGCCATGCACGACGGCCGTCTCGTAGACATCATGGTAGCCCGCATCGGCGAGGAGTACGGCCCGGTCGGTGAGCAAGCGGAAGCCCTTTACCAGATGATGACGGAGACCTTCCAGTTCATTGGTATTGAGCCGGAAGCGCCGCTGCTGGCCGGGCCGGAATGCCCGGAAGCGGTGGTCGGCACAACCCTCTTTACCAATGTCGAAGATGGTTTTTGCCTGCTGCTGCCCGATGGGTACGCGGTAGATGACAGCCTGACAACGGATAACGGCGGGGCGGAAACGGCCGTGTACGTAGACTCACTGATGGATTCGGCCCATGCCCGGCTGTTTATCACGGTGGAAGATGCCAACGGCCGTTCCCTGAACGATATCACCACCGACAAAGCGGCGGAAATCGAAACCATGATGGGAACCAGCCCCATGTGGACGTTTGGCCCCATGCTCGACGGCGTGCCCGCCAACCAGTTCGATCAGGTTCCGGGGCAGGATTTGAGCCGGCAGGTGGTGATGGTGCATGACGGCCGTTTGGTCACCCTCACCTTCATCCCCGACGACCCGGACGCGGCCGCCTATGCCGAAATGCAAATTCTGTATGATACGGTACTGGACTCCTTCAGCTTCCTCTGGCAGAACTGATTGCACCGTTAAATGAGTCTCAGTAGATCCAAATTTTTGTTCGTATTGGACAGAATGTGCAGAATGCACGGATTCCTCGGAATGTGGCAACGGCCGTTGGTGGATTTTGTCGTGCGCTGGCTGGAAACAAACCGCCGAGATGATTCGCAGGTGCGATCAATCAACTTAAAAAACGCCGCTTGTGGCGGCGTTTTTTTATCCAATGATTACCAAGCCTGATGACCTGAATCATTACCTTCTGGCCTGCCGTACTTCCGTGACCAGGCGATGAATGGCCGGATAATGGGAACCCTGCCAATAGATCTGGTCGCAGGCAGTACAGAGGTGGAATGTGTCGTAATATTGTTGCGTTTTCGGTTGCAGGCGGTGCAAAATTTCTGCTTTGGGTACGGGGCGCAGCACGCCATTGCAGCGCAGGCAGCGCGGGGTGTCCTGGATATCGTCAAAGAGGTGGTAGCGGTGGAGAACGGTCGTTAACTGCACCCATGAATCCGACGAGCGCAAACAGTAGCCATACGTCACCATGCTCCGTTTCAACAAGCCCCGGTCGCGGGTGAGCAAAATGCGGTTATCATCATGGGCAAACTGCGCCAGTTCTTCATCATTGTGGTTATGGTCGGGATAAAGCGTATCAAAACCGAGCAGGCGCAAATAGCGCGCTAACTGCCCCAGGTGAATGTCGAGGATGAAACGGGCCGGGCGCAGGGGTGGCGGGCGCAAAGGCACAGGCGCAGTGACATCCGGCAGCGCCAGCGGCGGATAAACGGCAACGTCATCCCCATCCTGCACCATATAGCCAAAACCAACCGACGCGCCATTCGCCAGGATCATCTCAACCTCCGTGTGCGGCACGCCGGTCGCTTCAATCAAATGCTTGACGGATTGCGGCTCGGTGAAAAGGTACACAAAAGCAGCTTCCCGCTTCTCCACCGGCAAGAAGTCATGCAAATCACCGTAAAAGCGAAACGTAGCGACAGCCATCCATTAATCCGGCCAGCCCAGGCCAATCCGTTTGCGCTCAACATCTACCTTTAAGATAGTCACTTCGACCACATCGCCCACGCCAACCTGGGCATTGCGCGGCATCTGGCTGCGGTGCAGCAGACCATCTTGTTTCACGCCAATGTCAATAAATGCGCCAAAATCCACCACGTTGCGCACCGTGCCATTCAGGCGCATCCCAGGCAGCAAATCCGTCATGGATAAGACGTCGCTGCGCAGCATGGGCAGGGGCAAGTCTTCACGTGGATCACGGCCGGGGCGGGCTAATTGGTCAAAAATGTCAGTCAGGGTGGGCACGCCGGTGTTCAATTCGGCGGCTAACTGCGACAGGAAATATTTTTGCCGCAAGGCAGCCAGGGCGGGTTCTCGTTCCGCCGGTGGCGCTGTCAGGGGCACACCGGCAGCGCGCAAAACGGCCGTCGCCACTTCATAGCTCTCCGGGTGAATGGCGCTGGCGTCCAACGGATTGTCGCCATCGCGGATGCGCAAAAAACCGGCGCACTGTTCAAACGCCTTGCTGCCCAGGCCATTGACAGCAAGGAGCGCCTGGCGGTTGGGAAAACGGCCGTGTTTCTCCCGCTGCGCCACAATCTTCTCCGCCAATTTCGGGCCAATGCCAGAAACGTAAGTCAACAGCGCCGGCGACGCCGTATTCACGTCCACGCCAACGCGATTGACTACCGTTTCCACGACGCCGGTCAACGCCTCGGAAAGCTGTTTCTGGTTCACGTCATGCTGGTATAAGCCAACGCCAATTGACTTCGGGTCAATTTTCACCAATTCGGCCAGCGGGTCTTGCACGCGGCGGGCAATGGAGACCGCGCCGCGCAGCGTCACGTCCAGGTCCGGCAGTTCCGCCTTTGCCAATTTGCTGGCGCTGTAAACGCTGGCCCCCGCTTCATCCACAATCAGGTAATGCAGAAAATCGAGGCTGCGCGTCAATTCCGCCGCCAACTGCTCTGTCTCGCGCGAAGCCGTGCCATTGCCAATGGCGATCAGCGTGACGTGGTGGCGTTTCACCCACAAGGCCAACTGCTTCAATGATTCCTCGCGCCGGTTTTGCGGTGGATGGGGATAAATGACGCCGGTTTCCAAGACTTTACCGGTGACGTCTACGACAGCGACTTTGCAGCCGGTGCGAAAGCCAGGGTCTAACGCCAACACCGTATGACCGATCAGTGGGGGTTGGCGCAGCAAGTTGCGCAAGTTTTCGGCAAAGACAGCAATGGCGTGGGTCTCGGCCGTTTCTGAGAAGGCGCGGCGCACGTCACGCTCAATGGCCGGCAACAACAACCGCTGCGCAGCGTCATTCATGGCGTCTTGCAACTGCCCGGACAGCGGGCTGCGCGCATCGGGACGCACCACACTACGCATGGACAACAGCCAATCCTTTTCGGCCACATCCACATGGACGCGCAGCACTTTTTCTGCTTCGCCACGGTTGATTGCCAGGATTTGATGCGGCCGTACCCGTTCAACGCGCATCTGAAAATCATAATAGAGCTGGTACACAGCGCGTTCGTCGGCCGCTTCTTCAATTTTTTCGGCGCGCAGCAGCCCCCATTGCCGCGCCTTTTCACGCACCCGCTGCCGGATTTGTGCCTGATCGCTGATCATTTCGGCTACAATGTCGCGCGCGCCGGCCAACGCTTCCTCAATAGTCGGGACTTCTTCCGTCACAAATGGGGCGGCTATTTCCTCCACTGTTTGCCGCGTCTGTAACTGCTGCAAAATGAGCTGCGCCAACGGTTCCAGCCCTTTTTCGCGCGCCATGCTGGCGCGCGTTTTCCGCTTCGGTTTGTAAGGCTGGTACAGGTCTTCCAACTCCGTCAATGTGGCCGCCGCCAGCAGTTGTTGGCGTAGTTCCGGCGTCAACTTACCCTGCTCATTAATGGTGGTCACGATGGTCTGACGCCGTTCGTCCAGCGCCCGCAGCTTGCCCAGCAGCTCTTGTATCTGGCGCAGTTGCTCTTCATCCAGGCTGCCGGTGGCTTCCTGGCGATAGCGGGCAATAAAGGGGATGGTGTTACCACTATCCAGAAGGTCAACAGCAGCGTTCACGGGCAACGGCCGTAACTGTAATTGGGAGGCAATTCGTTCAGGGTAGCTCATAGTAAGCGAATTATATGGTAGAACCGGAGAGAAGTTCAATAGATAACCGTTTTGCTTGAATAGATAACCGTTTTGCTTGGCTGAGAAACCAAGACACGCTAAACTTAACTTGTCCTCATTTTTGATCGGTATGGAGAAACAGGAGAAAAAGAAACGATGAACCCCATAACGGCCGTCCTGACAGCCAACATTCCCTGGCAAACTATCCTGATGACACAGTTGCCACAACGAGAATCCGGGAACATCCTGGTGACGCTGCTTTTGATCGTCCTTGCCATCATCTTACTGGTTGTGTTTTGGCAGTGGTGGCAGCGGATCGAAGGTGAAGATTTAAGCCGCGACAAGCGCATCCTCAATATCCATGAGGCAAATGCGGCCGCCCCCATCACAGAGACACGGCAGATGGCAACGGCCGTACACATGGAACCGGAACAGCATACGGCCGTTGTCACCAGTCCAGAGCCAACGGCCGTGCCCGAACCCGCCACACCCGTCGCACCCGACGACCTGACCAAAATCGAAGGCATTGGCCCTAAAATCTCTGAACTTTTGCACAACGCCGGGATTCTCACCTTTGCCCAATTGGCCGCGGCCGACGCAGCGCAAGTAGACCAAATCCTGGCCGATGCCGGGCCACGCTTCCAATTAGCCGATTCGATCACCTGGGCGCAGCAGGCAAACCTGGCCGCTGCCGGCGCCTGGGAAGAATTGGCAACCTTACAAGATAACCTGAAAGGGGGGCGGCAGGTTTCCCAATAAGGAACGAGAATTAATTAACTTACACGCGGTGAGAAGACCGGTCACTGTTTGCCGCGCTGGACGACAATTTGTTGCACCCAGTCTTCTTTGCGAAAGCTGCCTTATTGACTGTGAAGTAAACGGCCGTTTTCCACCAAAACCTACGCTACGACAAAACAGTAAAAGAGTGAACGGCCGTTGCCCTTCAACTTCTCCGTCATTCCCAAAAAACTTGACCAGCTTGTTTGAGCAAAAATTATCACGCTTTTGACAGCGGCAGCGAAAACCAACCTTAAAAACCACCTGGATGGCAAGCCCGCCCTAACGGTTTGCGTTAGCCGCTAGTGGGCGGGCTGGGATTCGGCTTGGGGACAGAAAAACCCCGAAGCCAGAAAAATGCCTGCAAGTCGGGACAAATCCCACCAGTCGGCTGCACGCTTTGTTAGGCGGCGTTTGACGATAGAGATACACTTTACGTCTCACAACAAAACCAGTGCCTGTACTCCATTGTTAGCGAACTAGATACCTTGCCGAAGCACATCGACCACTGAAGATTCCATTTCAATCACAATTGAGGTGTCACTCTCAATTAATGACACAATAGATTCTCGTGGGCCTTGCCGCCAGTCCAAACTACTATAAAAGGCGTCTTGGCTTGATTGGCGTTCTGCCAGATTATCATAAGCGCGAATGAGGTAGTAGGATGTGCTATCGTGTGGAGATGGTCCGAATGCAACCACATCCACACGCCATTGTTTCAGCAAGGGTAATGATTTCTCCAAAACCAAACGATGAAACTCGTTTCGGCTTCCTTCCTTCAAGTTATAGGAACGTATTTCAACCAATTTCTTCATCTGATTTCTCCTCAGTTGGTTGTTGACTCACTTTCTCAGAAACAACAACTTGTTTCTGCTTTGGGGTATGTGCGCCCCGCGATCATGGGGCATTGATAATGAACAACAGACCCATCTTGAAAAGATTTCATGGATACCTCTCACTTGGGAAGTTGTCCGTGGCTATTGTGATAGACCTTGCCTATTTTGGGGTGCGTAAATTTAAGACCAGACCAAGTAGAGTCCACACTCAGACAAATGCTTTCCACGAGTCCATAGCTGTAAGCGATGTTAATAACTCTGTCTAGGACGAGATCAGTATTGAGTTGTCTTTTCTTTGGCCACGAAACCCAGAGCATTCCCTTTGGCTTAAGATGAAGTTTGAGTTTAGGAAATATGGCGTCCATCTCGGCCTGAGTTGTCGTAAAGAAATGAAGGTAGTCGAACTCCCCTTGGAGTTCAGAACCGATCTCAAGGCTTGGCAGGTTTATAGCCTCCAGCGCGGACTGCGGGGCATTCACAAAGAATGCTCGCATTCCCGTTTTGACACCCATCTTTTGCGATACATCTCTCATCACGAATCCTCCTCGATCGCTCTGACGCTTCTGTGCGCCTAACGGTTGAACTCAGCGGACGACCGGAGGCAGTCCGCTGGAGCGATGTGTTCGGCAGATTAGTATGGTGGCCTGCTAATAGTACACACCTGCGTTTCCACCAGTGTGGATGAAACATATGGGACCTTCACCCAATCTGTCGTTCTCTATGTAGTCAATGAGCGCCGCGGCCGCCTTCCCCGTGTACACGGGATCCAATAGGATCCCTTCTAGTTCTGCGAAAGTCTGCGCCGCCATCTCGCCTTCTCTTGAAGCTTTGGCGTAGCCCGGACCAACAAAGCCGTCATCAACGATGACCCTGCTTAGGTCGATCGGGCGATCCAGCAACTTCGCCGTTGACTGTGCTAGCTCGCGAACGAGCTTCGATTGGTCGGACGCGCTTCTGGAGGCGCTGACTCCCACCACTCGAGTGTCGTAGTCGGCAATACACTGCCCCACAACGAGTCCTGCCTGTGTTCCTGCGGAGCTTGTGGAGTGCATGACGTGCGAGAAGTGGACGCCGGTTCGAGCCGAGAAAGCGCAGAGATCGTCCAGAACACGAACATAGCTGAGCGCTCCAACGGCGTCGCTTCCTCCAGGGTGAAGCACATAGACGACCTCTCCTTTGCTCCTCAAGGACGCCACCAAGGAGTCCAGATGGTCAGCCAAGGCCTCAGTCCCGTTGGCTTCAAAGTGGAGACGGGCGCCCCATTTGTTGAAGACCGATTGGCTCAGCGGATTCTGGTCGGATTCGCTACCAGGCAGGACCACGTGGAGGTCGAGCCCGCTAGCAGCGGCCCCCGCGGCGGCGTTTCGACTAAAGCTCGTGGCCTTCATGGTGGCCACCGTGGTTGCTCGCTTGGCAAGCGCATCTCCCAGCAGGAAGTCTACCTTCCGGGTCTTGTTTCCGCCCAAGCCGAATCCGGTCAGATCATCACGCAGGACATAGATTTCGCGACCAAGACGGGATGACAACCGTGGCAGCTTGTGGATAATCGTAGGTACCTGAATGAGGTTGGCACGTGGATGAGCAGCAAGACAATCAGATATTGCATCGGTCATTCTCGATATCCTCCTCTGCCGAACGCCGCCATCAGGTGCGTTGGCGCTGTCACCTAGAGCCTCAACCGCAGCCAGAGCGCCAGCCTTCCGAGGACTCGCGCCAGCGTCACCTGGATGGGTTGTTAGGACGCTTGTATGGACTTAAAGCAGTCCTGATCAATCGTCTTTGACCTGCGCCAATAAATCAGCATCAATTAAGTCCTGTGGACGACCAGAGGCACGCTTGGCAGTAATAAGATCCTGGCGAGAGATAAACGCTACGGGAAGATCTTCAAACCTCACTTCGACCCTCCTTTCCCAGGCTTCCGCAAATTTCAAACCTGGTATTCCCATTAACACATCTACTCGTACTGGAGGGACGCCCATTTGATAAAAATATCCTTCTTCAGCAAAATCCGATTCTGTTAACCCTTCCAGTGGAGCGCCAAACTCACGGAGCGATTTATACACTGCTGCGGCATTTTCTATGTCAGTGCTTATCCACAAATCGAGGTCTTTGGTAAAACGAGGTTCAGCATGCTGAATGATTGCATAGCCGCCAATGACCAGATATTTAACTCCGTTGTCTTTGAAAAGACTCAAGAGATCGCTGAAGTCGGAGTTGACGAACATCTAAACCTTTAACCTTGACATAATGAACGATTAGTTCCCAAGACGCATTAAAACGAGCTTCTGAAGACTGTGCTTGCCAAAAATCCAGATCAAAACTGCGATCTAGCTCGTTAATTTTCCCTCTGCGTTCAAAAAAATCAGTTTGTATCATAACTGAATTATAGCACTTTCGATGTGGCGATCATCTTGCTGGCTTTCAAAACGAGTAATGATGAGAAGATGCCGTCCTAACGACCGGTTCAGCCGCGCTGGCGCGGTCGTCCAAAACCTCAACCGCACCCAGAGCACAAGCCGTCCGAGGCTTCGCGCCAGCGTCGGCTGCAACCTCCCATGCCTGGCGGGGCATTCCCCCACCAGAGAACATACCCGGTCAATAAAGGAGATTTTGTCTCAATAAGCGGGTACGTTCTCAGGAACCAGTGTCAGGCGGGCAGCCCGCCTGACGCTGACCTTGCTGCCAGAGTAAAATTGTTAAAACCTACGCCGAAGCCGACTGACTTGGCCGGATAGGGCGGTTGCTATTGCCCAAAAGTTTGCGAGCAAAACGGCCGTTTCCCTTCCACTACGTTTGCTATCCAAAACGGCCGTTTCCCACCAAAACCTACGCCACGAGAAAATAATAAAAAGGCGAACGGCCGTTTCCATTCCAAATCTTTTGCCACTCCCCAAAACCTCGCCAAACCTGCACCACGGGAACCGACCACCATTTTGGAAAAGAACTACGACCAAAAACCTGCAAAAATGACTGGATAGCGGCCCGCCCTAACGCTATAGATGTTCAGAAAAACATTTGGAGTTTGTAGTAACGACTTTAGTCGTTCAATGCACCGCTAAAGCAGTTACTACAAACCAAAACATTATCTGAAAGTCTATAGCTTAGCACGCGGCTACAAGACGATCAGATGTAGCGAACCTGATTTTGCATTTCATCGGCAGTGACATGATTGAGAAACCGCATAAGTCGCCGTACAACTTCATAAGGTGAATGACGCACAGCTAAAATGATGCCGTAATGAGTTTTTCCCGCACTGGCATATTCACGGGCAAGGGCTTCAAAATCGTGGCGATTATGGGTGAGTAACGTCTTCCGCTGGCTGACTGCGTAGGCTAATTGTTCTTCGTCGCTTTTTTCAAGCTGCCCCGCGTCACGAGCAGTCGTAGCTGAGAAACCACGTCCTTGCAGTAAATCTGCGATTATCACATGGACATCTTCATCAAGGTAGAGTTCAATGAAAAGCCCATTCACATGTCCCTCACCAGTGGGTCAATTAGATCGTCTGGAATACGGTTGCGTTGAATATATTCGTTGATTTCTTCCTGATTTTCACTGTAGTAACTTAACGCATCAAATACTTGTGCTAATGTTAAATGTGGTAACAAGTTGGGTATTTCCTCTGGAAAAACGCCTTGCCGCCATGTTTCCACAATTGCCCGCACTGGTGTACGTGTGCCTTTAATAATTGGTTCGCCGCTCAGAATCTTGTCATTCCTGACAATATATCGGTTTTCTGTAATTTGAATCATTGCAAACAACCTCGTTTGGAATATGATTTGCCTTTGAAATAACTTCCATTTTGCTGAGAAGCAAAGTTGCTCCTCCTGTTTATGATACCATGAGGAGCAACAGTGAGCGACAGATGTCCACTATGGTAAAGCTACATGCACCTTACCGTACCCAAATACATCTGCATCAAACACGAAAACAAGACCTGTTGCCTCTTCAGGAACTTGGAAACCTACTTGTCCGCGTATCTTTTCCCCGGGTGCAATTTCTCCATCTGGAGTCGGCCGCCAGAAGCTATAGAAGCCATTAAATCAACATCATATTTTTGACATCCTTTAAGTTCATTTGTTTCTTTGTCTCTTTGTGCCTTTGCGTTAAATTCTTTTCTGGCTTGTCCAGGTTAGGTTCTATGCAGAAGCCTCAGTTAACCCCCGGTGAAAGCCATGTGTATCTGCATCTTACTGCAAAGGACAGGGCATGAAGCGTGAATTGGGCGTGCGGCTTTTTGTGGCTTCGCTGTTGTAGAAGCTGCCATCGCCGAGAATGGTGAAGGGCAGATGGGTTGGGCGGCGGCCGGCCCTCCCTGGCGCAGCAGGTGGGCCACATCTCTTCATTCCGCAAAACCTACTACAGCCTGTGGCGTTTCCCTTCCACCACTTTTGTTTTGCCAGACGGCCGTTCCCCACCAAAACCTGCACCACGACAAAACAGTAAAAGAGTGAACGGCCGTTCCCACCCACCAACTTCTTTTCGCAACGTACAACCTGGTCGGTCAACCGGCCTCAACTTTGCGCCGCTTTGACTAAACGGCAGCCAGACTCACAAATTCCAGAAATTGACGATGAAGTAAACGGCCGTTTCCCACCAAAACCTACGCCACGAGAAAACAGTAAAAAGGCGAACGGCCGTTCCCCTTCCAAACCGCCTGTCATTCCCAGCAACTCCAACAGCCAAACCGCGCTTTCGTGACCTCCCTTGCGGGATGAGGACGCATTGTCATGGAGGCGGCGTTGCCGAGCAACGCACGCACCCCGCCGTTACCAGCGACGCACGCTCCACTAGAGTACCGATGGCAGAACATCGGGTTGCATCAT
>JACSRF010000050.1 GCA_014879875.1 Anaerolinea sp.
CACTTCCCGTTTAATGACAAAGTTCTATATGCCACCCGGCTGAAACCACATCGTTCCTATGTTTTGGCCGCCCGTCTGGCAGAACCAGTACCGCAGGGCATGTTTATCACCACCGATTCATCCCATACAATGCGCAATCATTCAGGAGCAGACGGCGAATTTCTATTAGTGGGTGGTGAAGGGCATATCCCTGGACAGGTTGACGATACGATAGAACGTTACCAACGGGTTGAGCAGTGGGCGCGTGAACATTTCAATGTGAAATCTATCGTGTATCGCTGGTCTACACAGGACAATCAAAGCCTGGATCGGCTGCCGTATGTTGGCCGTTACTCACCCACCTCGCACCATGTTTACGTGGCTGCCGGTTTTGGTGGCTGGGGCATGACAAACAGCATGGTTGCAGGAATGCTCCTGCGCGATCTGATATTGGAACGGGAAAATCCTTGGGCTGAGGTTTACGACCCGAACCGCATTAATCTGAAGAGCGTGCCCGAATTTGCCAAACAGTCGGCGCAAGTGGCTAAACATTTTGTGGGAGATCGTTTAGCAGTGACCGATACCGTGGAGCCGGGGGAAGGCAAGATTGTAAACACAGAAGACGGAGCAGCGGCCGTTTATATGGCAGAAGATGGGAACCTCAGTGCTTTGTCACCAGCCTGCACCCATATGGGTTGTTTTGTTCAGTGGAATTCGGCGGAAAAGAGCTGGGATTGTCCGTGTCACGGATCGCGCTTTGCCCTGGATGGCACGGTTATTCATGGTCCTGCACTTAAAAACTTGGAGAAGGTAAATGCAAGGTAAGCGTTCAGTCTCACTCCGCTTGGCGCTTTTGTTTCAATGACGGGAGTCGAAGACATGAACTAAGGTAGCTTGATTAAAAATGAACTACGCCAAAAATAGTTTTGCAAGGAGAAACGATATGAATACAAAAGTTTTATCAGCAACTACCATCATTGGTGATGACATTAAGAATTCGGCCGGGGAAGACCTGGGCCGGCTTGAAGATATCATGCTAGATGTGAGTGACGGCCGTATTTCCTATGGCGTTATCACTTTCGGCGGTTTTCTGGGTATGGGCAACAAACTGTTTGCTATCCCCTGGTCTGCCCTTGTCTTGAACACCGAAGAGAAATGTTTTTACTTGAACATAAACAAAGAGCAGTTAGAAAACGCGCCTGGATTTGACAAAGATGATTGGCCGAATATGGCTGACCATGAATGGGGTCGTACTGTTTACGACCATTACGGCGTTGCCCCCTATTGGGATTAAGCCGCCTTTAGGCGCTAACCAGCCTCTAGCGACAATTTTTTGTCGATATTGAAAACCAAACTGTGCGTGGTTCATTTTTAATCAAGCTACCTCAACTCAGAGCGGTGTAAAGCGACCCAACAGTTGATTCTATTGCCGCCACCACAACGGACACGGGCGGCGGCGCCTATATGGCCCACATCGGCAGGTTTCAAACCTGCCCCTACTAAAAAACGCCAGAGTCCAGTAAGCAAAAGGAGTATTTTTCATGCAAGCTATCCCCTTGCACGACAACCTGATTTTCCACGATAAAGATGCCCATGCTGAACCACTTTTCATTGACGAAAACGGCCGTATCCTGCGGTTCACGCTCAAACCCGGCCAATCAGTTCAAGAGCATACAGCCCCAAGCTCGCCTGTCTACATCGTGGTCCTCAAAGGGGCTGGGCTATTTTCCGGGGGTGATGGGCAAGAACAACGTTTTGGCCCCGGGACTCTGTTAGTTTTGGACACTGGCGAGCCGCACGCCATTCGCGCCGAGGTGGAAGAATTGGTTTTTGTGGCCTTTTTACACGGCGTTCCCGAAGCGCCGTGGCACAGATAAGCATTCTTTTGAAGGAGTCTCTTCTCGATTAAACTGGAGAAATCCTAATGTCCCAATCCCAACACAACGATCAACAACACCGGGAAATCCTGGAGCGCATTGCCCATAAAGCGATGCTGGAGAGAGGCTTGCTGCCCGACTTTTCGGCCACAGTGCTTGCCGAACTGGACAAGATTCAAGCCCCCGCCAGTCTAAACAGCAAGCCAGCCGCAGCGGCTTCTGGCATACGTGATCTGACGGATCTGCTGTGGGTTTCCATTGACAACGATGACTCCCGCGACCTGGATCAGCTTACGTTTGCCGAATCTCTGCCCGAAAACAAAGTCAGGATTCTGGTGGCCGTGGCCGATGTGGATGCGCTGGTTAAAGATGGCTCAGCCATTGACCAACATGCCCGCCACAACACAACCTCGGTCTATACGGCCGCTCAAATCTTCTCGATGCTGCCGGAAAAGCTCTCCACCGATTTCACTTCCCTGAATTTCAATGAGGAGCGTCTGGCCGTTGTCGTAGAAATGGTAATCGGCGCCAATGGCTCCTTGCAAGGCTCAGATATCTATCGGGCGCGCGTACAAAATCATGCCCGGCTCTCCTATAACAGGGTGGCCGCCTGGTTAGATGGGGATGACGCTGTGTCTGAGGAGATAACGGCCGTTCCCGGCCTAACTGAAAATCTGCGCCTACAAGACCGCATCGCCCAAAGCCTGAAGAACTTGCGGCGCGTCAACGGGGCACTCAGTTTAGAAACCATCGAAGCCAAACCAATCTTTGACGGCGACCAAATTCGTGAGCTTGCTGTCCAACAAAAGAA
>JACSRF010000367.1 GCA_014879875.1 Anaerolinea sp.
CCTGGCCGTGAACGGCCGGGCTAGTTAACAACGCCCCGTGAACGGGGCTGAATTGGTTGGTCGGCCGGCCAGTCAGTTGAGCCAGGCCATAGGGCCGCAGCAGCCAAAAAAGGAGATCGCAAAATGCCTTATACACAGCTTTTCTATCATCTAGTTTGGGCTACTAAGAACCGCGCGTCCTTGATTACGCCGACAATCGAGCCAATTATCCACAATTACATGCGCACAAAAGCTATCGGCCTGGGAGGAACCGTGTATGCCCTAAACGGCGTAGAAGATCACGTCCATATGGCGGCAGCTATCCCGGCCAAAATTGCGGTTTCCACTTTTATCGGCCAAGTTAAAGGGGTAACCTCCACTCGATTCAACCAAGAGTATGGTGGAGACACGACGCTTTATTGGCAAGATGGGTACGGCGCATTTACGGTTGACGGTAAGCGGCTACCTTATATCATTCGGTATATCGAGCGGCAAAAAGAACACCACCGCGCCAACGAGTTAATTCCCATATTGGAACGGATGGAAGGGGAAACCGGTCGGCCAATCATCCGTGACCAGGCCGAGAGGTACACCACCGGTTACGAGAAATGGCTGACCGATATGATGGCCCTGTCCGCCTAAAGAGAGAAACTATGACGCAAACAGAAAGACCAGAAAAAGTAGAATTGACTTGTTCCCATTGCAGTCACAAATGGGATCAACCGACCAGCGCCCTGCTGTCGCAAAAAATTGTGATCTACAAGGGCGACAAAACGGTAAAACGGCGCATCACCTGCCCCAACTGCAACAAGTGGGTCATCGTCAACGCGCCCGCGGAGTGGTTTGACCATGAGTAACCCGAACCCATATCCCGCGCTGCCGACGGAAGCGGAGAACCAGCAGCAGGCGGCGCTCTATGCCTGGTTCACCACGCAGCAGACGAAAGCGGTGGACAATCTGGAGGAGGCGGCGCGGCAGATCATCACTCTCTGCACGACGCTGTTGGGGCTGCTGTTGGGACTGCTGGCGCTGACGGAAACGCCCCTCCCGGCGCACATGGGCTGGTCGGGGGTGCAATGGCTGGGCGGCGTGGGGGTGACGGCGCTGCTGTTGGCGCTGGCGGCGGCGCTCAGTGTGGTTATACCCCGGCCCACTGCCGCCACCCTCAATGACCCGGATGACCTGGAAAGGGCATTTGCGGCGCTGTTGGCGCGTAAAAACCAGGGGTTGTGGTGGGCGGTATTGCTTTTTGGGACGGCGATGGGCTGCCTGGCGGCCGTGGTGGTGGCAGCGCTGGCGTTGCTTGTGTAGAACACGGATTTGCAGGATTTGCGGATCAGGCTTTTGGCTTTTCGATTCGTTGCCAAATTCCGTTGTTTCTTGCGTCATCGTTCCTGGCGGCTTTGAGCTGGCCGCAGCCGGCAGCGATGTCTATGCCGCGGCGTTGGCGCACCGTGCTGGGTAGGCCATAGTCGGCCAAAATTTGCTGAAAGCGGCGCGCGGCCGTCGCCCCGGTGGGCGTGCCATCGTACCCGACCGTGGGGTTGAGCGGGATCAGGTTGACATGCGCGGCCATCCCGTGGAGAAGCTGCCCCAGGGCGTGGGCCTGCTGTGGCGTGTCGTTTTGCCCGGCGATGAGCGTCCATTCAAAGAATATGCGCCGTTTGCGTTGGGTGACATAGTAGCGGCAGGCGTCCATTAACTCGGCCAGCGGCCACCGTTTAGCCGGGGGGACGAGCGCCTGCCGTTCGGCGTCGGTGGCCCCGTGCAGACTGACGGCCAGGCGATACGGCCGTTGCTCATCCGCCAGCCGCCTGATACCGGGCACAACGCCAACCGTACTCAGGGTGATGTGTTTGGGGGCGACGGCCAGCCCTTTGTGGTCGGTGAGGATGGCGAGGGCGGCCATGGTGTGGTCGTAATTGTGCAGCGGTTCGCCCATACCCATGAGGACCATGTTGCGCAAGCTCTCGCCGCGGCCGGCCAGCACGCGCTGCACGTGCAGCGCCTGGACGACGATCTCCCCTGGGGTGAGATGGCGCGTGAAGCCCATCTGCCCGGTGGCGCAAAAGACGCAGCCCATGGCGCAACCGACCTGGGTGCTGATGCAGGCGGTGGCGCGCGGCGACGGCCGCCCGTCGCCCGCGCCTTCGCGCCCCTCAAAGTCCATGAGGACGGTTTCGATGGTTTGCCCGTCGGCCAGTTGCAGCAGGTATTTGCGGGTACGGCCGTCGCTGCTGTCGTTCACGGCGGCGATGGCGGGAACGCTCAACGTGGTCTGCGCCTGCAACCGTTGGCGCAGGTCGGGGCGCAGGTCGGTCATGTCGGTGACGGCCGTCAGGTGGCGGCGGTACAGGTTTTCCCAAAGCAGGGCGGCATGGAAACGGCCATAGCCCCATTCCGCGAGCAAAGCGATGAGGGCTTCTTTGTCCAAATCGTACAAGTTGATGGGTTTCATTGACAGGATTGTAACGAAGGGGGGGCTGAATGTCTACGATGGCCTGACTTTCTCCAATTGTTCTGCTAACCGGACTGTTCTGTCTTATAATCTCGCTGTTATGCAAACATGGCGACGCAATGGGCTGCTTATCCTGGCGATCTGGCTGTTTTTCTGGCTGGCGCTGGACAGCATGGTGGATGACAGCCCGACGATGGATGAGCAAAATCACCTGGCGCGGGGGGTGGCGTTTGTGCGCACGGCCGATCCGCGCCTCAGCCTGGAACACCCCCCTCTGACGAATGCGCTGAGCGGGCTGCCGGTGGCGCTGCTGCTGCCGGAACTGCGCCTGCCGACGGACCACCCAAGCTGGGAGCGGCAGCCGCCAGATGTGTATTGGTACAACTTTGCCGAGCAGTTTTTGTGGCATTATAACGCTGACGTGACGCGGATGATCTTCCTGGGGCGGCTGCCGATTGTTTTTTTGACGTTGGGGCTGGCGCTGGTGGGGTATCGGCTGGCGGGGGCGTTGTGGGGACGGCCGTCGGCCCCGGTCGCCTTTGTGCTGCTGTTGTTTGACCCGAATGTGTTGGCGCACGGCCGTTACATCACCACCGACCTGGGCGGGACGACCTTTGTGCTGCTGGCGACGTGGCTGCTGTGGCGGATGTGGATTACCGATTACCGATTACCGATTACCGATCACCGATCACCGTTCACCGACCACCGATTACCCAAAATTCTGCTGGCCGGGCTGGGCATGGGGCTGGCCTTTGGCAGCAAGTTGTCGGCGCTGGCGTTTGTGCCCATTTGGGGGGCGCTGGCGCTGCTGCCGTTGTATGGGGCTGGAGAGCGACGGTCAGACCGTCGGGCGGCGCGCGCAGCCGGGCGGCGGCTGCTTCATTTTTTGCTGGCCGGGATCATCTCCGTCGGGGTGGTGTGGGCGCTTTTTGGCTTTGAGTGGCGCGCCTTTCATTTTCAGTCAGAGTGGCTGGCGGGTTTGAATGGGGTGAACGGGCCAATGCCGACGTTTTGGGCCGGGGTGGAGCAGATCGCACTTTTGACCGGTGACGGCCGTTACGATGCCTTCCTGCTCGGCCAATTTTCCAGCACGGGGTTTCCGCTCTACTTCCCCATCGCCTTCGCGATGAAAACGCCATTGTTGACGTTGGCGCTGTTGGTGGTGGCGTTGACGCTGTTGCTAATCCCCATGCCCCAAAAGCCGTATACCGTTTTGCAACGGCGTGCGCCAGAGACAGCCTCCTACCGATCACCGGCGTCGGGCAACGGCCGTACTCGCCGCCGCGCCCTTTTCCTCGCCATTCCCGCCGCCCTGTACCTGCTCCTCAGCACGCAGAGTTCCCTGAATATCGGCTACCGCCACCTGCTGCCGCTGCTGCCGTTTGTCTACGTGTTGATCAGCGGGCTGGCACGGCGGAGTGCAGAATACCGCTTACCGTTCACCGCTTACCGCTTACCGCTTACCGTTCGCCACTTACCGTTCACCCTTCTTCTGCTGGCGCACATCGGCACGGCCGTCCTCATTCATCCCCATTACCTCAGCTTCTTCAACCGGGCGGCAGGCGGACCGGAGAATGGGTGGCGGCTGCTCATTGACAGCAACATAGACTGGGGGCAGGATTTGCTCCGCTTGCAGCAGTGGATGGCGGACAATGACGTGGACAGCGTGAAGTTGGGCTGGTTTGGCACGGCGGATCCGTCGTACTATGGTCTTATCCATGAACCCCTGCCCGGTATGCCGCTGCCCCCTTATTGGTCATTGTGGAGCCAATCCCCCTTTAACGAAGATGATCCGGAACCGGGTATTTACGCCATCAGCGTCAGCAGCTTGTGGGAAATTCCGCGCCCGGTGGGGCAAAAGTATGTCTATCATTGGTTTCGCGCCCGTGAACCGAATGACCGGGTGGGGTACTCTATTCTGATCTATGATGTTCGCTAACGCACAACAACGGCCGTCAACGCGGCATTTTTTAGGGTGGGCAACGGCCGTGCTGCTGCTGGCGGCCATTTTGCGCCTGGTGGTTTTACAGGACGTGCCACCCGGCCTGGCGCAAGATGAAGTGCTCGACGCCGACATCGCTTCTTTTATTCGCGGTGGCTACCATGCCTTGTTCTTCCGCGAAGGGTACGGGCACGAGCCGCTCTACCATTATTGGGCGGTCCCGTTCCGGCCGCTGTTGGGCGACAACGTGCTGGCGGCGCGCCTGCCCTCGGTCATTTTGGGCTTGCTGCTGGTGGCCTTGACCATGCGCTGGGCGAAACGGGAATTGGGGGAGGTAACGGCCGTCGTCGCCGGTTTGGGTCTCGCTATCAGTTGGTGGCCGATCATCTTCAGCCGCATCGGCATCCGCCCCATTGCCGAGCCTGTTTTGCTCATGCTCGCCCTCTGGCATTGGCCGCGCCGCCCCTGGTTGGCGGGACTATTCTTTGGCCTCAGCACCTACACCTACACCGCCGCCCGCTACATCTTCCTCATCCCCCTCGGCCTGGCGCTTTACCTGTTCATCTGGCGGCGCGCGGACCGCCCCCCCCATTGGCGCGCCGCCCTGGTCACGTTCCTGGTCGCCTTTGCCTGCTACCTGCCGCTGGCCTGGACGCTGCACAATGACCCCAGCTTGCAGCAGCGCGTGGATCAACTCTCCGGCCCACTAGACGCTTTGCGTGATGGCGACGTTCGCCCCATCCTCGACACGACCCTGGCGACGCTGGGCGTGTTCAGCGTCACCGGCGATCCGCGCTGGACGTATTCGTTACCAGGACGGCCGTTTTTCGACCCATTCACCGCCCTCTTCTTCTACCTGGGGCTGCTGTTGGCGCTGTGGCGCTGGCGCGAACCAGCCTGCGCGCTGCTGCTCATCTGGTTGGGCGTCACCCTGCTGCCCAGCGCCGTCACCCCGGACGCGCCCAGCACGGTGCGCCTGGTGGGGGCGATGCCGGTGGTGTACGTGCTGCCGGGGCTGGCGCTCAACGCCATGCAAACGTGGGGCAAAGGTCAATGGCGCAGGGCGCTGTGGGCGCTGGCGACTTTGCTGCTGCTGCTCAACCTGGGGCTGACCTGGCGCGATGGCTTTGTCCGTTGGCCGGCGCAGCCGGAGACGCGCCAGAAGTACCAGACGACGCTGCTGGAGATGGCGCGCCATTGGCAGGCAAACCCCGCGCCGCGCCTGGTGTTGGCCGACAGCTTTTTTGAGCCGATAGACACCGATTCGTTCCGGCGCAATTTGGGTTACGACGCCGGGGCGCGTTGGGTGCAAATGGGCACGGCCGTCGCTGGAGCCATTGTGCTGCCGAATGGCGTGACCGACGGCCGCCTCTACATCCCCGAATTTGCCGCGCCGCCTGAAGAATTACTGACGGCCGCCGGCATTGACCGCCGCCCCTTGTTCCGCAGCGCCGCCGTTCCCTCCTTTGCCGTCTATGCCCTGCCCGACGTTCCACCCGCCCCCGCTCACCCCATGCAGGTGACGCTGGCCGGGCAGATGACCCTGTTGGGGTATGAGGTGTTGGCGGCGGTGGCGGGACGGCCGTTACGCCTGGTGACGTACTGGCAGGTGGAGGCGACCTTGCCACCCGATCTGGCCGCTTTCGTCCACTTGTTAGTGGATGGGACGACCACCGTGACACAGCACGACGGCTTCGACGCCGCGCCGTCCACTTTGCAGCCGGGCGATGTGGTGGTGCAATACCACATTCTGCCCCTACCGGAGACCTTGCCCGACCGCCGCATGACGCTGCAAGTGGGGCTGTATGAACGGGATAACGGCCGTCGCCTGCGGCAAGACGGCAGTCAGGCGGACAGCATCATCTTACAAACACCCATCACTTTTGACTGAACATAGGGGGGCGGGTAAGATAGGTTTGGTAATCGGTAATCGGTAATCGGTAATCGGTAATCGGTAATCGGTGATCAGTAATTGGTAATTAGTAGATAAATGAGACCATCTCAGGATATAGAAAACGGAGGTTAGGATAAACAATGATAGACACGACAAAACGGGCAATGGCCCTCTGGTTAATTATGTTATTAGCGTTGGTGATGCTGGCAACGGCCGTACACCCCTTATTCGCCCTACAAAACGAGCTAGAGGGCGAGAGGACATTGCTGGGCATTCCCCATGCCAGCAAAACAGTTGCCCAACCCCAGGCCATAGCCGGCAGCGTGCTTGATTACACCCTGATCATCAGCAACAGTGGGAACACCGCCATTAACAACGTGGTTATGACCGACACGCTGCCCGGCGCATTAACCTATGTGCCTGATTCATTTGACGACACTGTGCAAATGCAAGCCTTTGGTAGTGGTTCCGTGACCGGCAACATCATTAGCTGGAGTGGCTCCATTGGGCCAAATGGGTATGTCCAGATTCTTTTCAGCGCCACCATCGCCGACGGGGTTATGGTGGGAGAGATGATCACAAATACGGCCGTTGTCAATGCCGATGGTGATATCCTTTCTCCATTCGCTGTGACCGAGATTGTCGCCGGCGTGGTGGATTTAAGCAGCTCGACAAAAGGGGTAGACCTGGCCATGGCCGAACCGGGCAGCGATCTGCTCTACACTATTCAAATCAGCAACAGTGGGGCGGTTGATGCCCCGGCCGTCATGATGACCGACACGCTGCCGGCCAACCTCTCCTATGTCGCCGGCTCATTAACGGCGACCGGCGGCTCGTTTGCGGTAGATGGCAACGTCATTACCTGGAATGGCGCGGTAGCCGCTGGGGCAATGGTACAGATTCAATTTAGGGCAAACATTGCCGATGACGCTGCCCCCGATACAACGCTGGTGAATACAGCCGAAATTAGCAGCGACGGCGCATTGTTAACGCGCTCGGCAACCACCACCGTTATCCCACGCACGCCGACGACCCTCTACCTGCCGGCCCTATTCAAACCCTTGCCCATTGTCACAGTCCAGGCAACGCGCCCCAACAGCAGCAATCATTGGCGCGTGTCCTGGAATGACCTGGGTGGCGGCATTACCTACGAATTGCAAGAAGCAGGCAGCGCTGATTTTAACGGGGCGACGACTTTTGTCATGGGCAGCGAGGTTTTCCGCGACATTACGAACCACGCCCCCTCGTTAAATAACATCTATTATTACCGCGCCCGCGCCAAAGCTGGCAACGTTTACGGTACCTGGTCTGATGTGGTGATTGTACGCGGCGGCTGGCACGATGATTTTGATAATCCGGCGAGCGGCTGGGCAATGCGCCGTACCACCTATCTGGAAGAGACCAACATTTATTACGGTACAGGTAACGAGGCCGGTTATCTGGTCGCCATTGTCGCCGACCGTTGGGATTGGGTGCTCGGCAGCCCGCTAGTGGCCGCGCCAACGCCGCCTTACGTCATTGAATACCGTTCCCGCGTTCACGATGCGTCTAACCTGGTCTCTGGCGGCATGGTTTTGGGTGGCGACTGGAATGGCGGCGGCTGCCCTGATCCCGTTAATTTGTATCAGACGACGAACTGCTTTAACCATTTCTATAACTTCAATTACATTTTCTATGGACCCTTGAAGCTGCTCTTTGAAGATGTGGATCAACTGGTCTGGTGCCCCAATTGTGGTGGCAGCCCTCTGAAACGGGTAGGCGACTATACCGAAGCGAATGCGTTTGACGTCTTCCCCAATGGCCCGGCCGAGGAATGGCACACGTATCGGGTTGAGGTGCGGCATGATGACCTGCGCCTTTATATTGACGGCCAGTTTAAGCGCAGCTTTACCGATAATGAAGCATGGTGGCGTACAGGCCCTTATTTCGGCGTGTTTGCCTCGACGGATGAGTACAAACCTTCGATCTGGCTCTATGATTATTTCAAGGTTACTTACCTAGATTAACTATAGGATTTACGATTTGCGATTTGCGATTTACGATTGGCTTGCCCTCTGACAAGCTATGAGAAAACCCCAAATCCCTTTTTTATATATCTATAAAACGTGAAACGTGAAACGTGAGGCGTGAGAAAAAACGTTCACGTTTCACGCCTCATGTTTCACGTCTTCCTCTATGATCTCACGGCCGTTCCCCCTCCCCCGCCACTGGGCAACCTGGTTGGCAACGGCCGTGCTCCTGTTCTCGTTTGCCCTGTCCCTGACCAGCATCCGCGACAAATCCCCCACATTTGATGAACAAGGGTTTCTGACACGTGGCCTGGGCTACGCGCGCGGCGATAACCGCCACATGCGCGTCGGCCACCCGGCGGGGTTGAATGTCCTCAATGCCATGTTCCTGGCGTCTGATGATCAGGTGCGCCTGCCTGTAGACGACCCAAGCTGGCAAACAACCCAATTTCACCGGCCGTCTGAGTTGTTTATGTGGGAAATGGGCAACGACGTGCGGCGCGTGCTGTTTTTGGGACGGCTGCCGACCATTTTCCTGGGGCTGCTGCTGCTGACCATGGCCGGGCGCTGGGCATGGGAGATGTCCGGTCGCCGTTGGGTCGGGCTGCTGGCGCTGGCGCTGCTGGCCTTTGACCCCAATATATTGGCGCACATGCGCCTGGCGACGACGGACTTTGGGCTGACGGCCGCGGCGCTGTTAGCCGGGTACACGTTGTGGCGCTTTTGGCAGCGGCCGTCTTGGGCGCGCGCCCTCCTTGCCGGCGCTGCCTTTGGCCTGCTGCAAAACACCAAATTCACCGCCGGCCTTTTTGTCCCCATCTTTGCCTTCATCATTCTGATCCAATTGGGAGTGCGGAGTGCGGAGTGCGGAATGTGGAATTGGCGCACGGCGCGGCGCGCCACATGTCGCCCGCTTCTAATGCTGGTGGTGGCCTATGTTCTGGTTGCGCCGCTGACGTTGTGGGCCGCCTATGGTTTGCAGATTGGCGCGTTGCCCGACAATTTGCCCACCTTTTCCCAATTAGGCGGACTGACCCTGCCGCTGGCGCACCACCTGGAGCAGCTGCTAGATATTGGCGGCCGAATGCAAAAAGGGACGCCTGCTTTCCTGCGCGGCAGCTACAGCGACAGCGGCTGGTGGTATTACTTCCCCGTCGCCTTTGCCCTGAAAACGCCGCTGCCGACGCTGCTGCTGCTGGCAACGGCCGTCGTTGTTTATTTACGATTAATGATTGACGATTTACGATTGAAATCGTCAACCGTCAATCGTCAATCGTCAATTTTCTTGCTCTTGCCTGCCCTGGGCTATTTTTCCTTTGCTCTGACGACCGACATCAACCTCGGCTACCGCCACATTTTGCCTGCCTTGCCATTTTTGGCGGTGTTTACGGCCGTCACGCTGAGCCAGTTATCGGTGATCGGTAATCGGTTATCAGTTGCCGCTCTTTCAGGTTCCCTGGTCTGGCTCATCGTCATTGCCCTCTGGATTCACCCGCATTATCTCGCCTTTTTTAACGTTTTTGCCGGCGGGCCGGATGGCGGCTGGCGGTATCTGGTAGACAGCAACCTGGATTGGGGGCAAGATTTGCCAGGGCTGAAGCAGTGGATGGATGAAAACGATGTGGATCACGTCTGGCTCAGTTATTTTGGCGAAGGGCGGCCCGATTATTATGGCATTCGCTACACCGGCCTCGATAGCTGGCCGCCGCGCCTGATGAACCCGGAAGCACGGCCGTTTTACCCCCACGACCCCGCCCCCGGCATCTACGCCATCAGCGCCACCAATTTGCAAGGGGTGCAGTTTGCCAATCATGACCAGTTCGCCTGGTTCCGGGAGCGGGAACCACTGGCGAAAATTGGGTACAGCATCTTTATCTACGAGGTAGCGGCGCGCGGCAGCGCCACCGACCTGGTGATGAGCGGCGTGCAGTTGGACGAGATCGCCCCGGCCGATTTTGCGTTGCTGGGCACAAACAACGTGACGCCGCACTGGTTTGACGCCGCGCAAAGCTGGTTGATGCCCGCAGCGGCGCAAGGCTGGCTGGCTTTGGGGCGAGGAACGACCGTTCACCCCACCTGGCAGCCGCTCCTGGCTGAATGGGACGTGGCCGCGCAAACGGCCGTCTATACCCTCTACCGTTTACCGGCGCTGGCGCAAACGGCCGCTCCGCTGGCCCAGTTCACCAACGAGAACAACAGGATAACGCTGTTAGATGGCGCAGTGGAAGCAACCGCTGCCCCCGGCGGCGCGCTTACCCTGACGACGCGCTGGTTGCAGCAGGGCGCGCCTCAGCCCGTGAAAATTTTTATCCACGTCATGGATGGCGACGAGCAGATTGTGGCGCAGTGGGATGGCCTGGGCGCGGCGTGGGCAGGATGGCGCAGCGGCGATACCTTATGGCAGGCGCACACTCTCATCCTGCCAGCAGGCACGCCGCCGGGTGTGTATGCAGTGTGGGCCGGTTTGTACCATCCCGATAGCAGCGTCCGTTGGCAAACGGCCGTCGCCGACCGCTTCTTACTCGGTTCCATCACCGTCGCTGACCAATAATCACCCCCATGTCACCTCGTCGCCCCATCACCCCGTCTTCCCGCTCCCTGCTGCTGCTGATTTTGCTGCTGGCGGCGCTGCTCCGCTTCTGGCGGCTGGATACGCTGCCGCCTGGCCTGTACCACGACGAAGCGTACAATGGGCTAGACGCCCTGTCGTTAGTTCAGGGTAAAGATTTCCCGCAGTTTTATGAAGGGTGGGAGTTGTACGCGCAAGATGCGCAGGCGGAACGGCCGTTGCCTACCACCCGCTGGCCCATTTTCTTTGCCGGCAATTATGGCCGTGAACCGCTGCACATTTACCTGATGGCCTTGTCCATCAAGCTGTTTGGCGCGACCCCCTTTGCCATTCGCTTTGTGCCCGCGCTGGCGGGCGTGCTGTCTGTCTTGACCACCTATCTGGCGGCCCAGGCGATCTTTGGCGCTGGCGCAGGGGGACAACCTTCGACAAGCGCCAAACGCCAATCGCTCATCCCTATTTACGCGGCTTTCTTCATGGCCATTCTCTTTTCGGCCGTCCATTTCAGCCATTTTGGTTTGCGGATGACGCTTTTTGCGCCCGCGGAAACGCTGGCCGTTTACTTTTTTTGGCGCGGCGTCAATGAGACAGGAGAAGGTGAGTATAGGGGAAAGCGCGTCGCCCTCACATTTCTAAGCGCCGGTTTTTTTCTGGGATTGGGTATGTACATTTACGCCGCCGGGCGACTGCTGCCACTGCTGTTTGTGTTATTTGTGCCGCTTTGGTTTGCGCAGGATCGGGCAGCGCTGCGACGGCATTGGCGACATGTGGCGCTCATGGCCGGGATGTCGCTGGTGACGGCGCTGCCCCTGCTGATCTATTTTGCCCGTTATCCTTATTTTTTTGTGTTTCGTATGTCCTACGTAGCTAACAGAGGGTTGGGCACGGTAGAAGGACGGCCGTTCCTCACCTGGTTCAACAACGTGGGGCGTGTCATACGCGGGCTGTTCTGGCAGGGCGAAACCCATCTACGGCACAATCTACCGGGACGGCCGTACCTGGACCCTATCCAGGCGGTGTTATTTGCGCTAGGGGTGGGGATGAACGGCCGTTGGTGGCGTAATCCGCGGAACCAATTCCTTCTCCTCTGGCTCATCGTCATGCTGCTGCCCACCATCCTCAGCGGCGACGCGCCCCATTTCGGCCGCATGTCCGGCGCGGCCCCGACGCTGACGATCTTCATCGCCCTCGGCGCTGCCCAACTCACCGCCTGGATTACCACACACACCCGTCACTACCTCCCCTCTTCCTTCTTCCCTCTTCCTTCTTCCCTCCTCCCTCTTCTCCTCCTTCTCTCCCTCCTCTTCACCCTCCGCGATTACTTCTTCCGCTACGCCGACCATCCCCAACTGGCCGCCGATTTTTACCTGCCAGATTGGGAATTAGGCCAATACGTCGCCGCGCAGCCGGCCGACGCCACACTTTACTTCACGCCCACACAGGAGGAGATGGCGACCATCTACTTTGCCCTGGCCGACCCGGAACGTCTGCGCAGCTACAGCGGTGGACAAGGATTGATACCGGCGGGGGAGACGGGGAAAACGGCCGTTTACCTCCTCCGTCCCAACGCGCAAACAGCATTAACTGACCTGCAAACCTTCTTCCCCACTGGCTACATCGCGGCTGCACGAGAAAATTTTATCGCCTTTCACGTCCCGGCCAACGCCCCGCGCCTGCTGGTAGATGTGACAACGGCCGTTTCCATTACAGAAACGGCCGTTTCCTTCGCCGAAACCATCACCCTGCGCGGTTGGCGCTTGCACCAGAGCGCCGACGCCCTGACCATCACCCTGGCGTGGCAGGCGCAAGCGCCCATCGCGCAAAATTTCACCGCCTACGTCCACTTGCTCAACGACGCTGGTGAATTGGTTGCCCAACTCGACCGCCCCCCGGCCGGCTACCCCACCGCTGACTGGCGCGTAGGCGAAATTGTACAAGACAGCTACCGCGTACCCCTGCCACCCAATTTGCCGCCAGGCCAGTACACGCTGCGTACCGGTTTTTACAGTTGGCCGGAACTGGTGGGGTTGGGAGAAACGGCCGTGCTCACCAACCTCTCGCTGCCATAAGCTCGCCGCTTATGCTACACTATCAACATGAGTGAAACCGATAACCCGCTGAAACTGCTGATTACCGAACATGCCGAGGCCTTTGTCACCTGGCTGTTGGGACGGCCGGTGCGTCAGGTACGCATACTCAACGTCGAATTTCCGGCGCAGCGAGCGCAAAGCGATTTGCTGTTTGAAGTGATTGACGCTGAGGGCAACCTCATTTACCTGCACATTGAGCTGCAAGGGCGGCGCAGCCAGGAACCGACGGTCAGACCGACGGCCACTGCGGACGCTGGATTACCAGACGCGGATTACGCGGCGAGACATTGGCGTACCGGCGCACAACAAACCCCGGCTGCACAGCGTTGTGTTGTATGTGGGTGATGGCGCGGGGCGGGGAGATGACGGCCGTTATGAAATCCTCGGCCTGGATGACACCATCACCCTCCGCTGGCAGTATCAGCCCATCCGGCTATGGGAGATGGACGCAGACGCTCTGTTTGCCTTCGACAACCCGGCGCTGCTGGCGCTCATTGGTCAGACACGCCTGAAACAGCCAAAAGTGACACTGCCACAGGCTATCGCTGCCATTCGCCGCGTAGAGGATACACAACAAAAAGATAGATTACTGACTGCCTTATTGAGCTTGTTACGCAATGAGGAGGTAACACAAATGGTAGAGAAAATGCTCGAACTAAGTGAAGAACTGTTACTGGATTCCCCTTACCTGCGCAAAATGCGGCGCATTGGCTGGGAACAAGGACTTGAAGAAGGGCGCGAACAAGGGCTTGAACAAGGACTTGAACAAGGACTTGAACAAGGACTTGAACAAGGGCGTAAAGCAGGTCTTCAAGAGGGGCGCATGGGCGCTTTGCGCGAGGTTGTGCTAGATGGCATAGCCCGGCGTTTCAATCCGTCACTAACCGATTACCGTGCGGTGGAACAGGCGCTGGCCGCTTCGCTGTCGTATGCCACGCTGCGACGTATCTATGACGCCTTGTTTGACGCCGCCGATTTTGCCGCGTTTCAGACGTTGCTGGATGAGATTGTGCAGGGGTAACGGCCGGAGCCAGGCTGTGGCGGTATTTGCATACAGTGCATGTCCGCAATCGCCTCTCCTGGCTGCCACTCGTTCGTCGGATAAAAACCCTGCGCGGGAAGGCCATCATGCTGCGCGTGAACGCATCCGGTCTGGTCTACAAAGTGTAGAAACAGTGTGTATATGCTCTGCCGCGCAGGTTAACAGCGCCACATCCTGCTCAAAATAAATCGCTTCATGGTCAAAATGGCCGACGGCCGTCTGAATTTGCGCATAAAACAGGCGCGGGTTCACCCAGTAACGCATGTCGCTTAAATTGAGGAAGGCATACCCGGTTTGCGGGAACCCATACGGCCATTCTTGCAGCCGCAATCGGCCATAAAACAGATGCACGTCTGGCCTTTCAGAGACATGCGGCAAATAAGTCAGGCTCTTTGGGAACTCAGGGGGTTGACAGGCCGTGATGCGTGACGAGTGATGCGTGACCAGAGAGA
>JACSRF010000049.1 GCA_014879875.1 Anaerolinea sp.
TGTCGTCATCGGGGCAAAAGGTTCATTCTGTCAAACAATCAGCAAGCGAGAAGTTGAACTTCTAAATGGATGCAAGAGCTTCCCTCACGTTTCACGTTTCACTTTTTACGTTTCACGCGCCGCGCCATCTGCCACAACCAATGGATTTCCTTCACTTGCAGCGCAAAACAGAGGGTCAGGTAGATGGCGGCGCCGGTCAGCCCACCGCCCATCAGCTGCGCCCACACACCCCAGGGGAGCGTTTGATTGACGACCAGCCCGCTCGCTAACCCGGCCAGCAAAGCGGATACGCCCATCCGCCAGGCGCCGTCAAAAAGGAAACGGCCGTTAATCCCCCCCATCTTACGCCGCAGCAGCCACAACAGCAGCGCCAGTTCCATAAAATTAGCCACCGTCTGCCCTAACGCCAGCCCGCCCAACGGCTGCCACCCATACTGCGGGAACACCTGCTGGCTCAGCCAATAGCTCAGAGCGAGCATCAGCCCAATTTGCGCGCCGCCGGCCAAAACCGGGGTCAACGTGTCGTTGAGAGCATAAAAGGCGCGGGCAATGACCTCAATGGAGACCAGCGCCACCAACCCCAACGCATAAAAAACCAGCGCCGCGGCCACCAGCGCCGTATCTGTCGCCAGGAAAAAGCCGCGCTCAAACAAAATGGTGATGAGCGGCCGTCCCAGGATCATCAGCAGCGCCGTCGCCGGCAGCCCCAAAAACAGCAGCATCCGCAGCGAATCGGCCAAAATCTGGCGCATCTCCACCAGGGCATGGCGCGCCGCCAGGCTGGCCAGGGTGGGGAAAGCAGCCGTGCCCATCGCCTGCCCCAAAATCCCTTGCGGCATGATCATGATGCGCCAGGCCAGCGTGAGCGCCGGAATAGCCGCCGCATCCAGCCGCGCGCCGAGAAAGACCATCGCCAGTGGGTTGAGTTGGCTGAAAGAAAGCCCCAACACGCGCGGCGCCATCAATTTAAGCACCTGCCGCACCCCCGGGTCATGCAGCGTCAACAGCGGCGCATAGCGCGCCCGCTGCTGGCGCAAACCGGGAAGCTGCACCAGCAAATGCCCCAATGCGCCTCCGACCGTGCCTACGGCCATGCCCATCGCTTTGCCATCACCCCAGGCGTCCGGCCAGAACACAGCCCCGGCAATGATGCCCAGGTTATACACGATGGGAGCAACGGCCGGCAGTAAAAAATGTTGGCGCGCATTGAGCGTGCCCATGATCACGCCGCTGACCCCAAAAATCATCGGCGTCAGCAGCATGACGCGCATCAGGCGCGCGGTAATCGGCAGCAGCTCTGGCTGGGCAGTGAGCAGGTCTTGCAGAAAAAAGCGGATCAGGGGAGCGGCAAAGATGAAGGCGACCATTGAGAGCAGCAGCATCACGCCAAAGGTCAGGTTGATGATGGCCGCAAAGAGCCGCCACGCGCCCGGTTCATCGTCACGGGCAAAGTAGGCGGCAAAGGTGGGAATGAAGGCGGAACCGATAGCGCCCCCGGCGACGACGAGAAAGATGAACTGTGGGAACTGCTGCGCTGTCTCAAACGCGGTGGCCTGGAGGGTGAGGCCGAGGTAATACTTGGCAACGATGTCGCGGCCCAAACCGATGATGCGGCTGACGAGAAAGGCGACGCCGACCAGTCCGGCCGCTTGCATCACTTGCCGCCGCCCGGAAACGGCCGCTACGTCACCCTCATTATTTGCCGACATGAGGGGGGATTATACGTCTTTTTGCCGGTTATAAAAGGCGAGAATGGCGGCCAATACGGCCCCGCCCAGCGCCAGGGCTTTGTCGGAAATGGTGAAACAGTGGGCCGTCACCCCGCGCGCGTCCACATCGCCAATTTTCATACCGGCGCTAACAGCCGTACCCGGCGCAATCTGGCCGCGCACCACCCCGGCAAACGGGGCCGTCACCGGCATTCCATCCACATCGCCAAGCACATCCCCCGCCTTAACCTGCTGCCCAATTGCCAGACGCCACCGCGCCACCCCGGCCTGCGGCGCGCGCAGCACCCGTTCCGCCCCTTTGCCAGCGACAACGCCCGGCGTGCCCGTATTCGGCAGCGCCGTCCCCGACCAGATGATTTTGCCCAGGGTGTGCCCGCGCATCGTTTCGATGACGGCGTGGCAATCTACGGCGGCTGTGAAGCCCGGCCCCATGCCAATGACCAACGGCGCCTGGTTGATGCGCGTGTCAATGTTCCGCTTGGCAATGCGTGCATCTACAATGACGGCCGTCGGCGCGGGCAAACTGTCAAGCACCGGCTCTACCTGTGGCGCAACCAGGATGGGGATGATGCCGGTGTAGACGAATTGCATGGCTTCCGCGACTGAATGGACGAGACGGCCGTGTAACTCCTCAATGTCAACAGCGCCTTCCAGGACGGCCGTTGCCAACGCCACGCGCCGCCGCACCACCAACGGCCGTGCCAATTCCAACACCAGCAACGGAAAGCCCGCCTGCTGCAACCGATAAGCCACGCCGGTCGCCAGGTCGCCGCCGCCGCGTATAATCACCAATTTATCCACAAACAGAGCCGCCATAAAGTCACTACATCTTTTGCCAGACTTCGCTGGCAAAAGAAAGTGTAAACACAGATAAGAGGAACACGGATAAAGCCCCA
>JACSRF010000558.1 GCA_014879875.1 Anaerolinea sp.
GGCTTCGATACCGATGTCAATGGCGCGGCCCTGAGCGAGCATCGCTGGGGCGCGGCGCAAGATGTAGACACCTTCATCTATCTGACGATTGGCACGGGCGTGGGTGGCGGGGTGATGGTAAACGGCCGTCTGCTGCATGGTCTGGTACATCCCGAACTCGGTCACATCAGCCTGCCCCACGATTGGGCGCAAGACCCGTACCCAGGGCGCTGCCCCTATCATGGCGACTGCCTGGAAGGAATGACGGCCGGCCCGGCCATCGGTGAACGGTGGGGCCAACCCGCCTACGAACTGCCCCCCGACCATCCCGCCTGGGAGCTAGAAGCCCATTACCTGGCGCTAGGTTTGCACAGTTTCATCTGCACCCTCTCGCCACAGCGCATCATCATGGGCGGGGGAGTGATGGAGCAGCCGCAGTTATTCCCCTTGCTGCGCCAAAAAACAGTAGCTTATCTCAATGGGTACGTGCAGTCCCCGGCGCTTGTGGAACACATTGACAGCTACATCGTCCCCCCAGGTTTGGGCAACCGCGCCGGCGTCTTGGGCGCCATCGCGCTGGGGATGCAATGTGTTATTGGCTAATCGGCAAAATTCGTTAAAATCCTATATGGTATTCTTTGTAGATTGAGCTTGCCGGAACGGATCGCGCTGCGACAGGTTCAATGAATTGTTGTTTTGAAATAGTACCAAAGCCCTGATACGTGATGGAGAATGAGAAAATGAAAACGACCTTGAGAATTGTGAGCGCCATAATAGCCATGTGGCTGCTGATTTGGGTGTTGGCAACGCCTGAACCGGCCGCACAGAATGAAAGTGGCCTACGCGCGCCGGCCGGCTTTATGGCGGCGGCGCAAGATGATACGCCAGCGTTTATCGCCAGCGATCCGGTATATCCCGTCCTCACCGTGGCTGCCCGTGACTTACCCCCTTCGCAGCCTGAACCACAGTTAGATCGGGAAATCAATCCCCGCTTTACCCTGCACCCTGGTGATCCCAACTTTGACCCGCCTGGCGGGCCTGATCCCTTGCTGGGGCTGCAAGCGGCCGCGCCCGCAGCTTCTGCTGAGGGATTCGATACGCCCATCTTCAATTTTAACGGCCAGGGGTACACCTTTTTGAACCCGCCAGATACCGTCGGCGACGTTGGCAAAGACCATTACATTCAAATGATCAATGCGACCGAAGTCGCCATTTACAACAAAATAACGGGCGCCCTGATCCAAACCTTCTCGCTGACTTCCCTCGGCGCCTGTTCTACAGGCAACGGCGATCCTATTGTCCTTTATGACCAGCTCGCCGACCGCTGGCTGCTCAGTGAATTTGGCCCCGGTAACAGTTTGTGTGTGTTCATTTCGCAGACACCCGACCCTGGTGGCGCTTACTACTCCTACCAGTTTTCAACGCCCGGTTTTCCTGATTATCCCAAGTATGGGGTGTGGCCGGATGCTTACTACGTCACGACCAATGAATCCAGCCCGTCCCAATATGCGCTGGATCGTACCCGTATGTTGGCCGGGCAGCCGGCCACCTCGCAGCGCTTCACCGCTCCTGGGCTGGCCGGCTTTGGCTTCGAGGCATTGACGCCGGCCGACCTGGACGGTATGACGCCGCCACCGGCCGGTTCACCCAACTACATCATGCGCCATGTGGACACAGAAGCGCACGGCGTTCCTGGCTATCCCGACAACGACATCCTGGAAATTTGGGCCTTTTCTGTTGATTGGACGACGCCGGCCAATTCTACTTTCACCAAGATCACCGACATTCTCACGGCCGAATTCGATTCGACGCTGTGCGGATTGACTTCCTTCTACTGCATGGGTATGCCCGGTATAGCTCAAGGCAGCACCTCCTCGCTGGATCCGCTGCGCGAGGTCATCATGCACCGCCTGGGTTATCGTAATTTTGGCACGCACCAGGCATTGGTTGGCAACTTCGTCACCGACATCGGCAGCAACATCGGCGGCGTTCGCTGGTTTGAACTGCGCAAGGTGGGCGCCGGGCCGTGGACGTTGTACCAGGAAGGAACCTACGCGCCGACGACGGCCGACAACCGTTGGATGGGTGGTATCGCCATGGATGGTTCGGGCAATATCGCTCTGGGCTATAACGTCTCCAGCCAGACCATCTACCCGTCTATCCGTTACGCCGGCCGTCTGGCCTCAGACCCCTTAGGCACGCTGCCGCAAGGGGAATATACCCTGGTCAACGGCTCGGCCAACAACGGCAGCAACCGCTATGGCGACTATTCCGCCATGGGCATAGACCCCATAGACGACTGCACCTTCTGGTTCACCGGTCAATGGAACGACGCCAGCCAGTGGAAGACGCGCATCGGCGCTTTCCGTTTTGACGCCTGTGGTAGTACCGACTTTACATTGTCGGCCAGCCCAGAGACACAAAATGTTTGTGTGGGGACAGATGCGCCATATACTGTCAATATTGGCTCGAACCAGGGATTCAGCGATCCTGTCACCCTGAGCGCCAGCGGTAACCCGGCGGGGACAACGGCCGTCTTCAGCGTCAACGGCCAGCCCGCTCCCTACACGAGCACCCTGACCATTGGCAATACGGGCGGTGCGACAATGGGCAGCTACGCCATCAACGTCGTCGGCGTGGCCC
>JACSRF010000048.1 GCA_014879875.1 Anaerolinea sp.
AGATGTGTATAAGAGACAGGTGTACGGTTATGACGACGACAAGGGAGAAATTTACACGCGCGATACCAACCTCGGTCCGTTTGATGGTAAACCGCGCATTGATAAGTATGCCGATTTCATGTATTGGTGGCAGCAGTTCAACTACACCTTTTACGTTGTGTATGAACCGGCGCAGGAAGAACTGGTCATGACGATTATCCCGCAGCCATTACAGGAGCGTATTTCCATGTGGCAGTATGCGGCCGAAATCGCCCGCCAGGAATTACAAGATGACCCAGGCAACGTCTTCACCTGGTTCAACCTCGGCGTCAGCCTCACCTATCTGGGGCAGCTTACCGGGGAGATGACGTATTATGAGGAAGCGGCCGTTAACTTCGATCAGGCGCGAACCATTGGCCTGCCACCGCGCGCGCTTTACTATGAACATCGGCCGTTGATGGCGTATTACCGGTTGGGACGCATTAGCGACATGATGGAACTGACCGACGCGCTGCTGCAAACAACCGGCGGCCCCTGGGTGGAGGAAATTCATTGGTATCGTGGCCACGCCCTGGCGGCCGATGGCAAACTAAGCGCCGCCCGCGAAGCGTACCAGGAAGCTCTAATCGTGAACCCCAACTTTTACCCGGCGCAGCAATCGCTGGATTGGGTCAATTCCGTACTCAATGGTTAATACGCTGTGAGTCGGGCATCGTAATCCCGACGCCCGACTCACGACGCCCCCACTCCCCATGACCCCAATCAAACTCATCGCCATTGACCTCGATGGCACATTGCTGGCGGACGACGGCCGTGTGCCCCCACAAAATATCCAGGCCATCCGGCAGGCAATGGCCGCCGGCGTGCTGGTTGTGTTAGCGACCGGCAAAACGCGCGCGGCGGCGACAGCCATTATCGAACAACTCGATCTGAGAACCCCCGGCGTGTACTGCCAGGGGTTGACGCTGCATCGGGGTGATGGCTCGGTGTGGCATGAGGAGGCGCTGGATCGGGAAACGGCCGTTGCCGCCATCACCTTCGCCGACCAACACCATCTGCCGCAGCACGCTTACTGTGGCATTCGTATCTGCACCCCGGCTGATACCCCTTACCGCCACCTTTTGCGCGACAAATACCATGAACCCCTGCCCGAACTCGTCGCTTCCCTGCTGCCCCTGGCGGACGAGCTGCGCATCAACAAATTCCTGATCAGCGACGAAAGTGACAACGCGCATACCCGCGCCCGCCTGGAAATGGTGGTGAACGGCCGTGCCACCGTCACCCAGGCCGTGCCCGAATACATCGAACTGCTGCCGCGCGGCGCGTCCAAAGGCAAAGGATTAGCGCGGCTGCTGGCGCAGTTAGCGATTCCCTGGGAAGCGGTGCTGGCGCTTGGAGATGGCGAAAACGATCTGGAAATGTTGCAGCGGGCGGGGGTTGGCGTGGCGATGGGCAATGCAGCGGCTGCGGTGCAAACGGCCGCCGATTACGTCGTCGCCACCAACAATGAAGCAGGCGTGGCGGCGGCTATTGAACGGTTTGCGCTGACGGCCGTTCGCTGAAAACGGCCAACTGCCTCAATAAGGATTTCTCATGCAAAACAAGGGTATTCTGTATGGCGTGGCGGCGTATACCGCCTGGGGCTTGCTGCCTATCTATTGGAAACTGCTTGGCGCGGTTCCGGCGTTGGAGATTTTGAGCCACCGCATGGTTTGGTCGCTGCTTTTCTTGCTGCTGCTGCTGCGCTATCGGAAGCAGTGGGGGTGGCTGCGTCCGGCCTTGCGCAATTGGCGCACCGTGCTGCTGTATCTGGTAACGGCCGTACTCCTTTCCGTCAATTGGGGCGTCTACATCTGGGCTGTCAATTCGGGACATATCGTTGAAGGCAGCCTCGGCTATTTCATGAATCCCCTGGTCAATGTGCTGTTGGGCGTCGTCCTGCTGCGTGAGCGGTTACGACGGTGGCAGGTTGTGGCCGTGGTAGCGGCCGTTCTTGGCGTGGTTTTGCTGACGCTGCGCGTTGGCCGCCTTCCCTGGATTGCGCTGACGTTGGCCTTTAGCTTTGGCTTCTATGCTTTGCTGCGCAAAAAAGCGCCGCTAGACTCTTTGCCCGGGTTGTCACTGGAAACGGCGCTCATGTTCATCCCGGCATTAATCTATGTGGTATGGACCCAGGCGCGGGGAACGGCCGTTTTCCTGCACACCGACCTGCCTATTGCCTTGCTGCTCCCCCTGGCCGGTGTGGTCACGGCGCTGCCCCTACTCTGGTTTGGCACGGCCGCCCAGCACGTCACCCTCACCACCCTGGGCATCCTGCAATACATCGCCCCAACCCTGCAATTCTTACTCGGCGTACTCGTCTATGGGGAACCATTCGACCAGGGTAAATTACTTGGGTACAGCTTCATCTGGCTTGCCCTCATTATCTACACGGTCGAGCGTATTCGGTATTACCGCCATCAAGTCCGCCAGGCGGCCCTCCAGCTTTAGTAAAGGAGGTTCATCTCAAGTCAGATGCTTACCCGTTGCGCAAGAATTTTTAACGCAAAGGGGCAAAGGATTTTCTTCTTTGCCTCTTTGTCTCTTTGTGTCTTTGCGTTAAATTCTTTTCTGGCTTGTCC
>JACSRF010000398.1 GCA_014879875.1 Anaerolinea sp.
CCTATGTAAATCGAACATCCCTGTTCGATGTCCGAACAAGGATGTTCGGACTACAAATTTTCATTCATTTGTTGGTGCGCCACAGGCGCGTGTTGTCTCCTTTAGAACTAGATGCCTTCCTGTTGGCGGATATATTGTAAAAGGCCGCGACACCCTTCGGCGACAAGTTGGTACACGTAGGCAAAATTGCCGGTGTAGTAGGGGTCGGGCACGTCGCCATCCCCTTTATCTGTGGCAAAATCTAACAGCCGATAAAGGCGCGGATGATCGCCAAAACGACGTCGCAGATCAGACATGTTGCTGGCATCCATGGCCACGATGTAATGGTGGGGATTCATGTCGGCATCGGCCACCTGGCGCGCACGCCCTGCGTACTGAATGCCATGCTGCGCCAGCACGCCCCGCGTCCCGCGATGCGCCCGTTCGCCCACGTGCCAGGAACCGGTTCCGGCCGAATCTACCGTGATTTGCGCAGTCAGCCCGGCGTCGTTGACCAGCTTTTGCATCACTGCCTCCGCCATTGGCGAACGGCAAATATTTCCCAAACAGACAAAAATAACAGTTATCATTGTTTCGATCAAGGGACCTGACAGGTTTTAGAAACCTGTCAGGTCTGATTTCAGGTTGGCCTATAAGCCGCATTCTGTTCCCCACAAGTGGGGTGGTGATCATCTATCTGGGAGCGTCATTACTGACGCCCTCGCGCAGCCTACCCGGACATCAACGGGACGAGCAGCCCCTTTGCCCTGCTTGGCCTTGCTCCCGGCGGGGTTTGCCTGGCCGGCAGCATTACTGCCACCGCCGGTGGTCTCTTACACCACCGTTTCACCCTCGCCAGCGTGATCGCTGGCACTATGCCTCTCTGTTGCACTTGCCGTCGGGTTGCCCCGCCCGGCTGTTAGCCGGCGCCGTGCTCTGTGGAGTGCGGACTTTCCTCAGCTCACATTTCCGTAATCGGTAATCCGTAATCGGTAATCCGTAATCGGTTCACGGCTTCGGAAAAGCGTGAGCTGCGATCACCCAGTCAACCTGATGCTTTGATCGTAGCCATATGTGTGCAAGTTTGCAAGTAGCTGGTTGGCAACAAGGCATCTATTTGGCTTGTTGGCAGACGCGCCGGATGAGGACGGCCGTTACGTCGGCGCGGTAGGCGGCGTCGCCACGAAAGTCGCCGGGATGGGTAACGGCCGTTTGCGCTGCTGCTGCGGCCTGGTTGATGGCGTCGTCGCTGAACCCGGCCGCCAGACAGGACTCGGCAGCGGCCAGGCGTAACGGCCGTTGCGCAATACCGGTTGCCGCCAACGCGGCCGGGCCTGTTTGCGGTCGCCACAACGTTACGGAGACGATGGGGTAATCGGCTGGGGTGCGCGCGACGCGCTCGCTGACGCCTTGCCCCGCGCGCCAGGGGATGGTGACGCCGGTGATCAGGCCAGACGGCCGTGTTGCTGCGGCCAGGTATGCGGCCAGTGATAGCGTATGCTGCTGTGGCGCATAGAGCGTCAGGTGGGCGTCCAGCACGAGCAAAGCGGCCAACAATTCACTGTCAGGCAGGCGGCTGGCGATGCTGCCGCCCAGCGTAGCCGCGTGGCGATATGTGTTTGGGCCGGCATGTTGAATTGCTTTTTGCAGCAGTGGGGCAGGTGAATTGACGTCGCCCCGCGCGTCGAGCGCCTGCGACAGGCCAGCCAGGGTGATGGTGGCGCCCATTGTCAACGTGGTTTCGCCCCAGGTTAGTTGATTGAGCGCCAGCAGTTGCAGATCCACAACTGCGCCGGGCACGTCGCGGGCGAGCAGCTTTGTACCACCACCCAGGGCAAAAACATCTGGTTGGTGCAGCAGGCGCAGGGCGGTGTCCAGGGTTTCTGGACGATGGTAAGCAGTGGGTGATTTAGGCATGGTGGTCTCCATTGATTTTGGCAAAATTGATCGCATTTGTGACGTTAGCGCATGATCTACCAATTTGCGTGTTATAATCATCGCGGTTTATTTTACCCCTAAAGCGGTGGCAGGTAAATTGTCACCAGGAATCATATCTGCATGATTCTGTGGATTTGTTCAAACCAATGCAATGACGGCTTTTAGCGATCAACTGGCACAGTATTGGCAGCAGCCGCGCGCCCGACGCTGGCTGATTTTGTCCCTGAGTGTTGGGGGGCTGTTGGTGATGGGTTTCTATGCGGTGGCGGAACCGGCGCACCTGGCGCATAATCATGCCCTGGATGGCGCAGATTGGCTGGGGTATGCGGTGTGTCACCGGCTGACGGAACGGTCGTTTGTGATTGACGGCCGTCAACTCCCCCTCTGCGCCCGTTGTTCTGGCATGTACCTGGGCGTGATGGTTGTGTTTCTGATGACTTTTATGAACGGCCGTTTGCGTTGGAGCGAATTACCACCGTGGCCGCTGCTGCTGGCTCTGTTTGGCTTCATTGGCCTCATGGGCATTGATGGCGTCAACTCTTACAGCCATTTTTTCCCCAATGCGCCACATCTGTACACCCCCCGCAACTGGCTGCGCCTGCTAACTGGCATTGGCACAGGGTTGGCAATGGGCAGCTTCATTTTACCGGCGCTGGCGCAAACGTTGTGGCGGCTGCCGGCGCCGCGCGCGCCGCTGGCTGCATGGCATGATTTGCTTGATTTACTGCTGGCGGCCGGCGTGGTTGTGCTGCTGGTGTTGAGCAACCAGCCGACGTTGTTGTACGTATTGGCCCTTGTGAGTGTGGCCGGGCTGGTTCTGCTTTTGGGCGCGATTAACACGATTCTAGGGCTGACCCTGCTGCGGCGCGATGGACGGGCGCTGCGGTGGCGGGAAACGGCCGTGCCCCTCATCATTGGCGTGCTTTTTGCCATCATCGAACTCAGCGCCATTAGCTTTGTTCGCTATCACTTTACCGGAACCATGATCGGTTTTCCCGGTCTGTAGGGCGAATTTGTTATTCGCCCGCGCGATTTTGTAAAATCGCGCTACGGAGGTACGTTATGTTGCAAGCGATTGGCGGGATTGGGGCCGCATTTGGGTTAGCCAGCAGCGCCGGATTGAATGCGTATATTCCGCTGCTCATGGTGGCGCTGGCTGCTCGTTTTCCGCTAGACGATCCGTTCCTCGCATTATCTACTCCTTACGACCTGGTTGGCAGTTGGTGGGCGATTGGCTTACTGGTGGTGCTGCTTCTCGTTGAGATGACGGTGGATAAAATTCCGGCCGTAGATACCATCAATGACATTATTCAGACATTCATCCGTCCAACGGCCGGCGCCATCCTCTTTGCCGCCAATGCTAACGTCATTACCGACATTCACCCCGCCATTGCCATTGTGGCCGGTATTTTACTCGCCGGCAGTGTGCATACGGCCAAAGGGGTGCTGCGGCCGGCCGTCACGGCGACAACGGCCGGAACCGGCAACTGGTTTATCAGCCTGGTAGAGGACATCATTGCCTTTTTCGTTTCTCTCCTCTCGCTGCTGCTGCCCATTTTCGCCGCTGTGTTTATTATCATCGGGTTGGCGCTGCTGGCGCGCGCGTATCGCCGCCGTAAGCAGAAACGCCAACTGATGTTTGAATAAGTTGCAGTGTAAGGAGGCGCAATGACCTAAAAAACTAGATCGTTGTTTCCAAATTAATCGCAAAAGAACAGGAATCTATGCTTCTGGATACCCGCCCCCACGCCTTCGCGGGGGCAGGCACTTCGCGGGTATGACAGTCGAGAAGCGCCTGAATAGTTACGGCATTTCAAAATTTTTGGGTTGATCAAGGAGAGAATAATCATGTCATTAATGGAACGTGTAATCGGTGTTTTGAAGCTTGATGTGAATACGTATGAGGAAATCGAGGCAGATGAGAGCGCGACAACTGAAGCATTGATTGTCGTTAGCGTGGTAGCCATTGTCGGCGGTCTGATTGGCGGTGGCATTAATGCGCTTATGGGTGGCAGCTTCTTGGGGTCTTTTTTGCGGACAATGTTAACAGCGTATATTGGGTGGGGGGTCTGGTCGGCCGTTACGTATTATGTGGGTACGACCTTCTTCAAAGGGCAGGCGACGATGGGCGAAATGCTGCGCGTCATTGGCTATGCCCAGGCGCCGGGAATTCTGGCGATCATCCCGGTTTGCGGTTCTTTCGTTGGCTGGATCTGGTCAATTGCTTGTGGGTTTATTGCTATCCGGCAAGGGTTGGACATAGACAACACCAGCGCCGCGCTGACCATCGTCATTGGCTGGGTGGCTGTGTTTATTGTTAGCCTGGTCATTGGCGCGATTTTGGGCGCGGTGGGTTTGGCTACTGGCGCAGGATTGAGCGCTCTCCAGGGTTTGTCTGGCTAAGTAAATTGTCCAACATGAACCGCGTTCCTTCTGAGGAACGCGGTTCATGTTAATTGTTTTCCAATGAATTACGGCTGCTGCTGGCTGCTGTCGGCGATGCGCTTGACGTCATCCATGGTGGGCAGCACGCCGCGCGTGTAAAGGTAGGTCATTTCGTCGCGGACGCGCAGGCGGGGGATGCCGAGCAGTTCGAGGATGGCCTGGCAGGCAGCGTAACAGACGCCGTTGTCGGGGTCATTTTCCATGGCGCTGCGCAGGGCGTGGTCGGGCCATTCACTGTGCAGGGCGAGCAGTTCGGTCGCTTTGAGGCGTAACTGCCGGTCGGGGTCGTGGCGTAGGATGTCGCGGATGTTGTCCAGGGCCAGGTCGTTGCCTTGCAGGTCGTAATGCAGCCCGACGAGGAGCAAGCATTGGCTGCGCCATTCTGGGCGTGGGTTGGCGAGGGCGTCGAGGAGGAGGGGCAGGGCGGGTTTGTAGGCGGCCTGGGCGAGTTGGCGCAGTTGGGCGGCGACGCTGTCCGGGGGCAGGCCAAGCTGGTAAGCGGTTTGCACTTCGTTGAGGGCGTTTTCTAAATTTGGCGATTTCATAAACCTCCTGTAACCCTTCAGTTACACAGAGTTACACGGAGAAGACACAGAGATACACGGCGAGGAAGAGGAGGGAAATTGTAGAGAACCCTGTTTTTTCTCCTTCCTCTCTCCGTGAAACTCTGTAATTCTTCCGTGAATCTCTGTGTTTTAAAATGACACCTGGATAGTTATAAACTCTTTATAATGGGAACCATTCACGGGTCAGCGGCTCGCCATCGGCGCTGGAGGCGTCTGTCACCCAATTCAGGCCCAACTCTTTTTTGCCAGGGATGTGGTAAATGGGGGGGAGTTTGGCGCCAAATTGTTTCTCGTAGCGACTGACCATGGTTTGCCAGTACATGACGACGGCCGCCAGTTCGCGCGGGTCTGGCTTCTTCTTGATCTTGTCTTCGATGAAAGAGAGCGCCAGGTTTTGGAATCTGTTGCCAGGGCTGTCTGGCGAATAAAATTCGTCTAATTCCTCATCCTCCATCCCCATCTCATTTGTGTCTTTGACGGCCAGGTTTTTGATGTAAAGGTAGACGTTGTGCATCATGGAGCCGAAGTGGAGGCCATGTTTTTCCAGGACGGCCGTTTCCCATGCTAACTGCTTTTTATATGCCTCTTTTGCCCTTTCCAACAACCCGCTAATGTCTTTGCTGGATTTGTCGGGGATGGTGACGGTGTTGAGGGCGTTGAGCTTTAGCCCGTCGTAGGTGACTTCGGTGACGTAGGGCGTGCCAAACCAGCCGCTGCTGTCTTTGTCGAAGATGTGCCCCTCGGAGACGGTGGAGGTGATGTCCAGCCAGGCGATGTCTGTGCCTTTGAATTGCAGGATGACGTCGGGGCGAGAGTTGCCGCGCTTGGCCTGGAGGATGACATTGAGGCCACCGCCAACGGCCGGGGCGACGACTTTGGTGACGTAAGACTCAATCCAGTAGCCGGCCTGCCGGGGCATGGCGGCGCCATCTTTGAATTTGTTGGTGTGGACATCAAAATTGTCGCATAAGGATTGCATGTAGCCATCAATGGCGGGGATGTGGACGAAATATTTGGTGGCGATCATGCTGCGGGCGTCTTCAACGGCCGTACTCAGCGCACCGGCGTAATTTTCAACGGCCGTTTGCAGCCCATTGAGCGGCTTGTTATACGATGTGTTCTCCAGTTTGGGCTGGATGATGGTTTGCCCGATGGCGCGGTTGCCGAGGGTTTGCTGCAGCGTCTGCTGTTCTTGCGGCGTCAGGGCGCGTGGGTCCAGTTGTGCGCGTTGCAGCAGGGCGGGCAGGGTGAGGTGTGGGGAACGGCCGTTTTGCGGGTTGGCGACGGCCGTGCGTGGTTTGGAGGGGGTGTTTTGTATTTGAGGGGCTTGTTTTATTGGCATTATTTTGTAACGGTCATCTCTGTGCTGGCAGGTGACTTAATTGCTGGCATGGACAACAGCCTGCGCCAGCGCGACATTAACATAACTGTTCAGACTGATGCCCTCGCGTTGCGCGGCGGTAGCCAACTGCCGGTGTAACGAGCGGGGCAAACGAACGACAAAACGGCCGCTATATGCCTCATCGCTTCGTGGTGTAGGAATGGGGATGCCATCTTCTAAAGCAGTGAGTATCCAGGCGTACATGGCGTCTTCGATCATTGTTTGTAACTCCTCGAATGAATTCACTTGCGTCATGCAGCCTGGTAATTCCAGCACTTTGGCAAACCAACCCGGCTGCTCACCTGAATCATCACGCATCACTTCAATGGTATAGGGCAATTGTAGGTATTCTTCAATTGTTCCGCTCATCTTGTCCTTCTGTGTCAATCTCGTCTTCCAGTGTATCCAGTAACGCCAAAAATTCTTTGACATAAATAGGGAGAATGAAGGGTTGGCGGTAGGGTATTGTAATACGCAAACCACCTTTCGTATAGGTTGCGTGGCTTCCATGCTGTCGCTTTGCAAAACCTAGCTGGTATAAGATGTTGTCCAATTCGTCAAAGCGAACTTGTTTTGGGTTTTGTCGAATGCGCAACAATAGTTTATGTTTTTTACTCATGAAATAATACTACATTTGGTACTAAATGCCAGGTAAAAAGAGCGGCTCGTTTAGCTGCTTGTTTTTGTTGGGCGGGGTGTTGAGAGGGCAACGGCCGTTTCCCGAATCTTATCCGCCAATTTCTCTAAATCGGCGGCGAACTGTGCGTCTCGATCTTGCGGTTCATCACGGAACAGGTCGTTAATCTTGTCTGGCAACTGCTCCATGTTGTTATGGGTGGCAATCCCATGCTTGTCAAGCGTGCGGCGGAAAGATTGCATTTGCGCGCGCGCCACCTCCAGGTCAGTTTCCTCTTTTGAGGTCACATTTTCCAGAAAGGATTTAATGCCATTGAAGAAGGTATCAATTTTTTCTTTGACCAATTCTGGGTCTTGTTCCAGGTCGGTGGGAGTGAAGCCGAGGAGGTCGTGGGCCAGGGAACGGCCGTCGGAACGGCCGTCGGAACGGCCGTCGGAACGGCCGTCGGTGGAGGGATCGGAACGGCCGTCTGGTTCTGGCGCAGAAGACGGTGGCTCCGGCTCTGAGGTTTGTTGTAAAGCCAGCAAGTTGCTAAGGGCGTTTTTGGTTTGCGCCAGCCCTTCACGCAGTTGGGCTTCGACAAGGGCTTCGGCTTGTTCACGGGTGATCTGGTATGGCTTGTTTTGTTCGTTCATTATATTGATGCAGGGTCCTTCACATCATTATTGCTTATCTTCGGTCACTGGTTGCATGTTTGGCGGTATCGCTTTCTGGGGAGAGTGTGTACCGGTAATAACCTGATTTAAGTAAGGCCAATATTTATCGGCCGTTGTCAAAGCCGGGTGAGTCACGTTCCGTAGCAATGCCGGCGTTGGCGTTGTGCCATAAAAGTCAATGCCGTTTACAAAAGAAAGGTGATTTTGCGCAAAGTCATAGTTGAAATAGCCTAGGCGCAAATTGTAATTCATGCGTGTGATCCATTCGCTAACGGCCGTTACCTTCTTCGTTTCTGTAACACCCTTTATACCAACACTCACAAAGAACTTTTTGACAGCAGCCAGCATAGTTACGTAAACGAAATAGCTGTCTCTATTTTGCCCACTATAAATAATTCGGCTTATCGCATCATCATGCTGTTGATATTCCCAACCTTCTCCTTCAAAAAATTGGTTCACAATCTTGTAAAGCGCTTGCGCCTTCCCGTCTTTCGGTGGTGAAGCAGATTGGGCCGCGATTCGCTCTGCGGCTGCTTCTGCGGCCGACTGCGTTCCCGCAGCAACCGCTGCCAGACCGGGTAGATAATGCAGCATGGCGTCTACTGTGTTGTGAATCGCATTTTCCACCAGTTGGATATCGAATGTTATGTCCCGAAACGCAAAACTTGCCTTGCACCGTACCAGGCCAGTCTGGTAGTCAAGTTCAAAGTTATGGGTCCATAATTGATTATTGATGCGGAGGGCGTATTCAGCGACAGCAGGAAATCGCTTGGGAGAAATTGGTAGTGGCGCTACTGGATAAAACATGAAATCCGCAGCGTGCAACAATGCGTAGCCGACAAGTTGGTCATCGCCGGCTGGCAAGGTAAGCCGATACATTGCTGATTCTCCAGCTTTTTCGACGCGCCAATCTCTGGACTCCAAAAATGTTTCTAATGTTTTCGTTGTTGGTGTGTCGTCCATGAAGTCAACTCCAATCAATGGAACAAATCATAAACTTTTTGCGCAGTGGCAGCGCCAATACCGGGAATGTCCTTGAGATCGGCCAATGATGCGCCCCGCAGCTGCTCTATTGTCGGGTATACAGCTAAGATGGCATCTGCGCGCGCATTACCGATGTAAGGCAAATTTGTTAATAACTGTTTGCGCAGTTCTGCCTTAATTGCGTCGGCTCCGGCATCATCAACCGGCTGCTCATTTTTGTCTCGTATATAACTTGCCTCCATGACCTGCACGGCTTCTTGATGCGAATTAAATGCGTAGGAGCTTGTGGGCCTGCCTTGCGCATCCACTTCTTTGAGCGCCGCATGTGACCATTCGCGGAGTACATGCCAACGAATGCTGCTTACTGAAGCGCCAACCTTGGGATTGAGTTCAGGTAACTCCTGGCGGAACAAGACACTTGCCGGATTATAAACGCGCATGAACACATGCACTTCTCCGGTCATTGCCCGCACAAACTGCCGCGACAAGTTGTTCCAAAGCGGCCCCAAAGTGGAGAAGTTAGCAAATAGTTTTAGGGCGTCGTACACCTTCCCGGCTTGTGTGGATTCCAGGGTTGTGTACCCTAATGAGCGCGCATAAAGGCTGGTTCCAATACCCCCGGACCACAAAGCAAATGGGGCAATCCCTGCCAGATGTGGCGCAATGGCATTGGCTAAGTCAGCGTAGTATTGGTTCGGGTCGCGCTTTCTGCCGGCCAAATTTTGCTGCCGCTGCTGCTTGATTCCGTTGATCGTCAAATTCCAGGCGGTATCCGCATTGGAAGCAGAGGTGAAAGAGGCAAAAAGGTCTAAAAATTCTTCTCTTTCTGGATGGATGTCTTGTACGTTGCTGGCATCCCAATCTACCGTCCGCACACTTCGTTTAACCCTGAGCGCATCTGCAACAGCTGCGGTTAGTTCTGCCAAATTGTTGTAGGATTTATTTTCTTCATGCAGACGGAATATGGTATTGGTTAAATCGCTGTAGTCGGGATTTGACTCTCCGGTGGGGAGTTTTTCTGGCACACCAAGATCAGATGCGACTTGCGCCACAAGCGTTTCGGTCATAGCCAGGGTGTGCATTTTCATGACACCAGCATCTTTGATGTACAATGGCATTCGCTGCACGGCTTCCTGGCGCTCACCCCAGGCAATAGACCTGGCAGCTTGTGTATAAGATTGTTTTACTCTGCCTGGCTCAATTTCTTCGATCTCGTCGCCAAATATCTCAAAGAGGAGCTTGAGAACGTCGGCCAGATTTTCTTGCGCTTCTTCGGCTTCTTGATCGGCCGTTTCAAATTCCCGTTCTTTATGATCATTACCTGGGTCTTGCTCTGCTTCTTGTTTTTCTTTGGCCGCCTCTTTTCCTTCCGCCTCTGTCATCCCTAACATATTTTTGGCGATAGACAGTTTTGATTGAGCCAGTTGCTTTTGGTCACCGAACTGCTCAGGTTCCTTAGCCAGACGCTGTTCCCACTCGTTGATTTTGGCCCCAAGCGGGCCAGGTTCGCTGGCAACCATCATGGTGGCATTGGTTCCCTGTACGTTGTACCACAGGCGATGAGAACCACCGGCCGCACCAAAGGCAACGGTCTTACCGACTTCACCGTCTCCAACCTTGCCATCTCCTTGTTGTGCTGCTTCTGTCCCACCGAGGCCAAGCGCCCCTTTGGCTTTGTCAATGCCGGCCGAGACAAAACCCTTCACTTTGGCAATGGCCTTCTTAATGAAGCCGGCGACCATTTGCACCGGTTTGGAGTTGAGTATCTTGTCTATGGCATTGTTCACCGCGCCGCGCACGCTTTCGATGATCTCTTTGACCTTGCCGCTGATATTGCCCAGGCCGAGCAGCGAGGAGAGGAAGCTGATGGCGATGGGGATGGCTTTCGCCAGCGTTTGCTCAATGAAGTTGGCGGCGGCGCTGATGTTGCCGGAGGCGATGGCGGCCATGGAATCAATGATGGCGTTGATCAGGGACATGATCTTAGAGCCGTTTTCAATGAAGAACATGACCACGTCGTAGATCATCTTGCATGCCTTGATGAACGCGCCGACCGGGTTGAAGAGGCCGATGAGCCAGGTGATGCCCGCTTTGATGACGCGGCTGGCAATGAACTCCTCGATTTTGCCCATGACCATCTCTTTCAGACTGCTGAGATGCCCCTGGATGATCTGCCAAAGCTGCCCGAAGTCGCCGTTTTTGATGACATCGAAGATTTTGACGACTTCCATGAGGGCGTCTACGCCTTCTTGCCCGATCAATTTGGTCAGCCCGTATTTGGCTAAACCGACCAGCCCTTCTTCCTGGTAAATCTGCACAAGCTGCATGATCTGGTCGTACATGCCCATCACGTCAAAGCCGAGCACTTTGGAGACTTTGCCGATGATTTGCTCGAAGGAGACGCCGAGGATTTGCATTACCAGTTGGAAGATGCCTTTCAGGTCGAAACTTTCGGGGAGGGTGAGGCCCGCTTCGGCGATGGAGCCGGTGAGCCAGCTGATCAGCCCTTTTTGCAGGTGCGTACCAATGTTGTCTACGAACTGCCCAAAACCTTGCTTGATGGCGCTGAGCAGGTTGCCGAGGAAGCCGATGGGGTCTTTGATGATGTTGCCAATGACCTCGGCGACGCGGGCGAGGACGTTGAGCAGCATGTTTTTCAGTTCGATGATGGTCTTGATGACGCCGCCGATGGCGTCAAGGGCTTTGTCTACCAGGCCACGATTGGCGGCTTTGAGTTCTTCGATGCGCGCATCTATGGCTTGCAGGTTTTCCTGATACTTTTGCGCCAGGGTGTCTACCAGTTCGCTTTGTTTGTCGTTGATTTGCTGCTCTAGTTCGTCGAACTTGCCGGCGATGGCCTCGGCCGCTTCTTGCCCGACGGTTTGCAGCTCTTCGGGGAGGCTGTCTACGTATTCCTGGATGCGCTGTTTGCCACGGGCAACGGCCGCTTTCGCTTCGGCCAGCGTCGTGCTAATCGTTGCCGCGATGTGGTCTATGACGGCATCCATCTTGTCAATGTAAAGCTGACGGCCTTCGGTATAGAAGACATTGACCGCGTCAGGCATCCCCAATAGCTGGTCTTTGGCCCATTTCGCCCAGCCCCAGAAGCCGCCGTACCGCTCTTCTTTGTAGGCGTCCATGCGCGCGTCTACGTAATCTTCAAACGCTTTCTTGGCTTCTTCTGCGCCGGCGTCGAAAATGGCCGTGACTTCGCCGTCCAGGCCGGCGAGGATATCCTCGACTTCGGTCTGGGTTTCCTCGTAGATGGTGTTGATGTGCGCGGCGACTTCGGCTCGTTTTTGCTCATCGGCCGTTTTCGTCTCGGCTTGCTGGTCGTCGGCCTGGGTGAGCAGATTGGCGCGGTCGCCGTGCATTCCTTGCAGGCTGGCCTGGGCGGTGGCGACGGCCGCTCCCTCGGCGCTGCTGAGGGTGGCGGCTTCTTCCTGGCGGTAAGCGCCGGGCGTCTCGCTGGCGGTTTGCTGCGCCCCTTCTTTGGCTTCAAGAGCGCCGGCGAATTCCGGTTCGTTGGCGTTGGCAAGCTGTTCGTCGGTGATGTCGGCGTCGGCCATTTGCTGATCAAGGGATTGGCTGCCCGCTTGCAGGGGCGCTTCCAGTTCCCCTTGTCCTTTCGGCTTGGGCACGGCCGTTGCTGCGCCAATGTCTGCCGGGGGCGCGCCGGGGTCGGTGGGCGTCAGTGGTTCTGTTGGCTTCGGCTCTACGCTGCCGGTGTCTGGGGCTGCTGCGCGCGCGCTGTCCAGCGGCTGCTGTGACGCTTCCTGCTCTTGGGCGACTGTGCCCTTGACCTCATTTTTTAGCCCACCAACTTTGTCGTTTTCTTTGAACTCATCTGCTTCTTTGGCTGATTTCGGGGCTAATTCAGCGATGCGGGTTAACAAGGCTTGCTTGAAAGCGGCGGCGTCAAAGGCGGGCGTTTCGGCCGCTTCCATGTCGCCGACCTGGTTGGTCTGCGCTTTGCTGTTCAGTTCGGCGGGGGGGGATTCGGCGGCCAACTGCGCTTCGTCTGCCTCTCCTTGGGCGTCGGCGTGCGTTTGTTCTGCCTGCCCCACGGCGGCGGCCCCGGCCATAACCTGCGTGTAACCGGGGTCTTGCGCCGGGGAGTCGGGGGCTTTGTCGGGTGGATTTTCGGCGTCGGTGAAGGCTTGCTGGACGGCCGTTTGCGCCGCAGTTGTCGCCCCTTCCAGCCCGGCGCCGGTGGGGGCCGCGGCCATGCCAACCAGCCCGGCCCCATTCACCGCTGGCCCTGCGCCAGCCTGTGGGCCGACGCTCGCCGGCGCGCCAGTTGCCACGCCTTGTACTTTCTCTTGCATGGCCGCCTGGGCTGTTTCCTGCTGTGACTGGCCGGCTTCCTTGCCTTGCTTTTTTGTTTGCTCTTGCTCTTGCAGTTTGGCGTCGCTGACGCCGCCCGCCGCTTGTGACTGCGCCGCTTCTTGTTTGGGCGCTTCGCCTTCCGCCTTTTCGCCGGTCGCCTGCGCTTGGGAAGCGGCTTCGTCACTTTCCCCTTTGACTTTGGCGGTGGTCGCGCGCGCCTTGGCGATTTCCGCAGCCGCTAACGCCGCTGCTTTTTGCTCTGGGGTGGGAGCGTCATCCTCGCTCTCTTCTTGTCGCTGGATGCGTTTGGTTTGCAGCGCCGCTTCTTCTTTGTGGCGTTGGATGCGTTTGGCCTGCGCCATTTCTTCGTCGTCTTCGTGGCGTTGGATAGGTTTGGTCTGCGCCAGTTCTTCGTCATTTTCCTGGCGCTGCGCGGGCGCCTGCGCCTGGCTGGCCCCTTGCTGCACGACGTGCGTCAGTTCATGCGCCAGCAGCTCTTGCCCGGCGCGGCTGCCGGGGTTGTATTCCCCCTGGCGGAAGAAGATGTCGGGGCCGGTGGTGAAGGCGCGGGCGCTGAGGGATTGGTTGAGGGCGTCGGCTTGCCCGCCGGTGTGAACGCGCACGCCGCTGAAATCGGCGGCGAAGGCGTTTTCCAGGGGGGCGCGCGCGCTGTCGGCGATGGGCTGACCACCCCCGCGCGCGCTGTGGATGTTGGTTTCTACGTCTGGGGCGACTGTGCCCCCTTCGGGCGCGACGATGCCGGACGTTTGCAATTGCAGCGGCTCTTCTTCTTCCTGGCGTTGCAGGGCGACGGCCGTTTTGCTTTGCGTTGGGTCATCATCGGGTGGCGGGGCAGGCGCAGCAAGTCGCTGTACCACTTCTTGCGCTACCTGGTCCGCTTCTTGTTCGTAGGGGTCGTCTACCGGACCGAGGGTGAGTTTGGGCTGGATGGTGGCGCGGGTGAGGATGGCGTGGAGGGAGGCGGTGGGGGTGGAACGGCCGTTTGTCGTCCCTGAGTGTGCGCCGGTCGGGGCGATCTGCCCGACAGCCTGATTGCCCACCGTCCGTTGCAGCCGGGAGGCGTCGTTGGGGGTGACGGAAGGGGGTTCCCGCTCGGCGCGTTGCAGCAGCAGTTCCAGCGGCTCTTGCAGGGGGGCAAACTCCAACGCTTGCGCTGTGGGTGTTACAGGCTGTGGCGCCGGTTTATTGGCTTTTTGTGTTTCGGCCGTTGGCGTTTGTTTGGTCAAGGTTATGTCCTCGATCTTCAGCCAGTATGACAACGGATTAGCAGGATTTACGGATTCTTTTTACCTTACTACGACTATCTGCAAATCCTGTAAATCTGTGTCCTGTATAAGATTCGTCAGCCTTACAAGTCAAATGCTTGCACACCGAGCAAGAAGTTTTAACGCAAAGGTGCAAAGGAGCCAAGATG
>JACSRF010000047.1 GCA_014879875.1 Anaerolinea sp.
TTCTGTTCTCTCTGCTCTCTCTGTGTAGCTCTGTGCCATCTCTGTGAACTCTGTGTACCTGTATAGTTATCATTTGCTGTCATTAGCTTAACACTTTTGTTGTACAATGGGCTTTAGTAATCGGCGCAAAGTAGATTACGATAGCGATTACGTCAACTTAAGTTGATGAGCTATGGCCTCGCACTGGCGACTCCCTCCATGCTTCTTACCCCGTCTAGCCCTGGCCAAAAGGAGGCATTATGGTTAGACAAACAGGTTGGCCCTGATACTCCGCGTCGCACCCTCATTTTAGCCATGTGTTCAACTGACAACGGATGAATCTTATTTCATCCCATATCTTTTACCCTTCATATTTTGTTGAGGAGGTTCTTACAATGCGTAAGCGTTTTGGGCAGTTAATAGTTGGTTTGTTAGCGCTGCTGGTTTGCCTGCTGGTGTATGGGGCCAGCCTGGCCAGCGAGCGCAGTTTGGCGACAGCGCAGACCCCGGTCACACCGATGGAAGCATTGTCGCCAGCGGCGACAATGGACGACGGCGGCACGGCCGAAGTAGGCATCGAATGGATCACCGATTGGCCGGGTACGGCCGATGATCGCGCGAACTGGTATTACTCGGCGAACAACTTTTATAACGAATTGGGCAGCGCCGGGTGGGTGAAGCGGTTTAATTATGGCAACACCAACGCCTGGGAACGAGATTTTAAGGCGGCGATGTATGGCGGCATCAATGACAGCGTAATTGATAGTGTAGACATTGCCATGATCGGCACGCACGGTTCCAGCGCCTATGATTCGCGCTACGGCCGTACCCTCAGTTCCGTTTACTTTAGCAGCAACAATGATGATTGGCATTTGTCGCCAGGGGAAGCGTATCGCGCTTATGGCAACAATGACCTGGAATGGCTGGCGTTTGATTCGTGTAGTGTACTGCGCGATGACAGTATGTATTACTGGTATCAGACTTTTGATGGGCTGCATTTGATGTTGGGGTTCGCCAACACCATGTACGTTGTTTACCCCGGTGATGGCGGCGTTTGGGCCGACCAGATGCGGCAAAAAGGGTGGTGGATTTTCGGCCATCCGGCGAAAACGGTGACACAGGCATGGTTTACGGCCGTTGAAGACCAACAACCATCCGGTGTGCGCGCGCGCGTGCTGGCCGAAACCTTGAACAGCTACAATGATTACATCTGGGGGCAGGGGTACGTCAGCCCTGACTATTCCAACAATGGCGCCTATTGGTATTGGGACCACGTGGCCGGGACGCCGCCACCCATGCAGTTGCAGGGCGGCGCGCCGACACAACTGCCGGCCGTACAGGTGGTGCAGCGCGAGGTGGATGATAATTACGTCACCAATATCGGGCAGGCGTTTGGGTTAACTTCGCAGGTGTTGACGTCGCCCGATGGCCTGGTGATGGCGATGGTGGGCGGTGACGGCGACGAAAAGCAGTTGTTTGTCAACACGGCCAGCGGCGGCTTTTTCTACCAAGACCTGGGCGAGTTGTGGACGGACCCGGAAGCGGTGCGCAATTTACCTGCCACCCCCCGGGATGCGGCCGCGACGGCGATGAATTTCTTGGGGCAGCATGACAATATCCCTGGAGCGTTCTTTTTTGACCAAGAAATTCAGCCAACGATAGAGGTAGAAGGGGCGGCGGTTGGGCTGTTGGAGGGTGAAGTGCGGGCAACGGCCGTGATCACCAATCCCACCAACTATGCCATTCATTATGCGCGGACTGTAGACATCGGTGGGCAGCGGCTTTCCATTGTAGGGCCGGGTTCACGGCAGAATCTGTACGTCGGCGACGAGAGCGAGATCATTGGGTTCAAAGGTGGCTGGCGCGAGGTGCAGACGACCGGCGCGATGATTGACATTATCAGCGCCGAGGATGCCTGGAATGCTTTCCTCGCCGATCCGACCATTGTTGTCGCGCAGTTGCCAACGGCCGAGTTATACGACCTGGCCGGGCAGCCGGACCCGACGCTGGCTTACTATGAACAGCCCACGGCCATGGGGCAGGTGGACCTGATACCGGTGTGGATCTTCACGGCCGATTTATACGTGACGGCGCCGCAAACTGCGGCGCAGGATGCCGGGCGTGAACCGTGGGGGATGGGGTTGGTGGCCGACGATGCCATGATCTACATTCCAGCGGCCGCGGCGGTAGATACGATGCCACAGGCCAGTATTCTGACGCCAGCGCCCGGCCTTAACCTGGATGCCGGGATGACGGTGGATCTGAGCGGCACAGCTACAGGCGGCACGGCGCCTTACATCTATGAGTGGGCGTCCAGCGTGGATGGCGTCTTAGGCACAGGGGAAACGATCACTGGCGTGCCCTTGCATCCTGATCCGCGCGGCGCTGCATTAGCTCCCAACACCATTACGCTGCGGGTGATTGATGCGAATGGCCTGATCGCCACAGCGATGGTGGATGTGCTGGTGTGGACGCCACTCTACCTGCCGTTGGTGATTCACGATTAGGTTGCTTTCCGCACTTGTGAGATTGGTTCAATCTGCGAGATTGAACCAATCTTTATGTACAGGAGCGGATTGGGAACACAGAGCTACACAGAGGAAACACAGAGTTTCACAGAGAGAACACAGAGGAAACCC
>JACSRF010000522.1 GCA_014879875.1 Anaerolinea sp.
CGAACAAGGATGTTCGGACTACAAATTTTCATTCATTCGTGATGCGCCCAGGCGCATGTTGTCTCCTGTAGTAATTATGAAGGATGAAGGGTGAAGGATGAATTCACGATGATGACGCTTGCTTATCCTCAAGCGTAATTTAACTGTTGATCAAATCGGCCAGCAATTTGGCTTCAACCTCTTGCACCGCTTGCTGCCCCGCCTGAATGCCTTCTTCCAGCCGGTGCGTGTCAAAGATGCTGATGGTGCCCATGTCCGGTCTTAATAAGATTTCTGGCTGCGAAATAGCCAACCGGGTGCGCAAGGTCACGTCAGACCAGATGTCGTTGATCACGGACAGAATTTGTAACGTCGGGCGGCGTTGGGTAAAGGCCAATGCCCGGCTGATGACGTCGGGTGGGGGGGTGGTCTCTTCGACCGGCGTGCCGTAAGGGGCGGTGTTGGACAGGCTGACGGCAATGATATAGGTGGCGCCGCGCGCGCGGGCAACGTCGAAGGGGACGTTGTTGAGCAGACCGCCATCAGCCAGGATGTGTTTGCCCCGTTTCAATGGTGGGAAGATGCCCGGCAGAGCAATGGTGGCCAGGACGGCTTCCACGACGTCTCCTTCGTCCAGGATGATCTCTTTGCGCGTGACGAGGTCGGTGGTGACGACGGCTAGTGGGATGTTGAGGTCGGCAAAGGCGATGCGCCTGCTGGCGTCGTGCCCGATGGTGTCGTGCAGCAGTTTTTCAATTTTGGCATTGCTGCTGATGGCCGCCGCGCCGCCAGGCAGCCCATAGATGTGTCCTACGGTAAGCTGTTTGAAGAAAGTGATGAGGGCGGCTGTGTCCAGGCCAGCGGCAACCAGCGCGCCGATCATGCCGCCGATGCTGGTTCCGGTGATCAGCGACGGCCGTATTCCCAACCGCTCTAATTCCATCAGGACCCCAATGTGGGCGGAACCGCGCGCGCCGCCGCCCCCCAGGGCAAGACCGATTTTCATAGAACCCCCAGTTTGATTGACGATTGACGATTGACGATTGCAACTATTCAGTTACACAGAGTTACACGGAGAAGGCACAGAGGCACACGGAGAGGAAAAGAAGGAAAATCATAGAGAACCCTGTTTTTCTCCTTCTTCTCTCCGTGAAACTCTGCGATCCCTCCGTGTATTTTCGTGTTCCAATCAGGTGATGACCTCGTAGATGTGCGGCAGGGGCGGGACGGGGTCGTTGCTCCAGGTAAGCGCGGCGAGAAGGTCGGCACGCGCCTGGCGCAGTTTGTCAAGATCGTTGGCGTGGATGGTTCCCAGCGTATCCCCTGCCTGGAAATTGTCGCCAATTTTGGCGGGCAAAATAAACCCCACCGCATGGTCTATCTGATCCCCTTTAGCCATGCGGCCGCCGCCCAGGCGCACACACGCCCAGCCAACGGCCGTCGCGTCCATGGCCGCCAGCGTGCCCGCGCAGGGAGCCAGCAGCGGTTCTACGTAACGGGCCTGGGGCAGCGTGTCGGGATTGTCTACCTGGGTGACATCGCCGTCTTGGGCGATGACCATGTCGCGGAATTTTTGCCAGGCAAGCCCCTGATCGCGCACGGCCGTTGCCAATGCCTTCCCTTCGGCCACTGTCTTTGTTTTGCCGGCCAGCATAATCATCTGCCCGGCCACATCCAGGCAATGTTCCCAAAAGCTGTGTGGACCGCGCCCGTGCAGCGTGTCAATGGCTTCGCGCACCTCCAACGCATTGCCGATAGCGTGCCCCAGCGGTTGGTTCATGTCGGAAATGAGGGCGACGGTTTGACGGCCTGCGTCCTTGCCAATGGCGACCATGATTTGGGCGAGCTGCCGCGCCTCGTCTAGCGAGTGCATGAAGGCGCCGCTGCCCATTTTGACATCGAGCACAATGGCGTCGGCTCCAGAAGCCAGCTTTTTTGACATGATCGAGGCGGCAATGAGCGGCATACTGGCAACCGTGCCGGTGACATCGCGCAGGGCATACAGCTTGCCATCGGCCGGGGCTAATTCTGTCGTTTGTCCGGAAAGAACGAGGCCAATTGCGGCCAACTGCTGCTTGAATTGCGCCAGGCTCATCTCAAAATGCCAGCCGTTGATGGACTCCATTTTGTCTAGCGTGCCGCCGCTGGAACCGAGGCCGCGCCCACTCATTTTGCCCACGGGAATGCCGCAGGCGGCGACCAGCGGCTGCACGACCAGCGTCGTTTTATCGCCAACGCCGCCGGATGAATGCTTGTCCACAACAAAAGGGGCGACGTCGTGCAGGTCAAGCTGATCGCCAGAGCCGGCGATAGCCAGCGTCAGGTCTACGGTTTCACGTCGGCTCATGCCGCGAAAGTAGATCGCCATGAGCAGCGCCGCTACCTGGTAGTCAGGAATATCATTAGCCGTATAAGCGGTGATGAACCAGTTAATTTCATCTGTAAGCAGTTCAACGCCGTCTCGTTTCTTTTCAATCAAGTCTATAATGCTCATGCTGTCGTCGCTCATTGCTAAATGTTGTAATTGTTTCCTGATTATAACAGGAATCGGTATAATCAGCAGATTACACTGAGTCATCAGTTACACAGAGAACACAGAGGAGACACGGAGATTCACAGAGAGATTGGGGAGT
>JACSRF010000245.1 GCA_014879875.1 Anaerolinea sp.
TTAAATAACTTATCCATTGGAGTCGAGGCTTTAGCCGGTCAAATGTTCAAGTTACTTAATTCTCGTTCCATAACGGATTACCGCTTACGGATATTAGTTTAGTTGTATTTGCCCGGAAACTCCAGATTTTCAGGGAAGTCAAAGGGAACGGCCGTTAAAAGGCCAACAATCCGCTCAAAAGTAAATGAGGAAACAATGAAACATTTAAACCGTATCGCTTTGTGGCGTCGCGCCGCCATCATCCCCGTTCTATCAGCCCTGGCCGGACTGCTGGCCCTGGGCTGGCTCGTTGACCGTCCGGCCCAGGCGGCCCCCCTGGCGACCTGGTACGTGGCCCCCGGCGGCGACGACGCCAACGACTGCCTCTCCCCGGCCGCCGCCTGCGCCACCATCGGCGCGGCCGTCGGCATAGCCAATGACGACGACACCATCCAGATCGCCGCCGGGACGTATGCGGAAAGCGAAATCACCATCAGTAAACGGCTGACGCTGAACGGCGCGAATGCGGCGACGACGATTGTGGATGGGGGGAACAACGGCCGTGTCTTCCTCCTCAACACCGACAGCGCCCTGCGCCATCTCACCATCCAAAACGGCCAGACGCCGGCCGACCCCAATATTTTCAACAGCGGCGGCGGCGGGCTGCGCGTGGGAACCAGCGCGGCTGTTTTGCTGCAATACGTCACCATCCAAAACAATGTGGCCTCCGGCAGCACCGGCCTGGGCGGGGGCATCTTCAACACCGGCTTCCTGACCATTGACCAGAGCCAGATCATCAGCAACACGGCCGAAGGGGTCGGCGGCGGTATTTACCATTATCAGGTCGCCGGCGTCATCACCATCACCCACTCCCTCATCGCCGACAATCAGGCGTTGGGCATCTCCGGCGGCGGCATCAGCACCGGGCGTCCCCTGCTGGTGCAAGACAGCGTGATTCAGAACAACAGCGCCGCCAGCTTTGCCGGTGGCCTGGCGCAGGACGGCCCAGAAGCCAGGCTGGAGCGCGTGACCATCACCGGCAATCAGGCGGCGGCCGGCGCGGCCATCTTTGCCCAACTGCCGGGCGTGACGACCCTGGTCAACAGTACCGTCAGCGGCAACGTCGCCAGCAACAACTATGGCGGCATCTATGGCAGCGGGACGGGCGTGAGCTTTGTCCTGCAAAACAGCGCCATCGCCCATAATACGCGCACCAACACGGCCGGCGTCGGCTGGAACGGCATCGCCGTGGGCAACAGCGCCACCGCCACCCTCTACAACACCATCATCGCCCACAACAGCGAGCGGCAGTGCAACAGCAGCGTTAGTTCCCTGGGGCACAATCTGAGCAGTGATTTTGAGTGTAACCTGACCGAGCCGGGCGACCAGCCGGGCGTTGACCCCTTGCTCATGCCCCTGGGCGACTACGGCGGCCCCACGCCGACCCACGCCCTGCGCCCCGGCAGCCCGGCCATTGAGGGCGGCGACAACGCCGACTGTCCAGACACCGACCAACGCGGCGTCCTTCGGCCGTATGATGGCGACAACGACGGCACAGCTGTTTGCGACATCGGCGCGGTAGAGGCGGAACATCAATTAGTCATCGCTGACACGTCACTTTTAGAAGGCACGGGCGGGATGAGTACGGCCGTGTTCACCGTCACCCTCGCCCCCGCCAGCAGCCAACCCGTCACGGTAGATTATGCGACAGCGGATGGCACGGCCGTCGCCCCCGGCGACTACACCACGGCCAACGGAACCCTCACCTTCGCCCCCGGCCAGACGACGCAGACTATCAGCGTGCCCATCGTCGCCGACGCCATAGATGAACTGGATGAGACCTTTTTCGTCCACCTGAGCAATGCCAGCAACGCCATCATTTTAATCGGCACGGCCGTCGGTACAATCATTGACGACGACGGCCTGCCCAGCCTGAGCATCAACGATGTCACCCTGCTAGAGGGCAACAGCGGGGCGCAGCAGATGGTGTTCGCCGTGACGCTCTCCCCGGCCAGCCCGGACGTGGTGACGGTGGCTTATGGGACAATGAATGGAACGGCCGTTGCCACCAGCGACTACACCGCCACCAGCGGCAGCCTCACCTTCACCCCCGGCCAGACCGGCAAGCAAATCAGCGTCGCCATTCTGGGCGACATGATAGACGAAGGGCAGAGCGAACAGTTCACCGTGCAGCTTTCCAACGCGGTCAACGCCGCCGTGGACAAAGCGACCGGCGTGGGCACAATCACCGACGACGACACCGCCCGCATTTCCATCGGCGTGGGAGCGGCCGTTTGGGAAGGGAACGCTGGCCTGACCCCGGCCGTCTTTACCGTCACCCTCACCACCCCGGCGGCCTTCATCGTCACGGTGGATTATGACGTCACCTCCGGCTGCTGCGACGATGGCGCGACGGCCGGCGTGGACTTCCTCGGCCCCTTCAGCGGCACGCTCTCCTTCGCGCCGGGGCAGACAACGGTCAACCACACCGTCAGCGTCGTCGGCGATCTCGACGTAGAGCCAGATGAATTCTTCGTCTTCACCCTCAGCAGCGCCAACGCCCCGATCAACGTCAACAGCGCCTTCGGGACCATCCGCAACGACGACTTCGACGAGCCGCAGCGGGTCTACCTGCCGCTTGTCGTCAGGTAACAGGCAAAAAAGCAGGAACACGGAGGATCACAGAGTTATCCAGGAAAATCTATAGATGTTCAGAAAAACATTTTGGCTCACGCCCGGCTAAAGCCTCGACTCCAGACACCAAAACATTATGAAGGTCTATATAACTCCGCTTCTCTCCGTGACTCCTCCGTGACTCTCCGTGTAACCAATCTCTATTTGCGATGACCAATTACCACGCCTACCTCATCCGCCTCTGGCGGGAAGATAAACAACAGCCCTGGCGGGCCGAGTTAGTCTCGCCCCAGAGCGGTGAGGCGCGGCGTTTCGCCACCCCACAGCAGGCATACGCCTACTTACAGCAGAAGCTAGAGCAAGAGCGAGAGCGAGAGGAAGAAGGTCCCTCTCGCTCTCGCTCTCGCTAAAAAGGAGCAGAACATGAACCGTCACAGTAAATGGCATTCCCTTTTATCCCTGGTGGTAAGCCTGGGATTGTTGTTACAGACAATTGCGCCGCTGGCGTTGGTTCCGGCGGCGGCTTTAAGCCAGCCGGCAGCCTCGGCGCAGGTAGTAACAGAGGCGGGTGACGAGAGCGGCAAAGCGGCCAGCGTCGCCACCGAACCGGCCGCCCTGACCCACCCCCTCACCATCGCCCGCGCCCAATCCCGCTACCAGAGCGGCGGCGCGGTGACGATTAGCTACCACATTCACAACACCCTGCCCCCCACGCACCAGCCCGACGTGAATTTGACCACGCCCTTCACCGACACGGTGGAACTGCTGGCGCAATTCCCCATTGAAGAGGATATGAACAGCCTGCGCGACCTGGCCTTGACCACCGAACTGGCGGCGGGCGTCACCTACCAGGACAGTTCCTTTCCGCCCGCGCAAAATGGCAGCCTGCTGACCTGGGAATTAGATGATTTGCTGCCGGGGGACACGGCCGTTCTCACCCTCACCATCCAGCCCCCCGCCGGCGCCCCTGATTTTCGCAATCTGGACAATGGCGCGGCAGCCACGGCCGTTCTCTGGAACAGCCCCGTCACCGCCAGCGCCCGGCCCGCCCAGTTAGCCCCGGACAGCGTACCGGCGGCGACACTGCAAGCCACCGTGGACGCCGATCTGTATGACGGGGATATGTTGGGGGCAACGGCCGTTTTCCTCCAAGACCCCCTCGCCATCTTCGACTACGCGCAAGGGGGGCTGGCCTACGAACCCTACGCCGGTTCCCTGCGCGGCACGCGCGGCACGCTCTGGGGCGCGGCCGGCAGTTCGCTGGATCAATCCAGTTTCCTCATCGCCGCCCTGCGTGCGGCGGGCATCCCTGCCCGCTACCGGCACGGCGCGTTAAGCGTCAGCGACGCCCAAACGCTGCTCGCCTCCATGTTCATTGCCCGCCCCGGCCTAGCCGGTTACTTGCCCGATGGCCTGACCACGGCCGATCCCCTCAATGACCCCGCCCTCCTCACCCTGGCCCAAGACCATTGGTGGGTAGAAGCGTACCTGCCCGGCCAGGGCTGGACCGACCTCGATCCCTCCTTTGCCGATGCGGCCGTCGGCCAGAGCTTCGCCACGCCCGGCAGCCATGACCGCAGCGCCGAAATCCCCGACGCCCTGCGCCACAAATTGACCCTGGAGCTGGTCGTGGAGCAGTACAACAGCTTCCCCATTGGCGGCGTCAATCTCGCCACCTTCGTCCCCCTCACCGGGACCTTCCCCATTGCCCAACTGGCGGCCAAGTCGCTCATTCTCGGCCACATCGTTGAAACAGACAGCCCCGGCGGTCTCGTTTTTGGCACGGTGGAACACACCTACGCCCCCTACTTCGGCGTCAACGGCGACGAATTTGTCTTGATGGGCGACAGCTTCCAGGATTTACTGACCAATTTTCCCCTGGCGAGCACATTCACCACCGCCGAATGGATCACCATTTCCATTGAGGACATCGCGGGCCACAGCGAGACCTTTACCCGCGAAGTCAAGGACCTCATCGGCCAGAGCACGCGGCTGCTGGGCGGGATGATCCCCGGGCTACAAGTAGACGAGGAGACGCCCTTCATCACCTTTGGCGACTCCTTTGTCATCAACGTGCTGCCCCACCACCTGCGCCAGTTCTATCTACCGGAGCGGCAGCAGGCACGCCTTTATTATGACCTGCTAGAAGCGGCCCGGCTGGTGGATATGCTGCCCCGCAGCGGCGGCTTCTCGCCAGAGGAGCGCGATCTGGCCGCGCAGACGTTTTTGCGCCTGGAGCAGACGCGGACGCTGCTTTTTGCCCTGAGCGGGCTGGAATTTGCCCGCCTGGCCGACCCCGTCAGCGACGCGATGCAGGAAAGTTTGGGCGTGAAGCTCTATTACGACCTGCCCCGCCTGATTGTGATGCAGGGAACGGGGCTGGAAGAGAATGCGCGGCGCACGATGGATTTGCGCAACACCTCGGCGCGCGCGGTCGCCGTGCCCGGTCAGGCGGCAACGGCCGTTGCCACTGCCCAATGGGTGAAAGCGGTGGCCGAATCGCGCTTTGAAGGGGAGGCGCTGCGCGCTGTGACCGGCGCAACCCCGATCACCACCTGGCGCATCTTCAACGAAGCGCAGGCGCAAGGGATCGAATTCGTGTACATCACGCCGGACAAATTCGACCTGTTGGGCCTCTACTTGCCCGATCCGGCCGCTTATGGCTATGCCGCCGCCGCCCTGATCGCCGGCCGCGAGGTACTCATTCCCCAATCCCCCGTGCTGGTTGACGGCACGCCCCGCCTGGGCTGGTGGGAGATCGATCCCCAGAGCGGCGCGGTCATTCCCGTGCTGGACGATGGCACGCACGGGGCGCTGATCGAATATGGCTCAATGGTGGCCGAATTGATCTACGAAATTCTGAGTACCTGGGACGACTTTGGCGAATCGGTCCACCAACTTTGGTTTGACTGTATTGTTGCCAATGTGGTGCCTGCCCTGGGCGGCAGCGTTGGCCGGGCGACGGTCATCCCTGCCTGCCTGAACGATTGGGGACCACCCGGAGCGCCCCCTGGCCTCGGTCGCCAGGTTGGCGCGACGGCTGTGGCGCAGCCATTGGGCGGCGCTGCCCCCTGGTATTACCTGCCCGACCATCTTTGCCCCACTGACAACTGCGGCCTGGAGCAGTTCGTCTTACCCGGCAGCACTCCGTCGCCCATGCCCCTGCCGGAAATCGCCTTCCAATATGACATTGACCGGCCGACAATCGCCCTCTATGCCGGGCAGCTCCTGCCGGTGACGGACAATGGCGGCGGCGGCAGCCCCGCGTTTAACCTGACGGCCGTTGGTTCTGGCACGGCCGTACCCCAGGTCCCTTACGCCATGAGCCTCAGCGCCAGCGCCAACTTCAACGGCGAACTGGAAGTGTGGAGCTACGTCCCGCCCGGCTGGAGCGTCGGCTACCTCGGCGGGCAGGTACAAATTGTGGCCCCCGAAGGAACGGCCGCCGGCGATTACACCATTCTCCTCGTCGGCCAGGCGCGCCACGACCGCAGCCTGATCGCCACCGCGCAGCACACCGTCGCCATCCCCGCCCAGGAAGCGCTCCACCTGCGGGTTACGGCAGAGCCGAACATCACCATCCCCATCGGCCCGGCGACGGCCGATCCCTCCAACCAGACCAACGACAGCCAGGCGGAAATCCCTGACTCCGCTTTCCGCGTGGACGTGTACAACGCCAGCTACCTGCCCAAGAGCGTGCAGCTCACGGTCAGCGGCGCGCCGGCGGGATGGGTGGTGTTAAACGGCCGTTTCCAAACCGCCGCCGCCCTCGATCTGCCCGCCTACGAGTACACCCGCTCCGGCCTCTACATCGTCCCGCCCAGCCTGCCCGCGCCAGGAACCAGCTTTACGCTGGAAATCAGCGCCAGCGACGGCGGCAGCCTCTCGCAAACGGAGACCATCGTCTGGACAATGCCCGGCCAGGCGCACAATTTCCTGGAAGTCCCGGCCGTTCTCTTCGCCGAACCCAACGGCAGCGTAGATTTTAATCTGGCTATGAACAACGTCGGCAACGCTGCGGGCAGCTTCCCCATTGCCGTGACCACGCCGCTGACAACGGCCGTTGTCACCAATCTGCAATCGCCCGTCTCCCTGGCCCCCGGCCAAAGCGACGCCCAAACGCCCACGCTGCAAGTCGGCGCGGCGGCCGTCTTGGGCCGGCGCTACCCGATCCAGTTCAGCAGCCCCGCGCCGGACAGTTACACCCAGTACGCCTTCGCCGAGCTGCAGATCGTCAGCCCGGAAAGCGGCCGTCTCTTCGCCGCCGCCAATAGCTGCACGCTCAACGACAGCCTGGGCGCATCCCTGGAGGCGCTGGCTCTGGCGGTGGTGGAACTGGAATATTGGTGCAGCGTGGGCGACTGCCCGCTGCCCCTGCGCGACCGGGCGGCGGCCGCCGGGCAGTCGGTGGTCAGCGGCGCGAATGTGGCTGCTGCGCCCACCGTTTTGCCTGCGCTGCCTGGCATGGAAACGGCCGTCGCCGCCCTGTCCACCGCCGCCAACAACAATGACATCTTAACGGCCGTCTCCGACCTCAGCCTGGCTGTCGAAAGTCTCAGCGGGAATTTGTGTGAACTGGAGCAGCATCGGGTAAACGGCCGTTTCACCCCCTACGTCCAGGCCATTTTGCTCGGCGACAGCGCCAGTTTTAGCCTCGACGTGACCAACCAGGGCACGCTGACCACCAGCTACGCCATCACCCTGACCGGCCTGCCCGGCGGCGACCTACTCTTCAATGAAACCATTCCGCCCGGTGCGACGGTCAATTTGCCGGTTACGCCTACGCCAAATGTGTTGGGCAATTTCAACCTGACGGCCGAGATTGTGGCGGATGTGGCGGGTGAGGTGGATGTGCGGAAAACGGCCGTCGCCCGCCTCAACGTGGTGGATAAATTCGTGCAGGTGACGCAGGTCATCGCCGACCCGCCATTTGTGGAAACGGGCGTCAGTTCCACCACGCTCAGCGTGGAGGTGGCGAACTTTGCCGGGGTGGGGTTGGCAAGTGTGGCGGAGACGGCCGTTTTCGCCCCCGACGGCAGCCAGCAGTTCAACGCCACTGTTCCCCTGAACATCCTGGCGGGCAATCCCCGCGTCTATGAACTGGTAAACGTGAACACTTCCGGCTGGACGGCCGGGGTCTACACCATTACCGTCAACCTGTTGGACGCGACCAATAACCTCATCCCCGACGGCAGCGGTTACGGCTATTTCAGCGTCGGCCAGGCCCTCCAACTGAGCCAGGCCGTCACCCCCGAAATCGTCGCCCCCGGCACGGTGACGGTCACGACCATCATTACCAGCGAAATCAGTCATCAGTCATCAGTGAACAGTAATCAGTCAGGCACGATCTACGACGCGCCGTTGACGGCCGCCGATCTGGCTTACCTGAATCCGGCAATCCCCAACGAGACGCCTACTGGTGAGGCTGGCCTTGCGCCCGCCCTGGCAGGGCAACCACAAACGGGGCAACCAGAAGAAGAGCAACCACAAGGGCTGCCCCTACAGACCGACGAGATCACCCTGCCTCTCACCCCTGTCTACAGCGACACTGAGGAAACAGCGGATCATTCACCATTCACTATTCACGATTCATTATTCACTATTCTCAATTTCCCCCCCGCCTTCACCCGTGTCGAGCAAAACGACCCCGCCTGGACCACCACCGGTACCTGGACCAACGTCACCCTGGCTCGCGCCAGCGGCGGCAGCCATTGGCGCAACAACGTGGCCGGCAGCACGGCCGAACTCACCTTTGACGGAACCTGGGTCAACCTCGGCTTCATCGGTGACCGCTGGGGCGGTTACGCCCAAATCACCATAGACGGCAGCAACTATGGCGTGATTGACCTGTACCGCCGCGACGAAACCCCCATCAGCTTCAACTTTGATGGCCTGAGCAACGGCGCCCATACCCTGACCATCGAGGTCCTGGGCAGCGGCAACCCCTTTGCCACCCTCTTCCGCGTGCAGCTAGATTATGCCGACTACGGCGACGGCTCGGCCCTGCCCCACGGCAGCTTTGAGCAAAACGACCTGCGCCTCATCAAGAGCAGCAATTGGTTCACAAACACCTATAGTGGGGCCAGCGGTGGCAGCTACATCCGCACCACCCTCGGTACCGCCTGGTTCCCCTTCGACGGCGACTCTTTTAGCCTGCAAACCATCGCCTACAGCAGCGGCGGCAAAGCGCAGTTGTTTGTGGATGGCTCTTACCTGGACACCATTGACCTGTTCTATCCCGTGTTTGCCAGTTCAGCCATTACCCGCACGTTTGCCTACGAAGGCTTAGGCGCTAGCCCCCACGTTTTACAAGTGATGGCCTACCAGGACACCGTCACCATAGACAAGTTGACTACACCCGGCCAGGCCCCGTTCATTGACCCCAACCCGCCGGTCAGCGGCGTCACCCGCTTTGAGGCCGACCATCCCTCTATCTTGTACAACGGCTTCCCCTTCACACAAACGGCCGTCAGTTGGGTGCGCGTCAATAACATCAATGCCAACCGCGCCAGCGCCGGCGAGTACATCTACTCGGACGCGGCCAACGACGTCATCAGCTTCGACTTTGAGGGCGAGTGGCTGGGCGTCGGCTTTGTCACCGACCGCTTTGGCGGACAGGCGGAGATTGCCATTGACGGCCAACCGGTCGCCACAGTGGACTTGTACGGCCGTTACGATGACACCGCCAGCTATTATTTCCAAGACCTGGGCGCTGGCGCGCACACCGTCACCATCACCGTCCTGGGCACAAGCCACCCCAACAGCCTCGGCAGCCGCGTTACCCTCGACTTTTTCGACGTATGGGATGGGCAGCCGTTGGCTGAGGGCGTGTTTGAGGAAGATGATGCCGATTATAATAACGGCCGTCTTTTCTACAGCAACGGCTGGTCACGCACCCTTAATGCGGGCGCCAGCGGCGGCGCTTACGCCAACAGCACCGCCAACATCACCGTCTGGTTCCCCTTCACCGGCGACTCCGTCACCTACCAGGGCTGGACCAACCTGGGCTATGACCGGGTGGAGATTCGCCTGAACGGCGTCTCCCAGGGTAAGTTCGATATCTACAGCTACGATGGCGGACCGCGCACCTACTCTTTTGATAACTTAGGCCCCGGCCCGCACGTCATGGAAATCCGCCAATACCGGGATTCGGTCACGCTGGACGCCTTCATCACCCCGGCCGTGGAACCGGGCTATGAACCGCCCGCGCCCAGTCCCATCTTCCGCTATGAGGAAGACCATCCCGCGCTGCGTTACAATGGACACCCCTTCGCTGTCACGTCGCAGAGCTGGGTCTTACAAGGCGGCGGCGCTCCCTGGCGCAGCAGCGGCAGCAACAATATGACCAGCAGCACCGCCGGGGACGTCTGGAGCCTTGACTTTGAGGGCCAATGGCTTAACGTTGGCTTCCGCAGCACGGCCAGCAGCGGTACGGTGGAAATTTTCATAGATGGGGCCTCGCAGGGCCTGTTTGCTACGGCCAACGGGATCAATGAGGTCAAAAGCTTCACCTTTGGTGACCTGACGCCCGGCGCCCATACGGTGGCGGTGGTCATCGTCAGCGGCACGGTCCTGCCCGACTACATGGACGTGTGGGATGGCCAGCCGCTCAACGACGGCTGGTACGACGCCCAACTGGAAGAGGATAACGGCCGTTTCCATTTCAGTATAAAAAGTTGGTGGCGTCGGACGGACAATATCTACGCTTACAATGGCGACTATCTAACCAACTTCGCCAGCGCCTTTAACAACATCTGGTTTACCTTCATCGGCACAGACCTGACCGTCCTCGGTCACAACCGGGCCAACACCGAGCTGCACGTAGTCATAGATGGCGTCTATCAGGGCGTCTTCGATATGACGCCCCAATTCGCCGAACAGCCCTTTGCCCTCCACTTCCCCGATCTGGGTGAAGGGCCGCACGTGGTCCAGGTCTATCTGCCATCCTTGGGCAACACGACCGCTCGTATAGACGCATTCGAGGTTAATCCCGATGGCTTGTACGGCTACACACCCCAAATCAAATGGTACGACACGGCTCCGACCAGCCCTGGGGCAAATCCCGACTTTTACAATAGCGGCTTGATGACCAGTATCGCTATCGGCGATCTAAATGGGGACGGCCTGGTAGAACTGGTAGCCCCCGCCACTAACGGTACCCTCTACGTCTATCGCGGCGACGGTCAGGATGCGGGCGGCGGCTCACCCCTAATCTGGTCTACCGACGTGGTAGGCCCGGCTGCTGAACCGGCCCTGGCCGATTTGACCGGCGACGGCCGTGCCGAAATCATCGTCAGTGGTTACAACGGAACCTTCGCTTTCACCTACGACGGGTCACAGCTCTGGCACAATCCCAACGTGAAAGCCTACACCACCGACAGCGGCGGTATCACCGGCTGGGGTGGCCCCACGGTGGGCAACCTCGACCTCGACCCGGAACCGGAAATCGTCATCGCTGCTTCGAATGATGCCGTTTATGTTCTTGACCACCAGGGCAATCTCCTGTGGAGCGACCCCATCGGTCGCTGGCCCACCGTGCCCGTGCTGGCCGACATCACCGGCGATGGCATCCTGGACATCATCGTCGCCCGCGAGTGGGTACTGGAGGTCTTCGACTTCTTCAACGGCGGCCAGATCGTTTGGACTTATGTGCAAACAGACACCATCAACTTCCTCGGCGGGCAGGGCGTCTTTGGCGCGCCGGCTGTCGCCGACCTGACGGGCGACGGTCAGCCGGAAATTATCCTCAACTGGGGTCACCTGGTCGAAGCGATCCGCGCTGACGGCACATCGTTGTGGCGCTACGAAACCAACCAGACCAATCTCTTCCGCCCTAGCCCCGTCACAGTAGCCGATGTGACCGGCGATAGACAAATGAACCTTGTCACCGCTTCGGCGATTAGCTCTGGGTTCAATGTTTTCAACCATTTACTAATGGTGTTAGATGCGGCGGGTAACCTGGTGTGGAGCCAACAGGTAGCCGACAACAGTGCCTCAGCCTCCGGCGTGGCCGCCCAAGACCTGACCGGCGACGGCGTTTGGGAAATCCTATGGAACGGCGCCACCGATGGTTTCCTGGTCATTCGTGGCAGTGATGGTAAGCGGCTTTTCAACGAGCCGATTACTGGCTCTGGCACAGTGATGGATTATCCCACCCTGGGCGACGTGGACGGCGACGGTGTGGCCGACGTGGTATTGGGCGGCTATGAGGGTATCTTCGTTTTCAGCCATGTGGGGCGGTGGGCCGATTCACGGCCGTTGTGGAACCAGCACAATTACCACGTGACTAATATCAACGATGACTGGAGCATACCGATTAGCGAACCCAACAGTTGGGACCTGCACAACACCTACCGCACGCAAACGCCGGATCGCAGCCCCGCGCCGTCTTACCAGATGGTCTTCACCTACACTGAGGGCAGCCCCAACGTGACGGTGCTGACGAATACCGCCTCCATCAGCCTGACGGCCAACCCCCCCATCTACGGCTGGGACTACCGCCAGGAATGGTATCAACCGCTCATCACAACCACCTTTGACAGCCTGCTCACCGGAATGCAGCCGGGCGAAACGCGCCAGGTCTCCGCCGGGACAGAAGTAGCCTACCGGCTGCCCAGCGGCTTCAACACACTGACCCTGCCGCCGCTCTATGTGATCGCGCCTGGTTTGGGTGAATTGGCCCCGGCGGCGCAGAGCGTGGTAGTGGGCGGCACGGCCGTTTTCACCCTCACCCTCACCAATCCCGGAAATGATACGGCCGTCTACAGCCTCTTCCCCGGCGGTATTCCCGCCGCATGGCTTGATTACCAGGCCACTGTGCCCATCAGCGCGGGCGCAACGGCCGTTATCCCCATCCTCGTTAACACCCCACCCAACGCCAACCCGGACACATTGACCCTCTGGCTGGATGTGGAGGACGGCAGCGGCGGCCTGGATGACTTCTCGGCTCAATTGACCGTGTTCGACGGGCTGGCATTGGCGCTGACGCCACTCAGCCAGGAAGAGACGACAGGCCAACCGTTGACCTACACCCTGACGATCAGCAATCTGGAAACGGCTGAACGCGCCTATGACTTAACGGCCGTTGGTTTAGCCGATGTCACCGTGCCAGACACGGTAACGGTTGCCGGGAATGGGGTAGAGATGGTGACAATAACGGCCGTACCGCCCACGCATGGCCCGCAGCCCTTTACCATTGCCGCCAACGTCGCCAGTGGAGCCAGTGACAGCGTAGACGGCGTGGCGGTGGGCAACGGCCGTTTTGGTATCCTGGCTCAATTCAACCCAGAGACAGCGATAACCGGGCCGGGGGCAACGGCCGTTTACACCCTCACCCTCACCAACGTCGGCGACACGGCCGACAGCTACACCCTCAGCCTGGATGTCCCGGTCGGCTGGACGGCTGAACTGACGCGCTACGGTACGCCAATCACAGAGATCGCCCTGCCCGCTCTCCTCTACAACAGCGCCGAACTACGGCTGCTGATAACGCCGGACACAGCGGCCCAGCCGGGCAGCTATCCCCTCACCTTGACGGCGCAATCGTTGAGCCAGCCGGGTGTAATGGGCACAGCCGCAGCCGCAGCCCAAGTCACGGCGCGGGGCGTGACGGTAGCCATCAGCCCCGCCAACCAGACGGTAGACCCGACCACGCCCACCACCTGGGACGTGACCGTGACCAACACCGGCAGCGTGGCCGACGCCTTCGACCTGACGGTGAGCGGCGCGCCCGCCCTGGCGGGTACGCTGTCGGCCAATTCGGTGACATTGGCCCCCGGCGCGGCGCAAACGGTGCAGCTTACGGCCGCCGACCTGGGCTTTCTACTGCCGGGCAGCCAGAGCTTCGCCGTCATGGCTCAATCCCAGGCGGATGGGCAGATTCGGGCGGAGGGGCAGGCCAACTTCACCGTCGCCGGTTTTGAGGCGGCCACCGTTACGTGGCTCCCAGAAAGCAGAACCGTGACCAATACGCTGACGACCGGCCTCACCTTCGTCATTAGCAACACGGGCAATGTGTTGACGGAGTATGAGGTGACGTTTGCGGGGACGGGGGTAACGGCCGTGTCCGACCTGGACAGCATCCTCATCCCACCGCGCGGCACGGCCGTTTTCCTGGTGCAGGTGACGGCGACCGGGACAGGAAGCTATCAACTGCTGGGCACGGCGACATCGGCCAACAGCAACAGCAACGCCACCGCCAATCTCACCTTCCTCTTCGACGGCGAGAACCAGCCGCCGGAGGTAAACGCCGGGCCAGATCAACTGGTGGGCGTGGATCAGTTAGTCCAGTTCAACGGCAGCGCCATTGACCCGGATGGGGATGAGATTGTCAGCATTGAATGGGATTTTGGCGATGGGCATACGGCCGTGGGCACGTTCACGCCGACGCACAGATATGCGACCGCGGATGTCTACACCGTCACCCTCACTGTGACAGACAGCCGCGGCGGCGTGGGCGCTGCTACCGTAACGGTAACGGTCAAAGAGATGCTTTACCTGCCGTTGATTACGCGCGGCCCCTAGTATCGGTATGCAGTAATCGGTTATCGGTAATCAGTGGGCGCTACCTCTGGCAATATCCTTCTGAAAACCGATTACTGGCTTTCGCCTACTGGTACTATAAGATTGTCAGAAGAACATTTTGGCTGGTAGGGGCGACCCTTGTGGTCGCCCTCTGGTGAATGGGCGGGCACAAGGCCCGCCC
>JACSRF010000046.1 GCA_014879875.1 Anaerolinea sp.
GCCCTGAGCGCGGACGGCTGCCGTCCGTCGTCGAAGGGGCCTGTCAACCCCCTGAGTTCCCAAAGAGCCTTAATCATCATCGTTGTCATCACTTTTGTCGGGTGGCGACGGCCGTTTGCTTTCACGCCAATGGATGTATTCGCGCGTCGTTTCGTAGGCAAAATCAATGTCCCAATGGGGCGCAAAGGCGCGCAAAACATCCTCCCAAATCGCTTGTTCGCTGCCCCGTTTTTTGCGTGGGTCAATCAGGTAACGCATGGTCAACTGCACGCCGCTGGCTTCAACAGAGGTATACACCGTCGGCGTCACAGCTTTATAACCAATGACAAACCGTTTGTCGGCGCGCTTGCGGTACTCCTCAATTTGCGGCGTTGGGTCTGGGGCGTGGCGTTGAATGATGTCTACGAGGATGTTTTTCGCCTTTTCCCAATCGCTCTCAAAGGTGACGAGCACGGGGATTTCGTTCCAGATGAAAGGGACGCCCTGGTGGGCATTCGCTAGCGTATGGCTAAAAACGAGGCCGTTGGGCACGTGAATCAGGCGGCCGGTGCTTTGCTCTGCTTGCAGGCGACGGCCGAGTTCGATTAAGGTGAATTCGAGCAGGCCGATGTCTATGACGTCTCCGTGGTCGCTGCCAATCTCAATGCGGTCGCCCACTTTGAACGGCCGTTGCCATAGAATATAGGCCCATCCCGCCAGGTTCACGATCAAATCTTGCAAAGCAATAGCCAGGCCGGCCGACAGCAGCCCCAGGTACGTCGCCAGCGATTGAATCCCTTCCAACCAGACACGGCCGACCAGGAAAATGCCCAAGACGACCGTCGTGTAATGGATCACTTTGCGCCAGTTATACTGCGCACGCTCATTGCCCAAAAGCCGTTGATGCAGCAGGCGGACGACCATACCCCGCAGCGCCCATAAAATGAGCACAATAACGAGGGACTCAAACAGCTTGACCTGTGCGATCAAACCGAGTCCCACATAATCTTGTAGCAGCTGCTGAATTTGTTCGATCATAGTAAATATTGGCTCAAATCAACTGCCCCATATTTCCCTTTTTCATATTTGCTTTTGTCCGCATTCCAGGGGATGGTGCAGTCCAGCCCCATTTTGGCCGTGCGGCTTTTTTGCCCCGGCGTGTGTTTGCCGGAAGGGTCGAGCGAACTGCCGGGTTGGTTTTCCAGGATAACCAGGTCCTGGTCTACCTGGAAACGGGTGGCGACGGCCCATTCGACGGCCAGCGGATCGAAGATGTCTACGTCGGTATCCACGACCCAGACGTGTTTGAGGGAACCGTGACCCTTGAAGGCGGCGGCGATGGCGCGACGGCCGTCATCCTCCTCCCGTTTGTCTATTTGCACCACCGCGTGCAGCCAGGATGCCCCCCCTGGGGTAATGGTGACGCCGGTACAGCGCGCCACCTTGTTCACTTCGGCGAAAATGGTCGGCTCTTTGGGCATGCCCATCAAGATTTTGTGTTCCAGGCCACCGGGCAGCAGTGCGTGGAAAATGGGGTCGCGCCGATGCGTGATCAGGTCAATCTCCAGCACCGGCTGCTCGCGCGCCACGTCCATCGTCTCCGTGAGGTCCATAAACGGCCCTTCGCGGGTCTGGCGGCGGGTGATGCGCCCTTCCAATACGATTTCGGCGTCGGCCGGCACTTCCAGATCGTGCGTCAGGCATTTCACCAGCGGCGTCGGCGCCAGCGCGTGCGCCACCGCCAGTTCGTCCACCCCCGGCGGCGGCCCCATGGAGGCGGCCAGGTGGACCGGCAGCGAAACGCCGATGCAGATGGCAATGGGCAGGTCGCCGGACGTCTTTTGCATGGCATTGTACGTGCCCCGATTTTCGATGATGCGCGCGGCGAAGTGGATTTTGTCCAGGCGCAGCAGGCGGTGGTAACACATATTGCGCCCCAATTCCGGGTCTTTGGTGATGATGACGGCGCTGGCGATATAATGCCCGGCGTCTTGCGGCAGGTGCAGCAAAATGGGCAGTTGGTACAGGTTCACCTCGTTCAGGATCACTTCCTGGCACGGCGCGGTGGTGACGAGAGGGGGCATTTGCGGGTGATCGTTGGCCTGCGCCAGATGATGCACCAGTTCCGGGATGGGCACGTTGAGCGCCATGCTGAAATATTTACGGTCGGAGCAGGGGTTGGCGCAAATACGCCAACCGGGGTAGCCGTGAATCTGGTTGAAGAGGACAGGACGGCCGGCGAGCGCGTTGGCGACGTTGGCAACTTCAAAGGTGGTGGTGACCACCTTGTCAATGGTGACTAAATCGCCACTGATTTCAGCTTGTTGCAGAAAGTCACGAAAACTCATTGGATTCTCTATCTCCTGATGAACCATCATATCGGCGTCTACTTTACCACACGCTTTGTTCGCAAACGACTATTAGGAACGAGGATTAGGCGTGGTTCATTTCTGACCATATTATTGAACCATGCCGAAATTTGTTATCATTGATGGCAAGAGGACGCGGTGATGGGACGATGGGCTGCCTTTGTAAAGCGAACATCTGCGTTCCTTCTTTTAGGAACGAGAATTAAATAATTTGCCCATTTAGATTGGTTCAATCTCCGAAGATTGAACCAATCTTG
>JACSRF010000045.1 GCA_014879875.1 Anaerolinea sp.
TCCGTGTGCTTTGAAGTGTTTTAGTTTAGTGCAAGTTGATTCTCATGAGATTTGTCAGTCAATCAGGATAACAACCTATGTTTTACGACAAAGCAAAAATTTACATTAAAAGCGGCAATGGCGGTGACGGCATGATCAGCTTCCGCCGCGAGAAATTTGTACCCTTTGGCGGGCCAGATGGGGGCGATGGCGGCAAGGGTGGCGACATTATCGTCACGGTCAACCGTCATCTGAACAGCCTGATCAAATTCCACCGCCAGGTTCATTTTCGCGCCGGCGATGGCGTCCATGGCGGCAAGGCGAACAAAACGGGCGCGAATGGTGAAACGCTCTATCTGGAAGTCCCCCCTGGCACGGTGATTCGCCATGCCGAAACAGGGGATTTGTTGGCCGACCTCACGACCGAAGGGCAAGAGGCGTCGCTGCTGACCGGTGGGCGCGGCGGCCGGGGCAATGCCCGCTTTGCGAACAGCGTCAACCAGGCGCCCCGGCTGGCCGAACGGGGCGAACCAGGCGAGGAGATGTGGGCCACGCTGGAACTCAAGCTGATCGCTGACGTGGGCATTGTAGGCGTGCCGAATGCGGGAAAGTCCACCCTGCTCTCGGTGATCAGCGCCGCGCGCCCCAAAATCGCCGATTACCCGTTCACCACGCTGCATCCGAATCTGGGGGTTGTTTCCGTAGATGATGAAGCGACGATGGTCTTTGCCGATATTCCGGGCCTGATTGAGGGCGCGGCCGAGGGCGTTGGCCTGGGGCACGATTTTTTGCGCCACGTGGAACGGACGCGCGTGCTGGTGCATTTGTTGGATGGCTCAGCCGCCGAACCGTTGACCGAATGGGCGATGATTAACCAGGAATTGGCGATGTATGACGTGGAAATGGAGCACAAGCCGCAGTTGGTTGTCCTCAACAAGCTCGATTTGCCCGACGCCATTGCCTGGGAACCGATTTTGGCGGAGGAGATTAAGAAGGCGGACTATTCGTTTTGCGCGATTTCGGCCGTTACCGGACAGGGCATCCCGGAGATGCTGCGTAAGGTGCAGCAGATGTTAGCAGAAGCGCCTTTGCCCGAACTAAGCCAGGATGATGAACCGGTCGTGATTCGCGCCCATGAAGAAGATGACGCTTTCTGGATCGAACGGGAAGGGGATGGCTGGCGTGTTCACGGCAAGAAAATTGAACGGATTGCCGCCATGACCTATTTTGAATTTGAGGCGACGCTGAATCGGTTCCAGACCATTTTGGAAAAGATGGGCATCACTCAGGCGTTAGAAGAAGCGGGCGTCAAAGAGGGCGATATCGTGTACATCGGGGATGAAGAATTGGAGTGGGCGGAGTAGACGGGGTTAAGCGGCTGGGGCTGTGTGGCGGAACGTTTGATCCGCCACACCTGGGGCATTTGTGGCTGGCGGAAGCAGCGCGGGAGCAGTTGCAGTTAGATGCTGTGTTGTTTTTGCCGGCCGGCGCGCCGCCACACAAGCAAGATTGCCGCGTTACGGCCGTCACGCACCGCCTCACCATGCTGCAACAAGCCATCGCCGACAACCCCGCCTTTCACCTCGACCTGACCGACGTAGAACGGCCGCAGCCCCATACTACCGTCACCCTGCTGCCCCTGCTGCAACAAAAATATCCACAGGCCCAACTGTGGTGGCTGATCGGTTCCGATTCCCTGCGCGACCTGCCCACCTGGCACAACCCACAACAGCTTATTCAACAATGCCGCCTGGGCGTGCTGCCACGCCCAGGCGTAACGATTGATTGGGAGAGTTTGTCAACGGCCGTTCCCGGCATCGAAACGGCCGTTGATTGGCTCCATGGCCCCCAGGTCTACCTCTCCTCCACCGACATCCGCCGCTGCGCCCAGGCCGGTCACTCGCTGCGCTACCTGGTACCGACGGCCGTCGCCGACTATATGCAAGCCCATGATTTGTATCAGAATGGTAATCAGTTATCGGTAATCGGTAGGTCACACGCTACCGACCACCGATAACGGATAACCGATTACCGATTACCCTCCTCGCCAACCACCGGCTCCTCCACAGGGGCCGCAGGCACAAATGGGCGCATCTGCTTCACCGAGACCTTAATCGTCTTGCGGCACTTAGGGCACTCCACCGCATGATATTTCTGCCTTTTCTCGTCTGCCTCGGCGATAGCATAAGCCAGGTAGTCACGGGTCAAATTAAACGAATGACGGCAGTAAGAACAATGAACATTCATCGCGATCTCTCCTTCAAAAATGTAGGGCGAACTTCCCAGTTCGCCCGCGCAAACTGAAAAGTTTGCGCTACAGTGAGAATACCGCCCAGGTTAGCAACCTGGGTTACACCCTGGATTGTAAAGCAAAACATACTTCCGTTTCAAGCTGAATGCCCATGCAGGACGAAACGGCCGTTACCCCTCCCCACCCCATTTCCCGTATAATAGAACCAATCAAGCGCAAACGGCCGAACCAGACGGCCGTTGTGGAGAGAGCGATGTCTATTTTGCAAATCTATAAAGGCGTTGTGCGTCAGGGGCACATTCACCTTACACCACCGGTTGATTTGCCGGAGGATGGCAGTCTCTTTTTCTCCTCCCGTATAATTGACGCAAAGC
>JACSRF010000345.1 GCA_014879875.1 Anaerolinea sp.
TTCACATAAGTATCTTTCTTTTACCAAAAACAAGCAGATTGACAATCAATTTCTCTGTTTTCTCTCTGTTTTCTCTCTGTGAATCTCTGTGTATTCTCCGTGTAACTCTGTGTAACTTTATTCCAAATAATGTCTAATACACAACGCAACCGCCATAAAAGCAACTGTTCTTACCGTCGTCTAATCGGTTTGAAGGCGGTGGGCAGGCAGCAAAACGGCCGTCTTGAAGCATGGCGACCCTCTGTTACAATTGTGTCAGGCTATGCAGTAGGTGAAACACAATGAAGACACAGAAAGTTCGCACCATTTATACCATCACGCTCTTCTTATTGGACATTATCTTCACGGCCGTTGCCTTCATCCTGGCCTATCAGATACGGGTCTGGTTTCCCTGGCCCAACGAACTGATGACCATCGTGCCCCTACGCCGGTATTCTGGGATGCTGCTCGTGCAAGTGCTCTCCATGATGACCGTACTCTTTGTATCCGGTCATTATTATATCCCGCGCGCCGTATCACGGGTTGACCAATTGTACCGGGTCACCGCTGCCGCCACGGTTGGCGTCATGATGACCATGGCCATTGTCGCCTTCATCTTTAAAAATGATCAAGTGATGATGGATTATCCGCGCGGCATGATTATTTATGTCTGGCTGTTCACCATCATCCTGCTCATGACAGGGCGTGGCATCCATTATCTGGTACGCAGTTCCTTGCGCCGGCGTGGGTTTGGTACCGACAAACTGCTGATTGTGGGCACAGGGGACACGGCGCGGATTATTTTGCAGCGCATTCTCTGGTCACCCTACCTGGGGTATGACATCGTAGGCTTAATTGCGGAAGATGGGGAAGTTGCCATCAAAGAGATGCTTGGCTTTCCTATTCTGGGCGCGCCGGAAGATTTGCCACAGATCATTGAACAGTATGACATTGCCGAAGTGATCATCGCTTTGCCAGAACGGGGCCACCGGGAAACGATTCGCGTCATTTCTTACTGTGAACGCGGCCGTGTCTCGATCAAGGTCTTCCCCGACATCTTCCAATTTGTGACCACAGCAGCCAATATTGATGACCTGGGCGGCCTACCGCTGCTCTCTGTACGCGATTTTGCCATGCGCGGCTACCTGCTCATCTTCAAGCGCCTTATGGATGTTACGGTGTCTGCTGTTGGCCTCATTTTTCTCTCCCCATTAATGTTGCTGGTTGCCCTTGCCATCAAGCTCGAATCCCCCGGTCCCGCTTTTTTTGTGCAGGAACGCATGGGGCTGGATGGCAAACCTTTCCTCATGATCAAATTTCGCTCTATGCGCCGCGACGCTGAAAAACATGGTCCCGGCTGGACGAAAGACAACGACCCCCGTCAGACAAAACTGGGCACGCTGCTGCGCAAAGTAGAAATTGATGAACTGCCTAACCTGATCAACGTCTTTCTCGGCGAGATGAGCCTGGTTGGGCCGCGCCCAGAACAAGCCCATTACGTTGAACAGTTCCGCGGCAACGTGCCGCGTTATATGGAGCGGCACAAGGAAAAAGGGGGCATGACCGGTTGGGCGCAGGTCAATGGACTGCGTGGTGATACGTCTATTGCCGAACGCACAAAATACGATTTGTGGTACTCGGAAAACTGGTCCATTTTGCTCGACGTCAAAATCATCTTACGCACGGTCTGGCAAATTTTTGAAAAGCGCAGCCAGCAGCGCAGCGCGTTACCCTCCCCTACAACGACGCCGACAGAAGCCACTACGATTTCTTCCGTTCCCACTCTCTCAGAAAAGATTTCCGATGAACAGGATTAACGCCGCGATCTAACGTTCCTCTTATTTGACGCTTATTTTTGCCCATGATATGATACTTGAAGTCCCTGCCTGGCACTCGCTGCATTAGAGTGCTAAACAGAACAATCAGAGAAATCATTATCAGGAGAGTGGCTAAGGCGCGCATGTTTCCTCCATTAACGGAACGCCAGGAATATATTTTGAGTCTGGTGGTACAAAGTCATATAACTTCGGGCCGTCCCGTTGGGTCAAAGACGTTGGTGGATGAATTTGAACTGGACGTCAGTTCAGCGACAGTGCGCAATGAGATGGCGCTGCTGAGCGACTTGGGGTACGTGGTGCAGTTGCATACCTCTGCCGGGCGTGTGCCCACCGTGATGGGCTACCGGTATTTTGTACAGAAATTGCTAGGCGAGTTTCGCCTGCCTTATCACGAACAGCAGATGATCAGCCATCAGTTCCACCAGGCGCGGTTAGATTTAAGCCAATGGATGCAGTTGGCCGCCGCCATTTTGGCGCGCGCGTCGCATGGCGCCAGTTTTGTGACGGCGCCGCATCCTCATCCCAACCGCTTTAAGCATATTCAGCTTATTTCGACGCAGGGGCGGCTGGTGTTGATGATTATGGTTCTGTTTGGCGGTTCGGTGAAGCAGCAAATGTTGACGCTGGCGGAACCGCTATCGCAGACGCAGTTGAGTACGGCCGCCAGCCGTCTCAATATGCTCTTTGAGAATGCGCATCATGACGACATTGCCGGCCGCCTGCATGTGCTCGACACGTTAGAGCATGAAATTGCGCGGCTGGTGATGGATAGTTTGCGGCGGGCAGATGAACGGCCGTTTGCCAACATTTACCGCGATGGCCTGGTGAACATTCTGGATGATGAAGGGACGCGGCCGGCCGTGCGCGTCTTGGAAGAGCGGACGCTGCTGGCGAATGTGCTGCACGAAACACAGACGGCCGATATGCGGGGGGTGCAAGTGGTGATTGGCGGCGACGGCCGTTGGGAAGAGTTAAAAGATTGCACCATCATCCTCTCGCGTTATGGCGTGATGGAACAGTTTACGGGCACTGTCGCCGTCATTGGCCCCATGCGGATGCCTTACGGCCGTAACGTAGCCGCCGTGCGTTACGTCGCCGGCCTGATGAGCAATTTTCTCGGTGAATATTACCTGGAAGCGCCCAGGCCCGAAACCATAGACAATGATGAGGTAGATATAAGTGAGTGACGACAATTTGCAAGAGCAAAACAACAACCTGCCAGATGCCGATGCGCCCCCTGCGGTTGAGAGTGGCGCGAATGGGAGAGAAACGGCCGTAACCGATTCCCTCCCCACCTTAGAAGAACAGCTACAAGCAGCAGCAGCCGAAGCCGCCAAAAACCTGGATGGCTGGCTGCGCGCGCAGGCAGAACTGTCCAACGCCCGCAAACGGTTCGAGAAACAACAAGCGGATGCCTACAGCAATGCGACGACCGCCGTGCTCAAAAACCTGCTGCCGGCTCTGGATGATTTCCAACGCGCCATAGAGAATGCCCCGGCCGCCGTCAGCGCCGACAGTTGGTTTGAAGGTATCGTCCTGGTAGAGCGTAAACTGAACGGCATCTTAGACAGCTTTGGCGTGCAGCCAATTGCCGCCGTAGGGCAGCCCTTTGATCCCAATTGGCACGAAGCCATCATGCAAGAAGAATCAGATACATACGAAAGCGGCGTCATCACCCGCGAATTACAAAAAGGATATAAATTAGGCGACCGCGTCATCCGGCCCACGCTGGTAAACGTGGCGGTATAAGAGGTAAAAATTAAACATGGGCAAAATAATCGGTATTGACTTAGGAACAACGAACTCTGTTGCGGCCGTCATGGAAGGAGGCGAACCCGTCGTCATCCCCAGCGCCGAAGGCAGCCGTCTCTTTCCATCCATTGTTGCTGTCAACCCCAAAACCGGCGAGCGCCTGGTGGGGCAGGTAGCCAAACGGCAAGGCGTCATTAATCCACACAACACCATTTACTCCGTCAAACGGTTTATGGGGCGCAAATATGACGATCCGGCCGTAGCCCGCGCGCGTGGCTACGTTCCCTATGAAGTTCACAAAGCGCCCAATGGCGACATTCGCGTCGTCATGAACGAGCGCGAATATTCACCCCCGGAAATTTCGGCCATGATCCTGCAAAAGATCAAAACCGATGCGGAATCATACCTGGGGCAGCCGGTGACGCAGGCCGTCATCACCGTACCCGCTTACTTCAACGACAGCCAGCGCCAGGCCACCAAAGACGCCGGCAAGATCGCCGGGTTGGATGTGCTGCGTATTGTCAACGAGCCAACCGCTTCCTCTCTCGCTTATGGCCTGGGCAGCAGCAAAGACGAAATCATTGCCGTGTACGACCTGGGTGGCGGCACATTTGACATTTCCATCCTGGAAGTGGGCGATGGCGTCTTTGAAGTGAAATCCACCAATGGCGACACCTTCCTCGGTGGTGATGACTTTGATCAAAAGATCATTGACTGGGTGGCGGATCAGTTCAAAATGCAGGAAGGCATTGACCTGCGCAATGATCGCCAGGCGTTACAACGTCTGAAGGAAGCGTCCGAAAAAGCAAAGATCGAACTCTCGACCACCATGCAGTCGGAACTGAACCTGCCTTACATCACGGCCGACGCCACCGGCCCCAAACACCTCAACCTGACGCTGACCCGCGCCAAGTTGGAGCAGTTGACCGAAGACCTGGTCAAACGTTCCATTGAGCCATGCCGCCAGGCGCTCAAAGACGCCGGCTTGTCTACCTCTGGCATTACCCAGGTTGTATTGGTCGGGGGCATGACGCGGATGCCGGCTATTCAGGAAGCGGTGAAGAAATTCTTCGGTCGTGAGCCGCACAAAGGGGTCAACCCGGATGAAGTCGTTGGGTTGGGCGCCGCCATTCAAGCCGGTGTGTTGGGTGGGGACGTGAAGGATGTGCTGCTGCTGGACGTGACGCCGCTGACGCTAGGCATCGAAACGCTGGGTGGCGTGGCGACGCCATTGATTGAGCGCAACACGACGATTCCCACCAAGAAAAGCCAGATATTCTCCACGGCCGCCGACAGCCAGACACAGGTCGAAATTCACGTGACGCAAGGGGAACGGCCGATGGCTGCCGACAACAAAAGCCTGGGGCGCTTCATTCTGGATGGACTGCCGCCGGCCCCGCGTGGCATTCCCCAAATTGAGGTCACATTTGACATCAACGCCGACGGCATTCTGCACGTCAGCGCCAAAGATAAGGCGACCGGTCGTGAACAGGCCATGCAGATCATCCCCTCCAGCGGGCTGAGCGATTCAGAAATCGAACACATGGTAACAGACGCGGAACAACATGCGGCCGATGACTTAAAGCGCAAGGAAGAAGTGGAAACGCGCAATACGGCCGATTCGGCCGTTTACAGCGCCGAGAAGTTCCTGAGCGACAACAGCGCCAACATCCCTGAAGCCCAAAAAGCGGCCGTACAAAGCCAGATTGACGCGGTGAAAAAAGCCCTGGAAAACAACGACATCAGCGGGATGCAATCATCGGTACAGCAGTTACAGATGGTGATGCAGCAAGCCGGCGCCGCCATGTATCAGCAAGGGCAAGGCGCTGGCGATCCGCCTCCCAGTGGCGACGGGCATGGCGTGGACGAAGATGTTATTGAAGGCGAATTCAGCGACTCATAACCTGTATTGTTTGCTTTGATATTGCGTATTGCGTATTGTGTATTGCGATGTTAACGAACACGTAATACATCATACGCAATACGCTTTCCCTGTTTATGGCTACCAAACGAGATTATTACGATGTCCTGGGCGTGCAGCGCAGCGCCCCCAAAGATGAGCTAAAGAAAGCATACCGTAAACTGGCGCGCCAGTATCACCCTGACGTGAACAGAGATGCGGACGCCGGCGAACGCTTCAAGGAAATTAATGAAGCGTATGAGGTGTTGTCTGACGACAACAAACGCTCAACGTATGACCAGTTTGGTCATGCCGGGGTGAACAACAGCGGCGCCGGCTTCTCCGGCTTTGAAGGGTTTGGCAGTGTTTCCGACATCTTTGAAGAGTTCTTTGGCGGTGGCTTTGGGGCCGGCGGACGGCGGCAGCGGCAAGGACCACGACGCGGCGCGGATTTGCGTTATGATATGCGCATCCCGTTTGAAGAGGCCGTTTTTGGCGTGGAGAAGGACATTGAAATCACGCGGCCGGAGATTTGCGGGGGGTGTAATGGCACGGGCGCGGAACCAGGCACAGCCTCAGAACGATGCCCAACGTGCAGCGGCAGCGGTGAGGTGCGCCGTGTGCAGCAGTCCATTTTAGGCTCGTTTGTCAATGTGGCAGCCTGTCCCAACTGCCAGGGAGCGGGAGAGGTGATTACGAAACCGTGCCAGACGTGCAACGGCCGTAAACAAGTGCAAAAAACGCGCACCATCAAAGTGAAAATTCCGGCCGGCGTGGACAACGACACGCAAATCCGTCTCAGCGGCGAAGGCGGCCCTGGGCTGAATGGTGGACCGGCCGGCAACCTCTATGTCGTCATCTATGTGAAGAAACATGACTTCTTCCAACGGCGCGGCGACGACATCTTCCTGGATTTACAAATCAATGTGGCGCAGGCGGCCCTGGGCGATGAGGTTGTCGTGCCGACCATTGATGGCGAGGAGAAGTTGTTGATCACGCCGGGCACGCAGTCAGGAGTCGTCTATCGCTTGCGCGGCAAAGGCGTGCCCCGTCTGGACCGCAGCGGCCGCGGCGCGCACGTTGGCCGCGGCGACCAACACGTCATCATCCAGGTTGCCATCCCCCATAACCTGACTGACCAACAGAAAAAATTATTCCAGGAACTTTCGCGCACGTTGGGCAAGGAAGTTGTGCCACAGCAAAAAGGATTCCTGGATCAACTGAAAGAAACGTTATTTGGACGGTAACATGGTCTGGCTAGAAGTGAGTGTCACAACAGATGGCGAAGCAGCAGAGGCCGTGGCAGAAGTGCTGCGGCCTTTTGCTTATCAAAACGGCGTCGTGCTGGAGCAGTTGGGCGACGAGAATAATCTTGACCCGAATGCGCTGGAACCGGAAGTGACGGTTAAAATTTACGTTCCTGAAGCTGAGGATACGCCCGCGCTGCGCCAACGGCTCGAAGAGATTCTCTATCATATGGGGCGTCTTTATCCCATCCCCGCGCCTACCTTTCGTCAATTGGCGGAAGAGGATTGGGCGAATGCGTGGAAGGCGCATTACCACCCGTTTCGCGTGGGGCAGCGTATCTGGATTCAACCAGGCTGGTTGACGGAAGCGGAACTGGCGGCGGCGCGTGACGAGGTGCGCGCTGAAGACGTCGTGTTGACGCTGGACCCTGGCATGGCTTTTGGTACGGGCACGCACCCCACAACGCAAATGTGTCTGCAAGCGCTGGAACAGGTGGTACGACCTGGGATGACGGTATTGGATGTGGGTACGGGGTCGGGCATCCTGGGGATTGCGGCAGCAAAGTTGGGCGCCGGCAAGGTGTGGGGAGTGGATACCGATGGCGTGGCGGTGCAAACGGCCGTTGCCAACGCCCAGCAGAACAATGTCCACCTGCACCTCTGGCAGGGAACCCTGGCTACCGTCACCGAACAAGGATGGGACGTGGTGGTAGTCAACATCCTGGCCCCAGTGATTGTGGCGCTGCTGCAAGAGGGGGGGCTGCTGTCCTATGTGGCGGCGGACGGCCGTCTCATTCTCAGCGGTCTGATTGCGGAACAGGTGGATGATGTGGCAACGGCCGTTGTTGATGCGGGCGGCCAGATTCTAAACCGTCTGATCGTGCGCGACTGGGTGACGTTGGTGGTGGGCAATCGGTAATGGGGATCGGTTAACGGATTGCCAACGATGGAAAGATGTAAACGCTAAAAGCGCCACCCTATCTGGTGGCGCTTGGCAGCAAAAAAAGTATGGTTTGGTTGTCGTGTCGAGCGATGAATGACTGTTGCGAGGTTGGCCGTTACGATGCCGCTTCAACAGTATCCGACGTGCGGTTTTTGCGATAACGATAGGTGACGCGACCTCGTTCCAGGTCATAGGGCGACATTTCTACCCGCACCCGATCCCCCAACAAAATGCGAATATAATATTTACGCATTCGTCCAGAGAGGTAAGCCAACACCAGATGCCCGTTATCTAGTTCCACCCGAAACTGGGTGTTAGGCAGCAACTCAACTACTTTACCCTCAACTTCAATCTTGTCGTCTTTTTTAGCCATAAGTCTCTTAATACCCGATCAACGAACTGCCAGGAAAATTACACGCCTTCATCGGCGATAGTCAACTCCTCAACAACACTGTCTTCCGTTTCCACATCGGGAACTTGTTCATCACCCGGCTGTTCTGTCGGAAGATCTACAGCGACTTCGACGTCACTCTCGTCTACTGTGGCCTCAACAGCAACTTCGACATCACTCTCGTCTATTGTGGTCTCAACAGTAGCTTCGACATCACTCTCGTCTACTGTGGTCTCAACAGCAGCTTCGTCTATTGCGGTCTCAACGGCAGCTTCGTCTGTTGTGGTCTCAACGGCAGCTTCGTCTATTGTGGTCTCAACAGCCGCTTCGACGTCAACCTGAGCGACGGCGGCTGCCATTTCCTCTTGTGCAGCAGGTTGGGCTTCTTCTGTATCCGATATTGCAAACGAGTCGTCGTCTTCTATCGCCTCATCTGAAGCAGCTTGTGCAGGCGGGGCAGACTCGGCGGCTGCCAGTTCCCGCTGCGCCATCCATTCAATCTGTTCCATGGCCGTTACGGCCTTTAAGCTCAACCCAATACGCTGCCGTTCAGAGTCAATGCTCACGACACGCAAGAGATGAGTTTCCCCTTCCTGAATCACTTCCGTCACATTTTCGACATTGCCGCGCGAAAGCTGCGAAACGTGCAGCAGTCCTTCAACCCCTGGCTCAATCTCGGCAAAGGCGCCATAATCAACAATCCGGGTGACGGTTCCTTCAACCAACTGATTGAGCGCGTAGCGCACGTGGACGGTGTCCCACGGGTTGGGCAGCAAACGCTTGCGGCTGAGGCTAATGCGCTGACCATTGCGATCCAACTTCAGCACATACACGTCAAACTCGTCGCCCACTTTCACCACTTCACGCGGATGGTCAACGCGGTGCCACGCCAGTTCAGAAATATGCACCAACCCATCGGCGCCGCCCAAATCAACAAAGATACCAAAGTCACGCAGGCCACTGACGCGACCTCTCAGGGTGTCCCCTTCTTTCAGGTCGGCCAACAATTCGGCTTTACGCTTTTCTTCCCATTCGCGTTGAGCATCGCGCTGTGACATGACCAGACGACGGCGACGGCGATCCACTTCAATCACTTTCAACGGCAGCTTTTCGCCGCGCAGCTTGGCAAGTTTTTGCTGCCGTTTCCGGTCACTCATGCCTGGGCTGAGATCAACCAGGTGCGAGATGGGAATAAAACCACGTAAACGGCCGTAAGGCACAATCGCCCCACCCTTGTTGTACCCGATCACCTCAGCCTCAATCATCTTGCCACTTTGCAGCAGCTCTTCAGCCTCAATCCAATCCTGATTCAGGCGCGCCAGGTTAATGGAAACAGTGAGCGAGTCGGGCTGATCGGTATTGACGACATAGACAAAAATCTCGTCGTTGACATTCAAAGCCTCACGTTCCCCTGGTTCCAACTTGGTTAAATCTGCCAGTGGTACCAGGCCGTCTCGTTTTAACCCTAAATCAACAATGACGCCCTGTTGGGTAATGGCAACAATGATACCCTGCCGGATGTCACCTATCTCCGGCATTTCGTAATCATGTTGGTCGAGAAGCTGCTGCATATGGTCCAGAAAATTGATATCATCGTTAGACATGCGTTCCAGTTTTTTCCTAATAAGAATTTTTCAAACAAAAACTCGGCCTGTGTCCGAATTTTTACTGAACATGGCCGAGTTTAATATACTTGGTGGTCGCTCAACCTTCACGAAGAAGTCAACGGTAAAAGGCGTCAGGTCTGGCTGCTGTGGGTGAGCATATTTGCCACTTGTTAGTCCAAAGTGCCTATCCTCCGCATAAACCCACTAAAATAGATACAAGTTTATCTTTTAGTTATGACGAAGCGATTCCTACCAACTTAAACTACAGTCACTCAGCGGGGTCATTATAGCCAGGACGCCGGGCTTTGTCAATTTTTCAAATTCATGATTTTCTAATATTATAAAGATGAGGCCGTTGAAAAAAGCCTGACTTCCGGTAAAGCGAACAATTTTTACCCGCAGTGATTGCGGCCGACCTCCTGACTGCCTTGTCCAGGCACAGTCGGGGGACCGGACAAAGCGTTGGGCGCTGCCGCAAGTGTAACCGTTCACCCCGTCGGTTGAGCTTGTCGAAACCGATGCCCCCTTCGACAGGCTCAGGGGGCGGGGGGTGAATGATTACCCGCAGGTAAAGGAGCGTAAGCATGTCTGTATTAGAAGCGAAAGGGTTGACAAAGCAGTATCAAATGGGGGAAGTCGTGGTGCAAGCCCTGGCCGGGGTTGATTTTGCCGTCGCCAAAGGTGATTTTGTGGCTGTGATGGGACCGTCTGGCTCTGGTAAAAGTACGCTGCTCCATTTGCTGGGGGGTCTTGACGAAGCCACTGCCGGGGAAATCGCCCTGGCCGGCCGCCCCATCTCCCGCCTTTCTGACGATGAAGTGACCATTATGCGGCGGCGCAAGGTCGGTTTCATTTTTCAATTCTTTAATCTGGTTCCCACCCTCAGCGCGGCCGAAAATGTCGCCTTGCCGTTGTTGATTGATGGCAAAAATATCAAACAGTATACGCAAAAGATTAATGGTTTGTTGGAAATGGTTGGTTTGGCAGACCGGGCCGACCATAAACCGGATCAGTTGAGTGGGGGGCAGCAGCAGCGGGTGGCGATTGCCCGCGCTTTTGTCAATGACCCGGAGATTGTGCTGGCGGATGAGCCGACGGGGAATTTGGACTCGAAGTCGGGCACGGCCGTTCTCGACTTGTTACGTCACTTTTGCCAGGAGATGCAGCAAACCATTGTCATGGTGACGCACGATCCGCGCGCGGCCAGCTATGCTAACCAGGTTGTCTTTCTCAAAGATGGCAATATCATCCAACAGTTGCCCATCACCCACCATAACGGACATGAAGAAGATATGCGCGCCATTATGCGGGTGATGCGGGAATTGGAATTGTAACGTTTTTTGGAACACGGAGATACACAGAGAAGACACGGAGATACACAGAGAGGAAGAATAGGAAGTGGTGGATAAAGCCTGTTTTTTTTCTTTAGACTTTGTTTGGAAACAACTTTCTGTCGCGCAAAAACACAGAGGCGCAAGGGTGTTCTTCTTTGCGTCTTCGCGCCCCTGCGCGGGATTGCTTAGGAACGAGATTTGAATAATTTACACGCTTAGATTGGACAAATCTTCTGAGATTTGTCCAATCTTGCGTATGTTATTTGATTTTCATTCCTTATTTCCGATAATCTCTTTTCTATTCTCCGTGTACCTCAGTGTTTCCTCTGTGTAACTCTGTGTTCCCTCCACGTATGTTCAAATTCGGTTTCATCTCTTTCAATTCGCTGCTCGTGCTTGTCTTGCGCAATTTGTGGACGCGGTGGGTGCGTACCTTGCTGACGGTGGTGGGCATTGTGGTCGGCGTGGGGGCGATGGTCGCCGTGACCACGACCAATAAGAGCACCATCGCGGCAATTGGTAATTTTTTTGATGAAACGGCCGGACGCAGCCACCTGGTTGTGGAAGCGGCCGTTGCCGGCAAGAGCTTCGCCGCCGATACCGGCAGCCGCGCGCGTCGTGTGCCCGGCGTGTTGGCCGTGGCGCCCAGCGTCGTGGGCGTGACGGTGCTGGCAGCAGAGGCGGGGGATTGGGAGCAGCAGCTCAGTCTCGCCGGCGGTGTTGTGCCCGGTTCCAGTTTTTGGTTGATGGGGCGTGACCTGGCGGCGGACACGGCCGTTCACGAATACAAGTTGGTTGACGGCCGTTTGCCTGCCCCCGACGAAACGAGCTACAACGTGGTCCTCGTCGAAAAATACGCCGCTGACAAGGGCATCGAAGTTGGCGAGGATATTGCCATTCTCACCCCAGACGACGTGGTCACTTTGCGCGTTATCGGGTTGATTGCCAGAGAAGGGATTGGCATGACCAACAATGGCGTGCTCGGCATTGCCAACCTGGACGTGGTGCAGAGACTGTTCAACATGTCTGGCGAAATTAACCAACTGGAGATTGTCGCCGCTGCGGACGTGGCGGCCGACGCCAACGCCCTGGACGCGCTGCGCGTGGAGTTAAGCAGACAGCTTGGCCCAAACCTGACCGTGAAACGGCCGTCGTCGCGCGGTGAAGCGGTGACCGACAGCCTCGGCGCTTACCAGCTTGGCCTCAATTTCTTCAGCGTGGTCGCTCTTTTTGTGGGGTCTTTTCTTATTTATAATGCGTTCGCCATGACCGTTGTGGAGCGCGCCCGTGAAATTGGCATGTTGCGCGCGGTGGGCATGACCCGCCGCCAGGTTGGCGGGATGGTATTGACCGAAGCGGGGCTGCTCGGTCTGGCAAGCTCTTTGCTGGGGGTGGGCTTTGGCGTGCTGCTGGCGCAATTTCTGGCGCGCATTGTCTCTGGCGTCACCGGACAGGCGGTGGAGCAAGTGACAGCCGCAACGGCAGACCTGGCGCAGGCGGTGGGGGTGGGCGTGCTGGTGACGGTGTTGGCGGCCGCTTTGCCGGCGTGGCAAGCGGCGCGCGTCTCGCCGATACAGGCGTTGGGGATGCGCGCTGCCCTGGACGAGGGGCGCTGGCGGACGGTGGGGCTGCGCTTTGGGCCGCTGACAGTGGCGGCGGCGCTGCTGATTTTATATCGCGTCCCACTACGCCCGGATGTCACTTTTGCGGTGGGCAGCAATGCGATTTTTGCGATGCTGTTGGGGGCCACGCTCTGTATTCCGTTGTTGACGCAACCGGTGGAGCGACTGCTACGGCCGTTGACCCTCCTCCTCTTTGGCAATGAAGGGCGGCTGGGCAGCAGCAACGTCAACCGCGCCCAGGGGCGCACCGCGCTCACGGTGGCCGCGCTGATGGTGGGCATCAGCATGGTGGTGGGCATTCAGGGGATGACCTTGAGCTTTGAGACGGACATGATGGCCTGGGTAGACACGGCGTTAGGGGGCGATCTATTTGTGCGCTCGCCATTAGAAATGCGCCCCGACGTGGAGGCCAGGCTGCTGACCTTGCCGGAGATCACGGCCGTCACCAAAACCCGTTATATCCCGTCGCGCCTGTTTACGGCCGCTGGGGAAGATGCGTACGCGGTGTTTACCGCCATTGACCCGGCCACCTACCTGGACGTGAGCAGTGTGCGCGTGATGAGTGGTCCAGAACCGGCGGAACTGCTGCGGCAGTTGGCGGCAGGCGACGCCATCTGGATCAGCGCCGACACAGCGAACGAGTTTAATTTGCAGGTGGATGATGAGGTGCTGCTGGAGACGCGGCGGGGACGACGGCCGTTGCGCGTGGCGGCCATTGTCACCGATTTTGGCGGGGGCGAGACCATTGCCGTTACCGGCTCCTGGGGGGATTTGCGCCGTTACTTTGGCGTCAACAACGTCAGCAATTTTGCCGTGCGGTTGGCGCCGGGGGCGTCGCTGACGGCCGTTACCGACGCCATTGAAAACGATATCGGCCGGCAGTTCAACCTGATCGTGGAAAGTAAACAGGAATTTGAGGAGCGGGTGCGCGAATTGAGCGCCCAGGCGTTCAGCCTGTTTGACGTGTTGGGGTTGATTGGCCTGGTCGTCGGCGGCCTCGGCGTGATCAACACCATGTTGATGAACGTCATCGAGCGCACCCGTGAATTGGGCAGTTTGCGCAGCCTGGGCATGACACGCCGCCAGGTGCGGCGCATGATCCTGGCGGAGGCGGCAACGATGGGCGTCATGGGCGGCTTGTTTGGCGTCGCCTTTGGCGTGGTGCTGGCGGACGTATTTCTAATTGGCCTGCGCGCCATTGGCGGCTTTGTGTTGACGCTGCAAACGCCGTATGCGGCCATTGCTATCAGCTTTGTCCTGGCCTTGTTGCTGGCGGTGGGCGCGGCGCTGTACCCTGCCTGGCGCGCCGGCCGTGTAAATATCATTACGGCGATCAAAAACGAGTGACGATGACATCTTTCGCAACCGCCGCCTTGTCTCGCTGAACGATGACCCGGCCGGCGGTCTGCTGACCGTCACGTTTCGTTAACGGCCGTCGGCGCCTTTGTACCGTGCCAGTGATCGGGCATAGGTTATTGATCTTTTCTAGTCTAACCTGCTACAATGACTCTGGTCGTGGGGGTGAGCGGCAGCGGTTATCGAGTATCCCCAGGCTTAAATTCCAAATAGAAGAGTTGCGGCTGAGTGCGGCTTCGTTCAACCGGGCATTCAATGAATGCCGCATTCGCAGAATGCCACATTCGCAGAATGCCACATTCGCAGAATGCCACATTCGCAGAATGCCACATTC
>JACSRF010000246.1 GCA_014879875.1 Anaerolinea sp.
CAGCATGACGCGCTTTCTTGCTAGATTTGTAAAACACAGATTACCGGGCAAAAGTGCAAACATAGTGTCTGTGTTCCCAATCCGCTTCTGTATAGTTACATAAATTCATTCTTGACAAAGTGTCTTGTTTACACTATACTATTCGCATTTAGTGTAATTAATACACTAAATGATATTCAGAAAAACAATACACTAAGAGGCAGCGCCGTCAAAGAGCGGCCGCCGCCAATAGACCATGACGCAATTCAGTAAAACAAGGAGATACCCATGAGCAAATTCCCCAGTTTCTACAATCCACAACGCATTGGCAATCTGCACTACCCTGATTACGGCGCCATCGCTGCTGCCGCCAATGCGACCAATCTGCCCCCAGCCACACAAGATAAGCAAAATGTGCATCTGGTGATCATTGATATGCAAATTGACTTCTGCCACAGCAATGGCAGCCTGCACGTTCCCGGTTCCGTCGGTGACATCCAACGGTTGATTGAGTTTATTTACACGCACGCCGGCCGCATCACCAACATCACCTGTTCGCTGGATTCGCACCTGCCGCACCAGATTTTTCACGCCGCCTGGTGGGCTGACGAGCAAGGGAACCACCCGGCGCCCTTCACGCTCATCAGCTACACAGACATTAAAGCGGGCAAGTGGCGGCCGTTAGTAGACCCCGTTTGGTCCACCAACTACGTGAAAAAGCTGGAAGAGCAGGCCAAAAAGGTACTCACCATCTGGCCGTACCACGTCATGATCGGCAGCATCGGCAATGCGCTCGACCCGGAACTATTTTCCGCCATTTTGTGGCACAGCCTGGCGCGCAAAACCCAACCTACCTGGCTAACCAAAGGCACTGTGCCTCAAACGGAAAATTACTCCATCATTCAGCCCGAAGTGCCCGTGCCCAATCATCCACTGGGCGGCAAGAACAAGGCGTTCCTGGACACCCTGGCCGCGGCCGACGTCATTCTCATTGCCGGGGAAGCGGAAAGCCACTGCGTCCTGGAAACGGTGGAAGACCTGGTGGAAGATTTCGGCGGCAAACCAGAGCAGTTGCAAAAAATTTACTTCCTGCGCGACTGCACCTCGCCCGTCATCCACCCGGACATTGACTTTCACGGCCTGGCCCTGAAGCAGTTCGCCGAATTTGCGCGGCAGGGCGTGAATTTTATCAACAGCACAGACGCCTTACCCTTTTAGCCGTAAGCCGTAAGCCGTGAACCGTGAACCGATTACGGACTACGGATTACGGATTACGGACTACGGATTACAAAACAAGGAATGCAAGATGAGCAACAACGGACTTGGCAATCTCGACGATTTATTCCAGGCCGCGCGCGACGACGGTCTGACTGACAATGCTTTGAACCTGGTCATCTCTAACTTGAATGGGCCAACCATGATGGGGCCGGTGGGCGCCCCGCTGGATAAATTGGGGAGCAATGAGGTGACGCTGGCGATGAATATCATTGACATGAGCGGCTCGATGTCGCCTCATGCGGCCGACCTGATGCGCGCCTACAACGACAATTACCTGACAGCGATGGAACACGCAACGGCCGTTGACGACATTTTAATCAGTACCATCCTCTTCAATGACACAGTAACGCTGCTGCACGGTTACGTCAACCTGACCGACGCTGCGCGCCTGACGCCACAGGTGTATCAGCCTTATGGGACGACCGCCTTGTACGACGCGGTGGCCGGCGGTCTGACAAATATGGTGCTCTACACGCAGCAGTTACGCCAAAGCGGGATAATGGTGCGCTGCATCGTCATCGTCTACTCTGACGGCGAAGATAACGCCTCGCAGCAGCGAGCGCGGGATATTCAGCGCACGGCCGTTGACCTGTTAAAGCAAGAAATGTACACCCTGGCGTTTGTGGGTTTTGTGGCCGGGCAGCCACAAATAGGGTTCCGCACCGGCAGCCAACCCGACCCGGTGCGCAAACTGGCCGACGAGATCGGGTTTACAGAAGCGTTAACGGCAACACTGAACGAAAGCGACCTGCGCCGCATTTTCCACATGGTTTCCATGTCTACGGTGCGCGTCAGCCAGGGTGGGGCCATAACGGCCAATATCTTTGCGTAATCCTTGAAAAGGGTCTTGGGCGACGTATTGCGCAGCGCAAAGTCAATGCGCAATACGTCGCACCGTTAATTTTCTGACGCGCCGCTTTCTTGCCGCCGCACGGCCGCCGCTAAAAAGGCGCGAAACAAGGGATGCGGCCGATTGGGGCGGCTCTTAAATTCAGGATGAAACTGGCTGCCAAGCATGAAGGGGTGGTTACTCATCTCGGCAATTTCCACAAGACGGCCGTCTGGTGACAACCCGCTAAACACCAATCCATGCTCACCCAAAACTTGCCGGTACGCATTATTAAACTCCCAACGATGACGGTGACGCTCTGTGACCACCTCGGCTTCATACGCGGTCGCTGCTTGTGTGCCCGGTACTAGCCGACATGGGTACGCGCCCAGGCGCATCGTCCCACCCATATCGGTCAGGTGATGTTGGTCTGGCATCAGGCTGATCACCGGATGCTCCGTATTGGCGTCGAACTCGGTGCTGTTCGGCTCATCGCTTTGCAGCACGTGGCGCGCAAATTCAATGCACATCACCTGCATCCCCAGGCACAACCCCAAATATGGTATCTGATTCTCCCGCGCATAGCGCGCCGCCATGATCTTGCCCTCAATCCCCCGCTCGCCAAACCCGCCAGGGACCACAATCCCCTGCAAATCGGCGAACTGCTCCCAGCCCCTACCTTTTTCCAGGTCGCCTGAATGAATCCACGCCACCTCTACCTGGCGATTATTGGCAACGCCGGCATGGTACAGCGCCTCGCGCACGCTCATGTACGCATCGTGCAGTTCCACGTATTTGCCCACAATGCCTATGCGAATGGTTGACTTCAGCCGGCGAATGTCGGCGATCATCTCCTGCCAACCCTGCAAATCCGGTTCCGTGACACGATCTTTCAGTTTCAGGCGTTCTACCACGTAGTCGCCCAGGCTTGTCGCTTCCAATTCTAATGGAATGCTATACAACACGTCACTGGTAACGGCCGGGATAACGGCGCGCGCCCGCACGTCACAAAACAAGGCGATCTTATCCAAATGTTCGGCGGGGATGGGGTGATCGGCGCGGGCAATGATCACGTCTGGCTGAATGCCAATGCCGCGTAACTCGCGGACGCTGTGCTGCGTTGGCTTTGTCTTCAGCTCACCGCTGGCGCCAATGTGCGGCAAAAAGGTAACGTGTACGTACAAGGTGTTTTTGCGCCCCACGTCCGAACGCATCTGGCGCAGCGCCTCCATGAACGGCAAACTTTCAATGTCGCCCACCGTCCCACCCACTTCGACCAACAGCACATCCGCCCCGCTCTGTTCGGCGACCAGGCGAATGCAGCGTTTGATCTCGTTGGTGATGTGCGGAATAACCTGAATCGTGCCCCCTAGATAATCGCCACGTCGTTCGCGGGCAATTACCTCGGCGTAAACACGGCCGGTAGTCACATTGGAAAGCTGGCTGGCATTAATATCAATAAAGCGTTCATAATGACCCAAATCCAGGTCTGTTTCGGCGCCATCTTCCGTCACAAAGACCTCACCGTGCTGGTAAGGGGACATTGTGCCGGGATCAACATTGATGTAGGGGTCTAGTTTTTGCACGGCAACGGTTAACCCACGCGCTTTCAAAATGCGTCCTAAGGCTGCGGCCGTGACGCCTTTGCCGACAGAACTAACGACGCCACCTGTAAAAAAGATGTATTTTGTCATGATACCCTCGTCTAAAACGTAAAACGTGAAACGTGACCAAAGGCACTTCACGTTTCACGTTTCACGCTGCGCGCAGAACGGGACAAGGCCCTGCGTTTTATGTTTCTCGCCGCTTATTTCGGCCAGAAAAGAAGATGGGGCATGTCATTTTGGTGACATGCCCCATCTATCTTCTCTCGTTATCGGCGCAAAAATGATTTTTGCATATATCTCTGTTGCCCCTGGCAACAAATGGCTACAATAACCGCTCCAGGTCAGACACAGCGCGCTTCATATCATGAATAATCAGACCGAGTTTTGCCGATTCTCGCGCCAAAACGGTCAGCACAGCGTCATCACCGACAGCCATCAACACAATGATGCCATCGTTACCTTTGATGTAAACCTGTTCCAGCGTGCCACGCTTTAACTCGACAGCAATGCGATCTCCCAGAGAGAGCATGGCCGCAGACATCGCAGAAATACGGTCTTCGTCAACACCACTAGGCAGAGATGATGCCATAATCAGCCCGTCTACACTAACTACAGCTGAGGCTTCAATATCCTGTGTACCTGCTTGTAAATCTCGCAGGCGGTCAACCATCATCTCAGTACGTGATCTCATCCAAAATCTCCTTAGTTGGATAGATGTCAGGTTTGTGCATCCAACTTCAGCGTGACTTTATGTTAGCATGGGATGATTGCGATAATACCATAAGGGATAGGGGCTGTCAAACGAAAACAAACCTCTGTAACAGGGAAATTCAGGCTATTTGATGCGCTTACGCAAATTGGGGCTTGTCGGCAAGCTGCCAGATGGGCGCGGGGTCACGGTCATCGGCTGGATTTTTTCCAGGCGATACCAGGCTTGCCAAATCTGATTGAGTTCCACTTCCGTTTCGGGAAACTCGCCATAACGGATTTTGACATACGCTTCGGTAATCAGTTGGATGTCATTGGCATTGGCAGGCCAGGCGCGTTTGAGGGTTTTCAGGTACTCATAGGGGGTCTCGGCCACAGCGCGGGGATAGCCGCTTGTGGCAGCGGCCTGGCTCATCTGCTGATAAATATGGCGAATGGAAACGGCCGTGCGCCAATGCCACAATCCGCTCAACCGGTTCTTGAGCCGCTGCCCCAACGACGCATCGGCGGAGAATGCACGCGCTTGTCCGCCCGCAAGCTCATTCCCCCCCTGTGCAATCCGCACGCGCCGAACTATGTAATTCAACGTCCACGTTAGCAGCAAGATGACCAGAAGCAACAAGAGGAAAATCGCCAGCTTCCAGCTCCAATCCAGGTTCAGCGCAAGTCGTGACAAATCTTCGGCCGTTAAAATTTTCGTTTCGTCATAGGGCATATCTCCAGCCGACGACCCAAACCGAAATGTGTCCACAAACCAAATCGCGAACCGCTGTGAAGCCAACAGCACAATTTCCAGCGCAGGCAGCAAAAGATGCGCCACGGTCGCCAACACTGTCATCGCGCCAAAAAACAAGGCAGTCCAGAATGGCGTCAGCCAGGCGACAAAGTAGAAGATGCTCTGCCCGCTGATGATGCTGGCCAACAAGCCACCGCTCATGACCACAGCCAGCACACCTACAAAAATAAGACTCAGCCAGCGCGGCGTTAATGAAGCGGAGAAGCCGGTTTTCCGTTTTTCGATCTCTTCGGCGCGGGCGAGGGCAACGGCCGTTAACCCGGCCGTGAAAAACAAAAGCATAAATGGGGCCGCATCCCACAGCAGGCGGCGCGTACTCAGCCAGATGATCAACGGCGCCGCCAACAGCCCACCGACGCGCAAAAACAGCCCCACCCCATTGACCTTGAATTCACGCTGCTGCAGCGACGCCCCCTGCATCCAGACAATGGTCACCAGCAAGAACAGCATCACGTCACGCAGCCACAGTTGGTTCCCTTTTTGCGCAATGTTACGCAAGAAGAGCGGCGCCCACTGCCAGATGAACACCCCCTGCGCATAATAGAGGAGTGTGCTGCTGGCAAACAGCAACGTCAACAGCAGCCCCATCAGCATCACGACCTGCTGTCTGCCAACCGGAACGCGCAGCGCATCCATCAGGCGCAGCAGATTAAAAGGCACGAGCATGAGCAGCAGCAGCCACAGCAAGACGAGGCCAGGCGGCCAATAACGCGCCCAACTCATCAGGGAGAGGCTGAATGGGGTGAGCAGCGCCACGCTCATCAACGTCCAACTCAGGTAAAGCAGTTCGTGCCGCGCGTAGGCCCAGGCGCTTGACAACCGCCGCAGAAAAGGATGAAGGGGGAAGGGGGAAGGATGAATTCTCATTCCTCGCAACGATCCCTGCTCATACGCGCACGCTCTGAGCAGCATCGTGCGGGCGCGCCAACTTCAGCCGCTGCCAGGCGTTTTGAATCTCGTTAAACTCCGCTTCTGTTTCCGGGTATTCGCCGTAACGAACGCGCACAAATGCCTCGGTAATGATACGCGCGTCGGCGATATTGTCGGGCCAGGTTTGCTGCAAGAGGGGTAAATATTCGTAAGGGGTGGCGGCTTCGGCGCGGGGGTAGCCAACGGCCGTCGCCATCTGCTCCATCTGGTAATAAATGCGCCGAATGGAAACAGCCGTCTGCCAGTTGCGCAGCAGCCCCAACCGCTGCAAAATGCGCTGCCCCAGGCCCAACCGTTCCCCCTCCTCCAGGCGTTCTACCTGCCCGCCTAAACCGCGCCGAAAACGGCCGTCGCCCACCGCCAGCCGCTGCCGTTGATACAGTCGTCCCAACGCCAAGATGCTCAAAATCAGCAGCAAGACCAGCGTGACCAGCAGCGCCAACCGCCAATTGAGCAGCGCCTCGCCCGCTGGCTGCGTCAACTGTTCAAGGATCCAATCATCCGGTGGTGGTTGAAAATCAGGTTCTTCTGCGGGGGTAACGGCCGTAAACAAACGCATAAACGCCCGCTGCCAAAACATGACCAGCCATTGCAACACCGTTTCCACTCCGTTCCAAAAAGGGTTTGTCAGGTAGACGAGCGTGAGGAGCACGGCGCTGCCGCCAAACCGGAGCGGCAGCCACAAAATCAGCAGCCAGCCCATATCGGTCAGGGCGACATCTTCGATCAAGAAGGAGAGAAAACCGGTGGCAAAAACGGTGAAGACGCTAACGCCGAGCACAATCAGAAACCAACGGGGCGTCATTGAGGTGACGCGTGCCTGTTGTTCCCGTTCGATTTGCTCGGCGCGGGTGAGGGCAACGGCCGTTAGTCCCGCCACAAAAAAGAGCAAAATATAGGGCGCGATGCTCCACGTCAGGTTGACCGACGCGGCAAAAATAGCCAGGGGCGCGACCAGCAGCGCCCCACGCCGCAGCCGCCCCCCCAGGCGATTGATGTCTGGCTCGCGCGTCACCAGCAACGTGCCGCGCCACCACGTCACCCCCACCAGCACAAACAGGGTCACGTCGCGCTGCCACAAGCTGTTGTTAGCCTCAGAAATATAGCTGTAAAATTCGCCAATCCAGCGCCAGTCAAAAAAGGACGTGGGGTCATACAACAAGGTGCGGATCGCCAGCAAGATGGCGACAAAGGCGGCGACCATCATCACCGCCCGTTGTCGCGTCAGGGGGATCTGCAAATAAGTCATGAACCGCGCCAGGTTAAAAGGAACCAGCAGCAGTAAACCGAGCCACAACGCGACCTGCCCCGGCGGCCAGGTCGCTGCCCAGGGCATGAAGGCCAGGGCAAATGGCGTGATCAGCGCCACGTCCATCACCGCCCATAACAGGTAGAGCAGTTCATGACGCACATACCCCCACGTCTCCTGAAAAGAGGCGCGTAAATGGGCGGTGCGGTTTTGATTGATCGGTGTGATCATATGCAGCCTTACTGCGTATTGCGTATTTGGGCTACGTTCTAATTAAACTGCTCTAGCGCCAATTCCACCGGTTCCGGGGTGGGAATGGCGCTCAGGGCGGCTTCGGTGGCGGTGGCGCTGCGGGGGACGGCCTGGAAAGCAGGTGTGCTGGCCGGGATGTGATAGGTGATGATGCGCCCCAAATGTTTCGGCGGCGGATCGTCGGCCAGGGAGATGAGGACGACGCGACGGCCGGCTTCGCGCAGGCGGATGAGGGCGACCATCATTTCATCGGTGACAACGGCCGTTACCAGCACAATCGTCGCCGCCCAGGGCAAGCCGGGGCTTTCGCGCAGCATCATCATCTCTACCGACGCCGTGGCAAACTCAGTAACGGCCGCTAACCCTTCCAACACCCGCGCCAGCTGATCCGGTGAACGGCCGGGCGCGACGCGAATCGGCTGGTCTGAATTGGGCACGGAACCATTCGCATACACCCCCACCGCCCACTTCTGCTGCACCCCATAATTCGCCACTGACGCCGCCACACTCACTGCCCGCTCCAACAGCTCCGGGTTAAAGCCCATCCAATGCTTGGGGAACGTCGCCACATTCAAGAAAACGGCCACCGTCATCCCCGTTGAGGGATCATACACCTTCGTTTGCAGGCTGCCGCGCCGCGCCGTCGCCTTCCAATGCACGTCGCGGAAGCGATCCTGCGGCTGATAGTCGCGGATACTTTGCGTCAAAATGGGGTCCGTGAAGAGGCTGCGATTTACCTTCACCTCCCCAAACGGCTCTTTCGCCGGTAAGCCCAACTCCGCCAACGGCCAGATTCGTGGATAAATGACCAACGTCTGCACGTACTCATGCTCACGCGCGCGGGTGAACAATGTAAAAATATCGCCCGATTCATACGTCACCGGGCCAATTTTATAATAGCCGCGTGTGGGGAAACTGATCGTCGCTTCGCGCGTCGAACGTTCGCGCCCGGCCAGCGAAAAGGTACTGAACAAGGTGTAGCGGCCGGTAATCTGGCTCGCCGTCTGCGAGATGATCGTCTCAAACTCCGGCGCCACCGGCAGTTCATCCCGAAATTGCAGCCAGGTCAGCGGCAGCAGCTTGTCGTTGGTCACGGTCAGCTTCATCTGTATTGGCTCGCCGGGAAAAACACGCGTGCGGTCAAATTCACGCTCGTACCCTACCCCTTCCAGTGACAAATTTTTCCAGATGGTGCTGATCGCCACAATCAGCAGCAACGTCAGGCCCAACGCCAGCAGCGCCGGATTACGCCCGGCAAAGAAACCGATGATGACAAACAAAACAGCCAGTGGAATCCAGGCGTCGCTAAAAATGGAGTTATCCCGCTCTTTCAGCACCAGCCCGCGCGCGGCGGCCACGTCGGCCATGTTCACCGAATTACCGGAGAACGCCGCCCGCAGCACCCGGTTACGCGCTTCCTTGCGATCTTTGGCCTGGTTTGTGCGAACAATAAGGTGTACGTCGTGAATGCTTTCAGTCATATCGTTAATCGTCAATCGGTACGGCTACCGTCTCCACCACTTCCCGAATCACGTCTTCCGGTTCACGGCCGCGCAGCCGGGTTTGCGGGTTGACCATGAGGCGGTGGGTGAGGACATAGGGCGCCATGGTTTTCACGTCGTCGGGGATGACAAATTCGCGGCCGCGAATGGCGGCCAATGCCTGGCAGGTGTGGTAGAGGGCCATGGTGGCGCGCGGGCTGGCCCCCAGTTCGATGTCGTCGTGGTCGCGGGTGGCGCGGCAGACGTTGACCACGTACTGACGCACCGACGTTTCGACGCGAATCTGACGCACCCGCGCCTGCATCTCCAGGATTTGCGCCGGTTCGACGACTTTTTGCAGCGTTTCCAGCGGGTCCTGGCGTTCAAAGCGCAGCAGGATGTCATTTTCTTCAACGGCCGTCGGATACCCCAGGCTGATTTTCATGAGGAAGCGGTCGAGCTGCGCTTCGGGCAGCGGGAACGTCCCTTCCAGTTCAATGGGGTTTTGCGTGGCGAGAACGAGAAACGGCCGTTCCAATTTATGCGTGGCAATGTCCACCGTCACCTGCCGCTCTTGCATCGCTTCTAACAAAGAAGATTGCGTGCGCGGCGTGGCGCGGTTGATCTCATCCGCCAGCAAAATCTGCGCAAAAATGGGGCCGGGACGAAACTCAAATTCCTGCGCCTTCTGGTTGTAATAGTAGATGCCGGTCACGTCAGAGGGCAGCAAGTCTGGGGTAAACTGCACGCGATGAAAGGTGCAGCCCAACGAAGCGGCAATCGTTTTCGCCAGCGTCGTCTTCCCCGTGCCGGGCACATCTTCCAACAACAAATGCCCTTCGCACAACATAGCGATCAGCGCCAGGTCAATGATTTCATCTTTGCCAACAATGACTTTTTTAATGTTTTCCCGCAGCAAGGCGGCCGTTTCAGCGATCATGGGCTTTCCTTTCCCTCTTTCTTCTCTCTGTGAATCTCTGTGTTTCCTCTGTGAAACTCGGTGTAACCGAACAGATACAGATTTTCGGTCAATTCTACCTGTCAGGCTAATACAAAGCGTATCAAATGCGTATCAATGGCGAAAGTATAGAATAAAACGGCCGTGCTGACGAAGAAGACCCAGAAACAAGCACGCTTTTCCTTGACAGTTCCCCCGCAATCTGAATACTTAACGGCCATGAAACGCGCCACCCTCCAAACCCTTGCCCTACTGTTGGCGCTTGCCGCCGCGCTCATTGCCCAATTTTTACTGCCACAACGGGAATGGGGCGGCCTGGGGATTGGCTATTTTGCCGTCGCCATCGTCGCCTTCTTCTGGACGCTCATCAGCCACTCCACCCCCGACGCCTTGAATGCGCCCCACGCGCCCGCAGCAGCCACGCCGCTTGTGCCCCTGTTTAACGGGTCGCGGGCGCAGCGGGCCGGTTTGGGGGTGGTGGTCGGCATGATGGTTGTGTTGGCGTTTCATTACCTGGCAGACAACCAGTTTACCATTGAAGGGGTCATTTGCTGGCTCACGGCCGTTCTCGGTTTCATCGCCCTCTTTGGGGAAGTTCCGGCCGATTGGCGGGTGCGAACGCGCGCCTGGTGGGCGCAGCGGCCGTATCGCCCCCCCTACACCCTCACCCTGCAACCCCATCACCTCATCCTGCTCGCCATCCTGCTGCTCGCTGCTTTTTTTCGCTTCTATCGCCTGGACAGCCTGCCCGGCGAGATGGGCAGCGACCAGGCAGAAAAGCTGTATGATGTGTATGACGTGCTCAACGGGCAGCGGCCCATCTTTTTCCCGCGCAACACCGGCCGCGAGGCGTTCCAATTTTACTGGACGGCCGTCATCATCAAGCTTACCGGTCAGGAAATCGGCTTCCTCCCCCTGAAAATAGGCACGGCGCTGTTGGGGCTGCTGGCCGTGCCCTGGGTGTATTTATTAGGTAAAGAGTTGTACGGCCGTTCTGTCGGCCTCAGCGCCGCCACCTTCTTTGCCCTCTCCTCCTGGCACGTCGCCATCAGCCGCATCGGGCTGCGCTTCCCCTTCACGCCCCTCTTTGCCACCGCCACCCTGTACTACCTGCTGCGCGCCTTCAAATACGGCCGGCGCAACGATTGGCTCCTCACCGGCCTCATGCTCGGCGTCGGCCTGCACACCTACATCCCCATGCGCATCGTCCCCCTGCTGCTCGTGCTGCTCACCCTGCTCAAGCTGGCGCTGGACGCATTGCCGGTAATCGGTAAACAGTGGTCGGTGATCAGTAAACGGCAGCCGATCACCGACCACCGATCACCGATTACCGATCACCGCGAAACCCCCGCCCTCACCTGGACCTTCTGGCAAAACGCCCTGCTCGGCGGATTGACGGCGCTGCTCCTCTTCCTGCCCCTGCTGCGTTACATGTTTGATGAACCGCAGATGTTCTGGTTTCGCGTCACCACCCGTTCGCTGGAAAATGGCAACGCGCTGCCCGGCGAATCATGGCGCATCTTCTGGGACAACGTGAAAAACGCGCTGCTCGCCTTCAACTATCGCGGAGATGCCGTCATCAGCAACAGCATCCCGTTCACGCCATTTCTGGGCATGGTCAGCGGGGGGTTATTTGTGTTGGGCCTTATCTACTTGTTGTGGCGGCTGGCAAAATATGGCGACCGGCGCACGCTTTACGTGTTGACAGCGCTGTTCGTGCTGCTGCTGCCCTCCATCCTCAGCCTGGAATTCCCCGGCGAAAACCCCAGCCGCGTGCGCATGGGCGGGGCGATTCCCTGGGCGATGATCATTGCCGCCCTGCCGCTCGCCACAGCCTGGCAGCAGTTACAGGCCAATTGGAGGCGCATGGGTAACTGGCTGGCGGGGGGGGTAACGGCCGTGCTCTTCCTGCTCGCCTGCCGTGACAATTACACCTACTACTTCGTCCGCTACGACACCCACTTCCACAACACGCTCTGGAACACCAGCGAAATCGGCGCGGCCGCGCGCGGCTGGGCCGACAGCGCCGGCGACATGGACCACGTCTACCACATCTCGTATCCCTACTGGGTAGACACGCGCCTCATCGGCATTTACGCCAACGCCATCCCCTGGGAAAATTCCATCCCCAACCTGGATAACGTCATGGTACAGCACTACGAAGACCCCGCCCCCAAGCTGTACATCCTCAATCCCCTAGACACGCCCAACTTGGAAAAATTGCGCGTCATGTACCCGCAAGGGTGGCTGGAGCGGCGCGAAGCGGCCGTTCCCGGCAAAGATTTCATATTGTTCCTCGTGCCGCCGCGCCAGAATCGGTGATCAGTAAACAGTGAGCGGTAATCGGTTTCATGTGTCCTGAATACCCATGCGGCCGTTCAGCCACACCTTGACGACCTTTGCCCAAGAGCTATCCAAGAGCTATACTTCATAATAACTTGTCAGACTGAAACGCTGACCCGCCGCAATGCTATAACAATGAAGATAAAATATGTTTGATAAAATCGCCAAAGTCGTCGCCCGCTACGACGAGATCGAAAACCAGATGGCTGACCCACAAGTCATTGCCGATTACAGCAAGATTAATGAACTCGCCCAGGAACGTTCAGAAATGGTCGAGTTAGTTGAGGCGTATCATCGCTACCTGCGCACTAGCAAAGAATTAGCCGAAGCCCGTGACATGTGGGAAATGGAAACCGACGCGGAACTGGTTGCCCTGGCCGCCGCTGAAATCACCCAGTTGGACGCAGAATTGGAGACGCTGACCGCCCGTATCCGCTCTTTACTTGTGCCCCACGACCCGCGCGACGATAAAAACGTGTACATCGAAATTCGCGCCGGGGCCGGTGGCGACGAAGCAGGCATTTTTGCCGCCGACCTGCTGCGCATGTATGCCCGTTACGCCGAAATGCGCAAATGGAACACGCAAATCATTGACGAAAATGCGACCGGCGTCGGCGGTTACAAAGAAGTGATCTTGTCCGTCAAAGGCAAGGGGGCTTATTCCCGCTTCAAATTTGAGAGCGGCGTCCATCGCGTGCAGCGCGTACCGCAAACAGAATCACAAGGGCGCATTCACACCAGCACGGCCACCGTCGCCGTCATGCCGGAAATTGAAGATGTCAACATCACCATTGACGAACGCGACCTGGAAATTACCCCAACCTTCTCCTCCGGCCCCGGCGGCCAGCACATGCAAAAAAATGCCACCGCCGCCCACATCGTTCACAAACCCACCGGCCTTTCCGTTAAAATACAAAGCGAACGCAGCCTCACGCAAAACAAACGGTTAGGTATTGCCATTATCCAGGCGCGGCTGCAAGAGATGGAAGAAGATAAGCAGCACGCTTCGGTATCTGCTGACCGTAAATCCCAGGTAGGCAGCGGCGAACGCAGCGAAAAAATCCGCACCTATAATTACCCGCAAAGCCGCGTCACCGACCATCGCGTCGGTCTCACCAGCTACAATCTGTCGGTTGTGATGGACGGCGACATTGACCAGTTTATTGACGCCCTCACCCTCGCCGATGAGTCGGCAAAGCTGGCGGCAGTCGGGATAGTTGGGGATCAGTAAGCGGTGTCTCCCGACGCCCGACGCACAATAAGGAAAGAGTCATGACAGAAGCAGCTTACCAACCACGCGGCCGTTATTTTGAAGAATTTGTCGTCGGTGAAGTGCTGGTCACGGCCGCGCGCACCCTCACCGAAACGGATATCGTGAACTTTGCCGGGTTGTCTGGCGACTATAATCAGATTCATACCGACGCCGAATTTGCCGCCAAAGACACGTTTGGGCAGCGCGTGGCCCATGGGCTGCTGGTGCAGTCCATTGCCAGCGGGCTGGCGGTGCAATCCGGCATTATTGAAGGGACGGTATTAGCGTTCCGCGAATTAACGGCCAAATTTAGCCTGCCCGTCTTTATTGGCGATACCATTCACGTTAAAATTGAAATTATAGGTACCAAAGCGCTGCCCCGTTTGGGTGGCGGGAACATTGTCATGAAAACGAGCGTCTTCAACCAGCATGGCAAAATTGTGCAGCGTGGGGAATGGACCATGTTGGTAAAAGGCAGAGAATGATGAATGATGATTTGACAAAACGGCCGTCTGACGCCGATACAGAACCGGAACAACCCACAAACGCCACGCCACCCCCACCACAAACC
>JACSRF010000334.1 GCA_014879875.1 Anaerolinea sp.
CCAACGCAGTTGTCCATCCAACGCAGTTGTCCATCCAACGCAGTTGTCCATCCAACGCAGTTGTCCATCACGCTTCACGTTTCACGCTCTGTCAGGCGTTGATTTTTTCAACAATCCGGCTGAAGATGCGCTCACGAATGCCTTCAAAGGGGATGCGGCGCATGAGTGGATCGAAGAAGCCTTGTACAGACATTTCAACGGCCGTCTTGTACGGAATCCCCCGGCTCATCAAATAGAAAATCTCTTCCCGGTCTAGCTTGCCAATCGCCGAAGCATGGGTGCAGATCACGTCATCTGCTTCAATTTCTAGCCCAGGAATGGAGTCGGCGCGGGCTGTTTTATCTAGCATCAGGTTGCGGTTGGCCTGGAAACCGTTGATTTTTTGTGAACCGGGCAGGGCTTTAATCATCCCTTGCCAGACAGTGCGCGATTGATCCTTGAGCGCCCCTTTGTAGAGCAGGTCGCTGACGGTTTCGCTGGCGTTGTGGTTTTGTTGGGTGTCCAGGTCGAGGTGTTGACGGCCGTTCGTGAAGAAAATACCCGACATACGCCCCCAGGCCCCTGGTCTGTCCAGTTCCATCGTCTGGAACGCTTTGGTCAGGCGTGTGCCCATCATGCTCGTCACCCAGTCCAGCTTGCCGTCACGGCCAACACGGCCGCGTTCGTGGTTGAACTGCCACATGTTCGCGCCAAAATCTTGCAAACCGGCATAGATCAGGCTGGCATTGTCGCGCACAAGCAGCTCAATGACGCCATTGTGGAAGGACATGCCGCTGCCGCTGGCCGAAGCGTACTCATCCATGAAGACTGCTTCGGCGCCATCTTCAATGACGACCAGGGTGTGCGTGAAGGTTTTGCCGTTTTCGCTCCACAACACGCTGTGGAATGGGGCGGCGGCTTTGGTATTCTTCGGTACGTACAGGAATGTGCCCCCACGCCAGAAAGCGCCATGCAGGGCAGCAAATTTGCCTTCAGAGACCTGCACGCCATCGGTCATGAAATGTTTTTGTACCAGGTCAGGGTATTGGGCAACGGCCGTGTGCATGTCGCAAAAAATGACGCCCTGCGCTTGCATCTCATCACTGAATTCATACAGGCGTGTGACGCCATCTACTTGCAGCAAGTTGCCACCTGTTTCATCGGTCGTTAACTGCTGATTCAAAAACGAGGGGATTTCGGCAGTGGTGGCGGCGTCACCATTCACCGAGGGGCCGATTTCATCCAACTTTAAGCGGCGCAAATTGGTACGTCGCCACTCTTCGTCATTCTGCGTGGGCATGGGGGTGTTTTCATACACCGTGAAGGCGCGTAGGCGGAATTGTCGCATCCATTCCGGTTCTTGTAAGGATGCCGATAATTTTTCGACTGCTTCTCTGGTAAATGCTGTCATGATTTCCCTTTTTTAGTGGTAACCATTCAGTGTTGTTTTGGAACACGGAGTTTCACAGAGAAGATACGGAGATACACAGAGAGGAAGAAGTCATCATGTAGGGCAATTTGTCAAATTGCCCTACATACGCAAAGACGAAAACGTCGTTTACACATTAAAGGAAAATAATGGACAAATCCTTCTTCTTTCCGTGAAAATCTCTGTGATTCCTCTGTAAAACTCCGTATAACTGATCACTGATTACCGTTTGTTAGCCGATAGAGCCTTCCATCTGCAACTGAATCAAGCGATTCATCTCAATGGCGTATTCCATGGGCAGTTCTTTGACCAATGGCTCGATGAACCCATTGACGATCATCGAGGTCGCCATTTCTTCGGAGATGCCGCGGCTCATCAGGTAGAAAAGTTGTTCTTCGCCAACTTTGCTCACAGAGGCTTCGTGCCCGATGTTCACGTCTTCGGCGTCAATTTCAATGTAGGGGTAGGTGTCGGAACGGCTGTTTTCGTCAAGCAGCAGGGCGTCGCAAACCACATTTGATTTCACGTTTTCGGCGCCTTTGTTTACTTTTAGCAGCCCACGATAGGAAGCGCGACCGCCACCTTTGCTGATGGACTTGGAAATGATGCGGCTGGTGGTGTTGGGGGCGACGTGAACGACCTTGCCGCCGGCGTCCTGGTGCTGTCCAGGCCCGGCAAAAGCGATGGAAAGGATTTCACCGTGCGCGCCTTCCCCGGTCAGGTAAACGGCCGGGTACTTCATGGTTACTTTTGAGCCTAAGTTGCCATCTACCCATTCCATTGTCGCCTTTTCTTCGGCGACGGCGCGCTTGGTGACCAGGTTGTAGACGTTGTTTGACCAGTTTTGAATGGTGGTGTAGCGGCAGCGGCCACCTTTGCGCACAACAATTTCGACAACGGCCGAATGCAGCGAGTCAGAGGAGTAAATGGGCGCGGTACACCCTTCGACGTAGTGGACATAAGCGCCTTCGTCTACGATGATCAAGGTACGCTCGAATTGGCCGACGTTTTTGGCGTTGATGCGGAAGTATGCCTGGAGGGGCATGTCTACCTGGACGCCCGGTGGCACGTAAATGAAGCTGCCGCCTGACCAGACGGCCGTATTCAGCGCCGCAAACTTGTTGTCGTTGTATGGGATGATGGTGGCGAAGTATTCTTTAACAATGTCAGGATGTTCGCGCAGCCCGTCATCCATACTCAGGAAGACGACGCCTTTATCTTCCAGGTCCTTCTTGATATTGTGGTAGATCACTTCCGACTCATATTGCGCGGCGACGCCAGAAAGGAATTTCTGCTCTGCTTGGGGGATGCCCAGCTTATTGAAGGTGTCTTTGATATATCCTGGTACGTCTTCCCAGGTGTCGCCTTGTTGATTTGATGGCTTAATGTAATAGTAGATGTCGTCAAAATGAATACCAGACAGGTCAGCGCCCCAGTTGGGCATCGGCCGTTCCAGAAAATGTTGATATGACTTCAGGCGAATGTCTAGCATCCATTCCGGTTCACCTTTCATGAGGGACATGGCGCGGATGACGTTTTCATCTAGCCCCTTTTCCGCCTTAAATATGTAATCTTCAACGTCAGAAAAGCCGTATTTCGTCGCGTAATCCTGGTTGACGCCGGCAACAACTTCTTCTTCAGTTAGTTCACGTTCGACAATAGCAGCCATGTTATACCTCCTCTAAGATACCATGCTTCTCGCGCAGCCAGTCGTAGCCACGCTCTTCCAAATGGAGCGCCAGATCAGGGCCGCCACTTTCGACGATACGGCCGTCGAGCATAATGTGGACATAATCTGGGGTAATGTAATTCAAAATACGTTGGTAATGGGTGATGACTAAAATCCCCATGTTCAGTTCTTGCTTCAAGCGCATGGATCCTTCGGACACCACGCGCAGCGCGTCAATGTCCAGGCCAGAGTCCGTCTCGTCCATGATGGCGATTTTCGGCTCCACTGTTGCCATTTGCAAAATCTCCACGCGCTTTTTCTCGCCGCCGGAGAAGCCTTCGTTCAGGTAACGGCCGGCAAATTTGTGGTCAATGCCGAGCATGTCCATTTTCTCTTTGAGCAAACGGCGAAAAGCGGGGATGGAAATACCCTTGTCTTCTGGGTCAGCAGCCTGGCGGCGCGAATTGATGATCTGGCGCAAAAATTTTGCCAGCGTCACGCCGGGTACGGCCGCCGGGTATTGAAACGCCAGGAACAGACCGATGCGTGAACGCTCGTCCGCTTCCATTTCGAGTAAATCGTGGCCGTCAAAAATGACCTCACCGGCCGTTGTCTCATAAGCGGGATGCCCGGCCAGCGTGAAAGCGAGGGTGCTTTTGCCGGACCCATTTGGACCCATCAAAGCATGTACTTCACCTTGTTTAATTAAGAGGTCAATGCCCTTCAAAATAGGTTGATCCGCAACCGATGCGTGCAAATTTTTGATTTCTAAAGCAGTTGTCATGTTGGTATGTTAGCTCCTGTTAGGGTTTTATGTCCTGATGAATATAGACATTTTGTTGACATGAACTAGACGAAGCCGATTATAGCATAGGCATCATGCCTCGTCAATATTTATGATAAAAATAATAAAAATAGCATCAATTGACAAATAAAACAGCGACTGTTATAATCGCACTCGTGTACTAAATGAGGATTTTAACGGTGAAACCTGTAAGCAGCAATAATAAGAAGAGTACCCGCGACATTATCTTAGAGAGTATTAAAGCTTCGCATCAGGCAAAAGTTGAAGATCTGGCGGAAGTAGCCAATGTTTCCCCGGTTACGGTGCGCCACCATCTCAATTCATTGCAAGCGGAGGGTTTAATTGAGGCCGGTAGTGTACGTCGGAAGGTGGGACGGCCGTATTACGTATACAGTTTGAGCGCGAAAGGGGAAGAACTCTTTCCCAAGCGTTATATGCGCCTGACCAACCGTTTGTTGGATGAGTTAAAAGCTGTCCTGCCACAAGCTGTCATTGAGCAGATATTCAACGGCGTTGTACAGACGGTGATATCCGAGCATCGCATTCACTTTGCCGGGCTGTCATTTGAGCAGCGGCTTGACTATCTGGTAGGCTTGTTAAAGGAAGAAGGGTTCCTGTCCAAATGGGAAAAGACAGCAGAGGGATATGTGCTGACAGAGTATAGCTGCCCATACTATTCAATTGGGCAAGAACACGCGGAAATTTGCACGTTCGACAAAGAACTGATCTTAAGCGTTTTAGAAAGCCCGATTCAGCAGCACAGTTGCATGCTTCAAGGCGCAGATTGCTGCCAATTCACGTTTGCCCCTGGTTGAGCGTTTATAGAAACGCCTGGTAATGTCCTGGTAGGGGCTGAGTCGTATAGATGAGGAATGAGAGATGGTGCTGAGTAAAGAAGAAGAACTACTGGAATCATTGCGTAATGTCATAGACCCAGAAATTGGGATGAACATTGTTGAGTTGGGGCTGATACGCAATCTGGATGTAGCTGAAGATAAAGATTTTGCCAGGGTCACGATGATTTTGACCACACCATTTTGCCCGTATGGCCCACAGCTTATTGAGCAGGTGCGGGTTGTGGGCAGCTCGGTGATGGCGGACGGCGTAGAAGTGGAAATCGGCGCGGAATTATGGGATCCTTCGATGATGGAAGAAGGGGCCGGGGGAGATTGGGGATTGTTTTAGGCAGCTCCTGGCAACAGTACGATCATCAGGAAACGGCCGTTTGTTGACAAACGGCCGTTTTTTCATGTGTGTGCGTAAATTCGCTGCCCCTTGCGCCAACGCTGCCACTTTTGGCGCAGCAGCGCTCCTTCCAAATACCGGTACAGCACCCCGTAAGGCATCCGACGCATATCCGACCATACATAACGCATATTCCCTGGGGCTTCTTCAATCTCCTGCAACAGCGCGTCCAGATCGTACCCGATTAACGCCAGTTGTGCTGCGCCAATTTGCCGCAGATAGCGACGGCTCCACGCCTTACGCAGCGGATTTGCCAACGTTTGTTTCCACTTCTGTAATGGCTCCTGGCTCAACGTCTTATACTTGACCATCCCCGTGCTGTCACCGGTACGTCCCTTTAACCGCACCTGCGCAAAAGACACAATAATTTGCGGATCGAAGGGAAGCTGCAAATAGTTAAAGACGCGCGTCATCTCTTCCTCTGGATGTTGCAGCAGCTCTTCATAACGAATAGATAATACCTCGTCCATATGCTCTGTGTAAGCCTCAATCAATTGTGGTAAGCCCTCATGGAGACGTGTATCGTGTTCATATAAATTCCAGCGCCCGCCGGCCCAGGAATCCATCAGCGACGCCGCCACCGCCAGCGGATTCCGCCACAAGAAAATGATTTTGGCTTCGGGAAAAAGCTGCATGATCTCTGGCGCAATCAGATGATAGGCAGCGGCTTTGTCTACAAAGTAGGTGGCTTCTCGCTTTGCGGCCTGCGCATAAAGCCGCAGCGCCAGTTCCCGTAATTCTGCTTGATATGTGGCAATTCCCCCTGGCAAATCACGACAAAATTCCTCAAGCGCCCACACCGTAAAACGGTGGTTGTAGGCGCTGTATACGCCTTCCCTTTTCAAGGTGTAGAGCAAGGGCAGCAGCAGGTGCGACTCGGAAACGGTGGCGATTTGTTCGTGCGCTGCCAGCAGGCGTTGCAACAACGTTGAGCCAGAACGAGGCAATGAAAAGATGAAGATGGGGGTAGGGTAGTTGGACATACACTTTCCGGTCAGGGCAGGGAACAGACGTAAGGCGCTGTCAGGTTCCTTTGGCCCACTGCTGGTAAGCGGCCGATACGTACAGAAATTGATTGTCAATCAATTCCTCGATCCGCTCAAACTGGCGTGAAGTGGGCTGTTTGATGGTCAGGTCTGGGCTATGTTGCAAAATACGGTGGTATTTTTTGTAATCTTCAGAATGGGTGTGGTAGTTTTCTTCCTGGATGGCGCGTACCGTGCGCGCGGCGAAATCGGCCAGGAATTTATAATGGAACAAAACGGCCGTCACGTCAGCAATCTGCGCATCGCGCACAAAATGTTCGTCAACAAACAGGGGCTTGACACGGCCGTCTAGCAAAAAAAGTGGGTGTTTGATCAGGATAAAACGGATATTGGTTTGCGGATCGAACAAGGTGCGACGAATGCCGCCCAAATATGTCTTGATCTCCTGCGTTGGCAGTTGATTGCGGGGAAAATGATAATCCATGCGCACAATATCGCTGATGTCGTAATAGCGGTAACACGCTTTCAGGTCGTCGTCAATGTGGCTGGTAACGGCCGTTAACGGCTGATCCGCAAACATATCGAGCATATAGGCGATGACGGCCGTATACCCTCCCTGCCGCAAATACCCCAAAAACCGGGGCAAACTCACCACGTCAGAATGTGGGTAATCAAACAGTTCGTCAATATCCACATACAACAGCCAGCGCCCCTGCTGCCCAAAGCGGCGGATCAGGTAATGGCGCAGCGCCATTTTATACCGCTTGAACGGCAGCCGGCATTGCAAAATGGTCACGTTGGTATACTGCTGCGCCAGACTCACCGTCTGGTCTGTCGAACCGTTATCCAGCAAAACAATGTGTTTTACGCCCAACTGCGCGTAATGCTGCATAAAGGAATTGACGTACAACTCGCCATCCCGCACCAGGCAGATAACGACCAGTTCATCTGTGTCATAGGGAACATCCGTTGGTCCGTGTACGTGCTCAATGGCGCGGGTAATCTGGCGGATTTGCAACGGCCGTACTCCATAAATCGCCCACGCCTTCAACAAACGCCCCCACGACTTAGACAACACATTCATGTTTCACACTTCTTCTTCAATCCGCTTCCACCGGTCAATCGAGTGGCAAATAGGCTTGCAAAAAGCAAATGAGCCGTTGGACATACGCATCCAGGTTTAGCTCCTCTTCAACGCGCTGGCGGGCGTTTTGCCCCAGACGCCGCGCCTCTTGTGGATTGGCTAATAAGTAAGCAATTGCCTCCCGCATTCCCTGGACATCGCCTGGGGGCACCAAAATGCCTGTCTCCCCATCTATGATGAAATCTACAATACCCCTTGAGCGAAAAGCAATAACCGCCCGCCCCATGCTCGCCGCTTCCAGATAACCGGTGGCTCCGGCAGAATAAACGAGATCACGAATCGGTAAGACCACAAATTGGGCGCGCGCGTACCATTCACGTAGCTGAAACGGGAGCATATGTCTGATTGACGTGACGTTATCCGGCGTCTGCGCTTGCAGCCCGGTGACTTTTTCCCTGGCGTACCACATGCCGGCGGCCGCTACCTGCACATTGACAGGAAGGTCGGCCACTGCCTGAAACAAGGCCGCATAATCCCGTGACCTGGTTTCCCCAATGCTGACGACCAGATTTTTCTCTTGTGTAACCTTGACTAAGGGGGAATAAAAGCGGTGGTCAATACTGTAAGGCAAGACATGCGTATGCGCAGGTGGAGCGCCCAGACTGACAAGATGCTGTTTCATACTCTGGCAGTGGACGGCAATTCCGTCCATTGCCTGGAACAGGCCAAGCGTGGTAATCACCCGCTCCTGCATGGCTGACCAGCATTGGAACATCGTCACAAACTTCTGGCGCTGTGGCCGCGGACGGTTCAAGAGGGCGAAGGGAATGCCCGCTCGTTCTGACATGGCAAAAACCAGCCGGTAGGCAGATTTTTGCCGCAGACCCAGCAGAGTCAGGTATAGATCAGAGTGCATCTGGGTCTCTAAATAGCGTAAAAAATTACCGGCCTGAGTCTGGTTGTAGACGTTATAGTTGAGAAAATGGGTTTTAAGCCGCCGTTGCAGTTCCACGTAATCAACGCGCGGATAATACATGTGATTCGTATCTTGGATTTGGTCAGATTTGAGGCCAGCCGTAGCCAGGGTGAGAATGTCAGTCATACGCCTACTTCTTTTGAGCTTCTTGTTCCCAGGCTATCTGGATGAAGTGCAGGCTGCCAGGGACGTGATGGTCGCGCAGCGCCTGCCAGAAGGGGCGTTGCAGCAGGTTGGAGCCGGCGTAGAGCAAGGCCGCCAAACCATGCAGCCCACGGCTGACGGCCGTAAACACATGGCGCTGGCGTAGATGCCACAACGCCAGCGCCAGATAAACATGGACGACACGGCCGTACCAATAGCTATCTGTAGCAGAAGCCAGCATTTGCCGAAAAACGCCGATCTGGTCGGCTACATAGTCACGAGAAAGGCGCGTGCTGTGCGTGGACAGGCCATAGTCGGTGGAGGTTTGCCAGTTAGCGCCACGATAGAGGCAGGCAACGGCCGTTTCTGTGGCGGCCAGTGTGCCAATCTGGGCGATACGGCGGCACAAATCCTGGTCTTCGGTGCTGCGCAGCAGCAGATTGTATCCGCCCACAGCAAAAAATTCGCGCGCGCGAATGAGCGAAGATTGGATAGGGACCCACGCCCCGCCTATAATTTGCGCCAGACAGTGACCTTGCACGCCACAGTTGGCCGCAGCCAAAATACGGCCGTTTTCATCCACTACCTGAATCCCCCCATACAGCCAGGCCGCTTCTGGCGCTTGCTGCGCCAACTGCCAAAAGGCTGCCAGCGCCCCCGGCAGCAGCCAATCATCATCATCCAAAAAGTAGAGATACGCTCCCCGCGCCGCCGCCGCGCCACTGTTGCGCGCAAAGCTGCGCTCCCGCCGGTTATTATGCAACAGACGCACTGGCGCAGCTTCTAACCAGGGCGCAGCGGGCAGCGGCTGCCCAGAATCGTTGACAACGACAACTTCAAAAAGCGCCGCATCAAACACCTGGTCTAACACGCTTTGTACAGCGCGTGGCAGCGTGTCACGGCCAATTGTGGGGATAATCACTGAACAAAATAGCATCTCGGAATTGATCATGCAAGCCTTCGTTACTTGAGTTTGCCCATTGAGAAGTTCAACTTCTCCGAAGAAGTTGAACTTCTCCCGTAACTCCCTGTGCGGCGGCAAACCCACGCGCAAATGTTTCGCTGGCATACGGGTGACGCATTGCGTGCCAAAACGAACCGGATGCCAGGCGCGGACCGGCCAGAAGGCAGGCCGCCAGGCCATAAACGGCGCGGCTGGCAGCTGTCCACATGCGTCGCCGTTGCAGGTTCCAGACCAGCGAGGTGAGGTAGATGCGGGCGATACGGCCGTGCCAGGCCGCTGTGTGTTTTACTTGCTGCGCAGCGGCATGGCGTAGGCGCGGCCACACCTCTGGCGCGGCTAAAATTTGTTCGCGCGCGCGTCGGCTCTGCTCTGGATGATGGGCATAATCGGTTGTGCTGCCGGCGTCGCCGCGCGTAATAGAGGCGACAACGGCCGTTGTCCCCGCCAAATCATAGCGCAAAGCGATGCGCCGCAGCAGGTCAATATCCTCCGGGCCACTGAGCAGGGGGTGAAAGCCACCACAAGCAAAAAACGCGGCGCTATCAATGAGCGATGCCTGCAAAGGAACCCATTCCCCAGCCATAACCTGAAGAAAGCAGTTGCCCACAAGCTGGTGGTGTAGTTGGATGAGCGGCTGCCCCTGACGGTCTACCAGTTGGCTGCCGCCATACAACCACGCCGCGTCACTTTGCGCCGCCAGCGCGTAAAAATGTTGCAGCGCGTCGGGCGCTAACGAGTCGTCGTCATCCAAAAAGTGCAGAAAACGGCCGTGCGCAGCGGCGGCGCCACTATTCCGCGCCATACTCCGTTCGCGTTGGTTGGTATGCAAAATGCGCGTGCGTGGGTCACCCTGCCAGGTAGCCGGGGGCAGCGGCGCGCCTGAGTCGTTGACGACGATCACCTCGTGGCCGGCGTCCGTCAGCGCCTGTTGCAAGACGCTAGCAACGGCCCGATCAAGAGACGACCGTCCTACGGTTGGAATAATTGTCGAACAGAAAGGCGTCATGTTACGAGGGAATACTTTCCCACAAACTCGTTGCCGGAATGAAACAAAATGAGAACTTCAAATGATTAAATGATTAAACAATAATAACTACATACAACAACAAATGATTAAACTTACAAGAGGGCTTGTATGACAGAAGGAGATCATCGCTATAATCCCATCATGAAGCAACAAACAGGGCGCTCTTTGATTTTTCTCTATATTATTATTTTCACCCTGCCTGTAGCCCTACTTTTCTGGTTAAACAGTATAGCGCATTCGCACGTGGCTGGACAGTGGACTTTTTTCCCTGTTCCTGCCCCTGTTGCCCCGGCCAAGTTCGATGCCGCCCTCCTGGAGGCGATGCAATCGGCCACAGCCACAGACGTTATCCGCATCATCATCCATTTAGCGCCGCCCGACCTGACACAGCGTCAATTCCCGACCGACAGCAACCTGGCGCGGCGCGCGGCCATTGTGCAATGGATGCAGGACACGGCCGTTTCCACGCAATTCGCCCTACGCCAGGAACTCGACGCACTGGCTGCTGACAGCCGTGTCTCCCATGTGCGTCCTTTTTGGATTGTCAATGCCATTGCCCTGCGTACAGACCCTGCTACTCTGCAAACCCTGGCCGCGCGCCCCGATGTCATCCGCATCACCCTCGACATCGCTACCCCCATCGTCACGCCGCTGCATCCCGACCTGAACGATTGGGTCACCCCGCTGGCAGCCCCGCTGCAAGATGAATCTGCCTGGGGCGTACAGCGCATCCGCGCCCCCTATGTGTGGCATGGCCTGGGGCATGACGGCAGTGGCGTGACCATGGCCATCATGGACAGCGGCGTTGATTGGACCCATCCGGCCCTCAGCGCCAATTATCGCGGCAATTTGGGCAACGGTGTTTATCAACACGCCGGCAACTGGTATCACGCCGCCATCCCTACGGCCACTGTACCGTTCGATCCCATCGGACATGGCACGCACGTCGCCGGCACGGCCGTTGGGCAAAACGACATGGGCGTTGCCCCTGGCGCACGCTGGATCGCCGTCGCCATCTCCGACGCCAATGGTTTGATCTATGACAGCGCCATTCACGCCGGTTTTGAATGGCTGCTGGCCCCCAACGGCAGCCCTGCTCTGGCGCCAGACATCGTGAACGCCTCCTGGGGCGGCCGCTATGGCGTCAGAACCGAGTTTTACGCCGATATCCAACTCCTGCAAACCGCCGGCATCATCCCCGTTTTTTCCGCCGGGAACAATGGGCCAGACGCGGGTACAATCAATTCGCCGGCCAGCTACACCAATACCCTGGCTGTGGCCGCCAGCGATGATATTGACGCTGTCGCCTGGTTTTCCAGCCGTGGCCCATCACCGCTCACCGCTGAGGTGAAGCCGTTTTTAGCCGCACCAGGTACGCGCATTCTCTCTACATTTCCGGGCGGGGGATTGGCTGTAGCCAACGGCACGTCTATGGCGGCGCCGCACCTGAGCGGGGCGCTGGCGCTGCTGCTAGACGCGAACCCGGCACTGACATCGGCGCAAATCATGCTGCTGCTGGCCGATACGGCCGTTCCCATGACCGCCGTTCACCCCAACAACGACAGCGGCTGGGGGCGGCTGGATGCGTATGCGGCCGTTGTCCCCCATGCCAATACCGGTCGCATCCAGGGCATTATCACACGCGATGGCGTCCCTCTGCCCCAGGTTGTCGTCACCGTCACCACCCTTGCTGGCGTCTCCCTGCGCTTTGACACAGACGCCAGCGGCCAGTACCGCGCCGATTTACAACCGGGCAGCTACACGCTGACCACGGCACCCTTTGGCAGTACCAGCGGGCAGGCCAGCGTCAACCTGACCGCCAACCAGACGGTCACGCGCAATTTTCCCCTTGCCAGCCTACCCGCCGGCGCATTGAGCGGACAGGTGCAGGCTGGTGGATTGGGCGTCGCCGCCGTAACCGTTGCCGTTGTGGGTACGCCGGTCGTAACGCAGACGAATGAAAACGGCCGTTACACCCTCTCCCTGCCTGCCGGAACCTACACGGTGCGCATCAGCGCCAACGGCTACCGTCTGGTGCAAACCATCCTCACCATCCAGGCGGGGCAGGCGCAGCAGCGCGACTTTCTCCTCACTCCTGCGCCTTCGGTGCTGCTTATAGATGGCGGGCAATGGTATTTCAACTCCTTTATCAGCTACTACGAAGCGGCGCTCATCCAGGACTACCGCAGCTTCGCCCAGGCCAGCGTCCGCGACCCGTTCCACGATGTCCCTAGCGCCGCGGACCTCATGCAGTACGATGTCGTTGTCTGGGCCGACCCGCAAGGCGCGCCTGGCCTGCTGCAAGCGAACAATGTCATTACCACCTATCTGGGCAGTGGCGGTCAGTTTCTCATCAGCGGGCAAAATGTGGGGCGCTATGACGGCGTCGGTTTTGGCAGCCAGGTCTGGTGGCTCAACCGGCTGCGCGCTTCCTTTACCGGTGAACTAACGAACCAACCATTGCCCGGCGTCAGTGGCGCTGCGGGAACCCCCTTTGCCACTGCGAACCTCACCTTCAACGGCGCTGACAGCGCCCGCAACCAGACCTCACCAGACCATGCCATGCCGCAGGTATTGGCGTTAACCGAACCGCTGCTGTTTTATGAGGATGGGCAAATAGCCGGATTGGGCGCCGGGCAGTGCGACCCGTATCGCATTGTGTATTGGGGGTTTGGTCTGGAAGGGGTGACGGGGGCAGCCAATCGGGCCGATTTGCTGGGGCGCAGTTTTGCCTACTTGGCCGCGCCACCCATTGCCAGTGGCGCGCGCTGGCTGAACCGTGATGTGTCGCAGATTGTATTACCGGGGGATCAACTGGCGTACACGCTGACGATACAAAACCTGAGCGAGACGCTGACGGATACGTTGGATTTGACGCTGACAGGCGCCGGCTGGCCGGCCGTTGTGGTCACGCCAACATTGACGCTGGGGCCATGCATGGTCGGCCAAACGACGCTGACAGTGACGGTTCCAACTGCTGCCCCGGATGATCAACAGGTGATGATGACGTTAACGGCCGTTTCGCGCCAGGATACGGCCGTTAACACTCGCTGGCAGCTTTCCCTGAAAACCCCAGGTAATATTTTGCTCGTGGATGATGACCGTTTTTACGAAAATGAAGTAGATTTCCGTGCGGCGCTGCAACAAATGGGCGCACGCTACGATGTGTGGGACATTGGCGGCAGCAGCCTGCAAGCGCCGCAAGGCAGCCCACCGGCCGCGCTGCTGCCAGCCTATGACCTGATCATCTGGTTTACGGCCTATAACTGGTACGATCCGGTGACGTCGGCGAGCCGGTTGGCGCTGCGTGACTATGTGCAGGGTGGCGGGCGGCTCTTTCTCAGCAGCCAGGATTTTCTCTACTATCCCTTACCTGCCCGCCTGCAATCTTATTTGGGCGTGCTGGATTATCAGGTTGACGTGACGCCGACCGTTGCTTATGGAGCGGACCATGTCACCCGTTCTAGCCTGCTCGATGGGCCGCTGTCGCTGACCTACAGCCCCATCAAAAACCAGGGCGATGGTCTGCTGCCGGCCGCACACAGCCAGCCTTATCTGTGGCATGATCAGGGGGGGGTGGCAGCCCTGACGACGGCCGGGACAGGCTGGCGCACCGTGTTCTGGGGAATTCCTGTGTCTACTTTATCCGAAACCATGCGCAGTGTTGCCCTCAGCGATGCGTTGGGCTGGTTGAGCGACCTGGGTGACTCAACCTGGCAGGTAGATAACCGCACCGGTCCGCCTGGCGCGCCGCGCACGTATACCCTGACCATTCGCAACTGGCCGGCCGCCCCCACGAACCAGGTCGTCATTACGAATACGTTGCCCCCTGGCCTGGAAATTGTGCCTGGTTCTTTGCGTGGCAGCGCCACTTATGATACGGACAGCCGCCAGGTGCGTTGGCAGGGGGCGCTGCTTCCCGGCGGCAGCCACCAGATTACCTATCAGGCAGCGCCGGATGCAGCCCTGCCATCGGGTACGCGGCTGGATAACAGCGTCACCCTGGCCTATGCGCGGCATCAGTTGCGCTTTGACAAGGTGACGACGGTGTGGCTAGATGCGCCAGATTTACGCGCTTCGTGGCTGCTAGGAACGGCCGCGGCCACGTTCCCCACCCGCACCATCACCTACACATTGTTACTGCGTAATCAGGGTTTGGCAGCGGCTGAGGGAGCAACGGCCGTTTTACGTTTGCCTGACTCGTTTGCCCCGCTAACGGCAACCCTGTCTAGCAGCGCCGGCTTGGCGGCGCTGGACAATCAGCGCGTGAACTGGCACGGCGCTGTGCTGCCAGGGGAAACGATCACGATTTCGCTGCTGTTGACGACGACCATTGAGACGCCGCGCCTGTGGTTTGTGGCCACGGCCGTACTCGACGATGGCGTCACCGCGCCGCTGATGCGCAGCCATGCGCTCATGTTGCCCCCACACATGGCGTACTTTTCGTTTATTGCTCATGCGCCATAATCAGTTTATGATTCCAGGATTGATTTAATCTGCAAAATTTAACCAGGAAACAAAGTCATGCTGCACATATCTGTGAAGATCGTTTACGTGGAAGATGAACCGAATATTGCCGAGCTATTGAAAAGCGGCCTCGGTTTGTTTGGCATTACCGTTCACCCCATTTACATGAGCGCCGAAGCGTTGTTGGGCAATATGCAAGCGATTGAATTTCAAGAAGCGGATATTTTCTTCTTTGACATTCGCCTGCCAGGGATGACCGGCATTGCTCTGGCGCAAGAGTTACGGCAGCGTGGCGAGCAACGGCCGTTTGTCCTCGTTAGCGCCTGGCCCCGCCCTGAACAAAGCTTACTCGACAACATCAACGCCCAATTCCTGCCCAAACCGTTTGATTTTCCCGACGTTATTGGCACGATTCAACGCCTGATTGAGGAAGAACGTCGGGCGTTGTGAGTTGTAAATCGGGCGTCGGGCAGCATCTCTTCCGACTCACGACTCTTCCGTCACGTCTGCCCAGCGCGCCCCCACGATCTTCGCCAAATCCTTGACCGGGACTTTCAGGTTCACCCCTTTCTGTGCGGCGCTGATGTAGATGTGGCTGTGCGCCTGCGCGCTTTCGTCCAGGTAAATGGCAAACCCTTTGTTCACCAGCACCAGCGGGGAGATACTGCCCACTTGCAAGCCGGTCAACTGTTCTGCTTCGGCGTGCGTCGCCATTTTTAGCTTCTTAGCGCCAATGAGCAGCGCCAGCTTTTTCAAGTCCAACTGCCGGTCGGCCGGAAGCATCACCAGCATGGGCTTGGCTCTAGCGTCACCGGCCGGGGGCTGCACCACCAAGGTTTTGAATACCTGCCCGGCCGGTATTCCCTTCAGGGTGGCAATTTCGGCCGCATCGCGCATTGTGTCGGGGTATTCCAATACCTCGTAGGGCACCTTCTTGCCTTCGAGGAATTTCATGGCTAACGTTTTTGGCATTTAGACATTCCCGTATTTTTGTAAAAAGCGGATGCTGGTTTCGATGCCCCGGTAATAATTGGGCAGATAAAAGCGTTCGTTGGGGGAGTGGATGCGGTCGTCGTGCAGGCCAAACCCCATCAACACCGTCTCTACGCCCAGATGATTTTGGAACAAACCCACCACCGGAATGGAACCCCCTTCGCGCATGAAGACCGGCTCTTTGCCAAAGCTTTCCGTGTAAGCGGCCGCGGCCGCCTGCATGGCCGGGATGGTGTAATCGGTGATGCTGGCTTTGGCCCCGTGCCCGCCGCTGACGGTGACGGTGACGCTGGGCGGGGCGATGGCCTGCACGTAAGCGGCGAAGGCGGCATGAATTTCTTCCGGGTCCTGGTCAGGAACCAGGCGCATGGAGATTTTGGCGTGGACGGCGGCGGGCAGCACCGTTTTGCCGCCATTGCCCGTGTAGCCGCCAATAATGCCGTGTATGTCTAATGTGGGGCGGGCGCCGAGGCGTTCTACCAGGGTATATTCCGGTTCGCCCCAGGCAGCAGGCGCGCCGGTTTGCGCCAGCCATTCCGCTTCGTTGAGGGGGAGTTGGTTGAGCAGAGCGCGTTCGGCGGCGCTTAACGGCCGTACCCGATCATAAAACCCCGGAATCAAAATATGCCCCTCTTCATCCTTCAATTTGGCGATGATGTGCCCCAATACGTTGAGCGGGTTGTTGATGCCGCCGCCAAAACTGCCAGAATGCAAGTCGTGCTCCGGCCCGGTGATGTCCAGGAACAGGTAACAGATGCCGCGCAGCCCATAGACAATGGCCGGTTGTTCCGGACCGAGAATGGCGGTATCGGAAACAACGGCAATATCTGCCGCCAACAGATCTTTGTGCCGGGGAATGAAGGCAGCCAGGCTTTCGCCACCGCTCTCTTCTTCGCCTTCGATGATGAACTTGACGTTGATGGGAAGACGGCCGTTTGTCTGCAAATACGCCGCGACGGCCTTCACGTGGACGTACACCTGCCCCTTGTCATCCGAAGCGCCGCGCGCATACAGGTAATTGTCGCGCACATCCGGTGCAAACGGGGGCGTCGTCCACAGTTCCAAGGGATCGGCCGGCTGCACGTCATAATGGCCGTAGATGAGCACGGTGGGCGCGTCGGCCCCGGCGTGCAGCCAGTCGGCGTAGAGGAGGGGATGCCGCTGCGTCTCGATCAGGCGCGCGTTTTCCAGTCCGGCTTCTGTCAATGCGGTGAGCAGCCAATTGGCGGCGGCGCGGGTATCGGCGCTGCACTCTGGCTGCGTGCTGATGCTGGGAATGCGTAGAAACTCAATGAGTTCCTGTAAATGGCGCTCCTGGTTGGTTTGCGCGAAGTGGAGAGGGGTTTGCATAAGGTTTGCTCCATTTGGGAAAGGTATCTACTGCTGGCTTTTGCCAGTCGTGTCAAAGTGTGGTCTGATTATAGTGGATTTTTATGGAATCATGTAGTGAACGTGGAGCCAGCGCAGGTATGAAGAAGGAGATGATGCGATGCAAATACGTATACTCAACCGTGTGTTCTTGATGATCGGGCTGCCGTTGCTGTTCACGGCCGTTATCCTGTTCACTATGAGCCATAAGGCAACGGCCGTTGGCAATACTGTCACAGGCGCAGACCCCGTTGTCAGCCTGGTGGACGCCTTTCCAAACCTCACGTTTAGCGGTCCGGTAGATATTGCGAATGCGGGCGACGGCCGTCTCTTCATTGTTGAGCAGGCTGGGCGCATTCGCGTCACGCCCCTGGACCCTGATTCTACGCAGGCGCTCATCTTCCTCAATATTACAGATCGGGTCGGTTCCGGCGGCGAGCGGGGCCTGTTAGGGCTGGCGTTCCACCCCAACTATACTGACAACGGCTATTTTTACGTCAACTACACCAATCTCAGCGGCAACACGCGCGTTTCCCGCTTTCAAGTGACCACTGACCCCAATGCGGCCAATCCCAACAGCGAGCTGATCCTGATGGAATTCAGCCAACCCTTTTCCAATCATAACGGCGGCGACGTCGCCTTTGGGCCGGATGGCTACCTCTACATTGCCACCGGTGATGGCGGCAGCGGCGGCGACCCCAACAATAACGGGCAAACGACCAGCACCTTGCTCGGCAATATCTTGCGCATAGACGTGGATGGCGGCGGCCTGTCTCCCGATTGTGACGCCGATGGCAATTACACCATCCCGCCGGACAATCCGCTGCTGACCGCGCCGGCGGCCTGTGACGAAATATGGGCGTATGGGCTGCGCAATCCGTGGCGCATCAGCTTTGACCGCGCCACCGGCGACTTGTTCATCGCGGACGTGGGGCAAAATGCGTGGGAAGAGATCGACTTGCAACCGGCAGCCAGCGCCGGCGGCGAAAATTATGGCTGGCGCTGTTATGAGGGCAATCACCCGTATAACCTGACCGGCTGCGGCGACATCAGCCTCTACACCTTCCCGGTTTATGAATATAGCCACGGCGGCTCGCCATTTCGCTGTTCCATTACCGGTGGCTTCATCTATCGTGGGCTGCAATATCCCAACCTGCAAGGGACGTATCTGTATGGCGATTACTGTTCCGGCCAGATTTGGGGACTGACGAACAGCGGGACCGGCTGGACGAACACGCAGCTTTACGCGGGCAGCGGCATGACCACCTTTGGCGAAGATGCCTGCGGCGGTATTTACGTTCCCCAGGGGAGCAAAATTTACCACGTGCAAGATACGAGCACGCCGGCTGCGCCCAACCTGTGCCTGACGAAAAGTGGCCCAACTATCGCTGACGTACAGACGCCGATTACCTATACGATTCAGGTGAACAATACCGGGGCGGTGACGGCCACCAACCTGACCATCACCGATACCTTGCCCGATGGGGCCAGCTATGTCAGTGGGGGTACGTTTGCTGGCAGTGTCGTCTCCTGGCAGGTGGCGAACCTGGCGGCCAAGTCATCACTGACGCTGCAATTTGTGGTCACGGCCACGCAGACCATTACCAATGCCAGCTACCAGTTGACGGCCGATGGCGGTTACGTTACCAGTGGCAGCCATGCCGTGACGACAGTTATACGGCCGGCGGCGCTCTCGATCAGCAAAACGGGGCCAGACGAGGCCTTTGCCGGCGACCCCATCACCTACACGCTGACGGTGATGAACGGCGGACCGGGCGCGGCTTCGGGGCTGCTGATCACCGATACGCTGCCGGTGGGCGCTTCTTATGTGAGTGGCGGCGCGCTGAATGGGGATGTTGTCTCCTGGCAAGTCCCATCTTTGCCCGCGCAGGGGAGTGTGGCCGTGCAGTTTGTGGTGACGGCGACGGCGACAATTGTGAACGAGACCTATGGTGTGTGGGCGGCCGGCGGCTTTGCGGCGCAGGGCAGCGAGGTCGTGACGACGACGGTGATCACGCCGGCGCCGCTGCTGCGCATTGACAAAACTGGTCCGCTGACGGTGAGCGCGGGCGACCCGATTACTTACACGCTCACCATCCGCAATGATGGCATCCTGACGGCGACCAACCTGGTGATTACGGACGTGCTGCCCGCCAATACGGTGTACGTCAGCGGAGGCGTGTTGGCCGATGGAGTGGTCAGTTGGATGGTGGAGGCGTTAGGGCCGGATACGGCCGTTGCCGTCCAATTCACCGTCACGGCAGCCGATACCGCGCGCAACGAGCAGTATGGCGTGTTGGCTGATGGCGGGTATGGGGCTGTGGGTGACCACCCGGTCGTGACCTTTATTGATGGGGTTATTATCTACGTGCCGTTTGCGCGTGTACCGTGAAGGGTGAACCGTGGATCGTGATCCGGGTCTTCAGGATTTTGCGGGGTTGACGCCGTGAAACCCTGCGACAAGCTTGTGATGCGTGATGCGTGATTTTCTCTGGTCACGCATCACGTTTCACGCATCATGTTTCACGCCAAAGTTGGATGGGTGTATGACGACAGAATTTTTACGGCCGTTTATCAACAAGCAAGTCTCATTGCGGTTTGCAGGGCAGGGGCTGCGCTTTGATTTGTCGCAGTCGTTGTTTAGCAGTTTTGACATTGACGCCGGGTCACGACTGCTGTTGAAAACGGTGGCGCAGCAGGTAGATTTGACTGCGGTGGCTGCGGCGTTGGACGTGGGCTGCGGCGTGGGCGTGTTGGGCTTGTGCGTGCAGAAGGCGAATCCGCAGGCGCAGGTGACGCTGCAAGATCGGGATGCGTTGGCGGTGGCTTTTGCCGCGCACAATGCCCGCCTGAATAAGCTGCGGCGGGTGACGGTACAGGGCGGGCTGGCGTTTCAAGGGACAGAGGGGCGGCATTTTGACCTGATTTTGTCCAATTTGCCGGGCAAGGCAGGCGAGCCGGCGCTGCAAGCGATGCTGGCGCAAATGGCAGCCCATTTGACGGAAAACGGGACAGCAGCGGTGGTGGTAGTACGGCCGTTAGCCGACAGGGTGGCGGCGGCGTTGGCGCAGCAGCAAAGCGTGGTGGTTCATCAGGAGGAGGGAACGGGGTACGTGGTGTTTCATTTTCGCGGCGGTGATGGCGTGGCGGATGCGACGTTGACCCCTTACCTGCGCGGGCAGGTTGATTTTGCGGTGGGCGGCCAACATATGATGTTGCAAACCGCGTACAATTTGCCCGAATTTGACAACCTGGGTTATGACACGGCGCTGGCGGCGACGGCCGTGCGCCAGGAGAAGGTGAGCGGCCGTGTTCTGATCTGGAATCCGGGACAGGGGCATTTGCCGGTTTATCTGCGCTTGCTGGCCGGACAAGCGGTGACGCATTACACCTTAGCCAGCCGCGACGCTCTCAGCCTGGAAATTAGCGCTCACAATCTGGTGGCGCACGGTATAGCCGACGCGCAAATCACCTCGCTGCACAGCCCTGACTTTACCCAGGTGGCCGGTGAATTTGATTGGGTTTGCATCTTCCCAGATACCGACGCGGGCGCACCCTGGCAGGCGCGACTGCTGCCACATGGCGCGCAGCTATTGTCACCCCAAGGGCGATTGCTGGTGACGGCCAAAAGCACGCACGTTTTCCGTATGCTAGAAAGCGGGCATTCCCTTGCGAAACAGGCTGACCGCAAAAAACAGGGGTATCGTACCTTGCTGCTGCGACGACGGCCGTAGCGTTGAAGTACCACAAGCTCCGAGGTGACACATGAATCCTGCACAAAAACTGGCCCTATGGGCTGATAAGCTGCGCGACATTTCCGCGATGGGCTTACAGTTTGCCCGTAATCGTTACGACAAAGACAACTACACGACCATCCAGACGATGGCGATGGCAATGTTGGCGCTGGCGACCAATGGCGCATTGGCGGACATGGAACCGCTGCGCGCCCCGGTTTTCGCCCGCCCTACCCCGATTACGGTGGGTGACGGGGCTGTCATTGATGAGAACGGCCGTATCCTGCTCATTCAGCGCGCCGACAATGGCAAATGGGCCATGCCCGGCGGCGCTTTAGAAGTGGGCGAAACCCCGGCCGCCGGCGTCGTGCGCGAAATCCACGAAGAAACTGGCGTCGAGGCCGCGCCGGTGGCGCTCGTTGGCATTCACGATTCGCGGTTGTGTGGCACACCCACCCGCCATCACCTTTACCACCTGCTCTTCCTCTGCCGCCCGCTGCACATCGGCGACCCGCAAGCCGCTTCCCACAAGGCTGAAGTGTTAGCTGCGGCGTGGTTTAGCGAAGACAACCTGCCGCAAGACCTGGACGAAGGGCATAAAACACGCATCCCCGAAGCCTTTCGCATCTGGCGCGGCGATCTACGCGCCTACTTCGATGCATAATACTGTCCTGGTTCTCGCGTTATCCGCTAGAACGGGAGAATTTATTACGAAGAATTTATTACAAAGAAACAAAGGTACAAAGAAACAAAGAGATTCTTTGTGTCTTTGTTTCTTTGTACCTTTGTAATAAATTCCTATAACTATCAGCCACAAAAACGCTAGAACCAGATACCGTCTTATGGCGCATTCATCGCGCAGCGGAACCCCAAATTGGCCCGCGACACGGTGGGGTCGAAGGAGGTACGCGCCGTGACGCTGACGTCCGCTTCCGCAGACAGCCAGGAACCACCGCGAATGACCTTGAAATCGCCGCTCAACGGCCCCAGCGGATTTGTTTCGACGGCGTCCCGGTAGGCACGAAAATCGTACCAGTCGGCGACCCATTCCATGGCGTTGCCGGCCATGTCGTAGAGGCCGATGGGGGAACGGCCGTCGGGGTAGCTGCCCACCGGCGCGGTATCACGGTAGCCATCGTCTACGGCCGTGTCCCGCCGCGCCTGGGTGCAGTTCACGTCGCAGTAGTTCAGCCGCTGCCCATTGAACGCATTCCCCCAGGGGTAGCGCAGCTTAATGCCCTGCACTGGATCATACCCGGCCGCTTTTTCCCATTCCGCTTCGGAGGGCAGGCGCGCGTCGCGCCAGCGGCAGAAGGCATCGGCGTCGTACCAATTCACAAAGATGACCGGATAGTTGTCAAAGCGGGCGTCGCCATAGTAACTGTCATAATAGGTGGCGTTGTTGCGATCCGGCGGATCGCAAACACCGGCGGCCACGCACTGCGCGTATTGACCGTTGGTCACTTCCGTTTCATCAATGTAGTACGCATCCAGAAAGAGGATGCGCGACGGTTTTTCATCCACTTCGGCGCTCTCGTCGTCGCCCATGCGGAAGGAACTGGCGGGCATAAAGACCATGCGGGCGCCGGTGCGGCTGATGAAGGGGGCGGGCGTCGGCGTGGGTGGCTCGGTGGGCAGGGGCGTCAGCGTGGGCGTGGGCGCAAGTTGGGTGGCGGCGGCAATGACGGCCGAGATGAACGTAGCCGTCGCTTCGGTCTCTGTCAGGGTGCGGTTCGGCCGTTCCAGGTTGATGAACCCGAAAGCGGCCATGCCGAGCAAAATAAGCAGCAGCACAATCGTCAGGCCGAGAATGGTGCGCCGTTCGATTTGCTTGCGCGCTGTGGCGGGCAGGCGCGGTGGTGGCGCTATGCGGAAGTCGTCTGGTGTGCGCCGCTGCTCGCTGCTGAGGGGAGATGGGCGGCCGGCCGGCCGTTCCAGCGCTCGTGCAAAATCGGTCACGCGCTCATAGCGCACATCGGGGCGCAGGGACATGGCGCGCGCGGCGACAATGGAGAGGTAAGGCTCCACATCGGGGTTGACCTCGCGCGCCGGTTTCAGATCGTCCAGCCCGCTTTCGCGGCTCAACGCCTTTGGCGGGACCTGTGCCGTGAGCAGGGTGTAGAGGGTGGCGCCCAGGCTGTAGATGTCGGCTGTTTCGTTTACGGCCGTTTGCGCTTGTTGTTCTGGCGCGCCATAGCCGTCGCTGTGCGGCCGTATGCCTAATCCTGGCAGCCCTGTATCTACCAGGAACACATCCCCGGCGGGCGTGATGCGGATATTGGCCGGTTTAATGTCCAGATGAAGCTGTTTCTGCTCGTGTAAATAAGCTAATGGTTGGCACGCCGCTTGCAGCCAACTCACGATCAAGTCAGATGGCAGCAGCCCATATTGCGCCAGCAGGCTTTGTAAGTCCACGCCATCCACATAGGTCGTTACCAGGTATTGCCCATTTTCCAGGGCAAAATGGTCCAGCGTCTGCGGTAACTGCGGGTGACGCAGTTCATTGAGGCGGCGCGCTTCCTGGCGAAACAGGCGCTGCGTCTCCACAGAGGGATCGCGGTATTCTTTAATGACCACATCCTGCGCGGCCGTTGTGTCCCAGGCGCGATAGGTGACGCCATAGCGGCCGGCGGCCAGCAAGTAGAGAATGCGGTAACGTTGGTGCAGTCGTTCACCCGGTAATAGCGGCATAGCATGAATTATACCGAATCTGGTTTGCCTATCATACCTGTTGCCAGTATCCTTGCAGACGGCCGTTGTGAATTTAGGCGCTTACGCGCCCACATCGACAAAAAATTGGCGATAAGCAGAAAATAATGAATCGTGAATAATGAACAATGAATGGTGAAGTTGGCGTGTCATCCTGTTTGGGTTTGATTTTTGCGAGATGTTTTGAGCTTATGTTGAGAATCTTTCGGGCTTTCGGCGCCGCGTGCTTCGGCATAGAGTGCGGCGGGAGCAGCGCCACTACGCAGCAATTGTCCAGCAATATGATTGGCAGAGCGTTTATCAGGCATATTGTCGCTCAAATGCACAATTCGGAGGATATAAATGGATCTTTTTACAGCCGCCTCGCACCATGATGTGCTGGTTTTGGTGGTGCAGATAGCTGTGCTTCTTTTTACGGCCAGAGCAATGGGTGAAATTGCGCAACGATTGGGGCAACCTTCTGTCGTTGGCGAAATTTTGGCCGGTATTGTGCTTGGCCCGTCGTTGTTGAGCAGTTTGTTTCCTATTGTAGGTGAGTGGATTGTGCCGCAAACGGCCGTGCAAGGGCACCTGCTCGAAGTGATCAGCCTGATTGGGGCGATATTTCTGCTCCTCATCACCGGGCTGGAAACGGACCTGTCGCTCATTCGCCGTCATGCGCGCACGGCCGTTAGCGTCTCTTTTGGCGGCATCACCGTCACCTTTCTCACCGGTTTTCTTTTAGGCCAATATTTGCCAGACTTTTTGTTGGCCGACCCATCGCAACGGCTCGTGTTTGCCCTGTTTGTGGCGACGGCCATGTCCATCTCCGCCATTCCCGTCATCGCCAAAGTCTTAATGGACCTTAATCTCATGCGGCGCGACATTGGGCAAACGATCATCGCCTCTGGCATGAGTGATGACACCATCGGCTGGATTTTGCTTTCCATTGTTGTGGGTTTAGCCAGTGGCGAAGCGATCAGCGCCGGCAGCGTTTTGCAAATAGTTGGCAGCGTACTGGCGTTTATGGTCCTCAGCTTTACCCTCGGCCGTTGGTTTGTGAAGAAAGCATTAGACTTTGTGCAAGATGGGGTTGTCAGCCGCGACCGGCTCCTCACCCTGGTTGTTGTGCTCACCTTTACGTGGGGGGCCATCACCCAGGCGCTCAACCTGGAAGCGGTGCTTGGGGCGTTTGTCATGGGTATTTTGTTCGGGCAAATGCCGCGCCTGCCGCAAACCGTTCATCACAAGTTGGAAAGCGTCGCCTTGGGCATCTTTTCCCCCATCTTTTTCGCCGTTGCCGGCCTCAAAGTCAACGTACTCAACCTGCTCGAACCCCAGCTCTTCCTGATCGCCTTGCTGGTCATTGCCGTCGCTTCCGGCGGCAAAATCGTGGGCACGTATCTGGGCGCGCGCCTGATTGGCAAGCGGGATCATTGGACGTCGCTCAGCTTTGGCGCGGGCTTAAACGCGCGCGGCGCAATGGAAATTATCATTGCCACCATTGGCTTAAATCTGGGCATTTTGGCGCAGGACATGTTCTCGATTATCGTGGTTATGGCGATGACGACTTCGCTCATGGCGCCGCCTGCCTTGCGCTGGGTTCTGCACCGTGTCAAACCAGGCGAAGAAGAGATACGGCGGTTGCGCCAGGAGGAGTTGGCTGTGGGCAGCCTGGTCGCCAATATCCATCGGGTTCTTTTACCGGTGCGGCAGCGTGAATATGCCGGCAGCGCGGTACAAACGATTGAAGCGCACGTCTTGGAAAAGATCGGCGCCAAGAGTGCTCTCTCGTTGACTTTGCTCAGTGTTGTCGCGCCAAGGACGCGCAGCAATGGCGCTGCGTTTGTCGAAGAACTCGGCCAGATGTTTTCACAAAAGGAACTGATCAAAAAAGCCGTGGAAGGTGCGCATCCGGCCACTGTGATTCTCGATGAAGCGCGCAAAGATTATGATCTGCTGGTTCTGGGCGCATCAGAAGAGAGTAAAGGGACGAACGTTGTCTTTACACCATTGGTAGATTACCTGGTGCGTATGGCGCCGTGCCCGACTCTCGTGGTTCAGGGCAAGCGCGTCCAGCCAGATTGGAACCCCCGGCGGATTCTGGCGCCGACAAATGGCAGCACGGCCGCGCGCAATGCCGCCGAATTGGGGTTTGCGCTGGCGGATAACGACAGTGACGAGGTGCTTATTTTGCACGTGGTGGTGGATTACACGGACCGGTATTTTTTGGATGCGGACGGCGCAATGTTTGAAAAGCAGCTTGAAGTGGGTCAGCAAATGGTGACAAAGCTATGCGAATTAGGCAAAGCGCAGGGTGTGACAACCAACACGCTGATTCAGGTGGGGAGGGACCCGGAGACGATCATCCTTAACATCGCCCGCGAGTATCAGATAGACCTGATTATCCTGGGCACTGATGTTCGCCCCGGTTCGGAGCGGTTGTTTTTAGGGCCGCGCGTGGAGCGCATTTTGAAAAATGCCGTGTGCCCGGTTATTGTTCTGAACAGCTAATTGCATCGGGCGGGCGATTTTCCAAAATCGCCCTACATTTACGAGGAGCGGATGATGACAGAATTACATGCGGTGACGGGGGCATTTGGGTATTCGGGGAAGTATATCACACAGCGGTTGTTGGATGCCGGGCATGAGGCGCTGACGCTGACGAACTCGGCGCAGCGGGCAAACCCGTTTGGCGGCCGGGTGCGGGCTTACCCGTTCCAATTTGATGATTGGCCGCAGATGGCGGAGACGCTGCGCGGCGTTAAGGTTTTGTATAACACGTATTGGGTGCGCTTTAATCATGCGATGTTTCAGCATGAAACGGCCGTGACCAACACCCTCGCCCTCTTCAAAGCCGCCCAGGCAGCGGGGGTGGAGCGCATTGTCCATGTCAGCATCACCAATCCATCGCTGGACTCGCCGCTGGAATATTTCAGCGGCAAAGCGCAGTTAGAGCAGGCGTTGATCGCTTCCGGCCTCTCTTACGCCATTTTGCGCCCGACTGTCCTCTTTGGCAAAGAAGATATTTTGGTCAACAACATCGCCTGGATGCTGCGCAAGTTCCCGATTTTGGGCATTTTTGGCGATGGGCAGTATAAAGTGCAGCCGATTTACGTGGATGACCTGGCGCAGTTGGCCGTGGCGCAAGGCGCCAGCCGCGAGAACGGCATTATCAATGCTATTGGCCCGGAAACCTTTACTTATAAGGAGATGGTGGCGGTGATTGGGGAGATCATTGGCAAGAGACGGCCGCTTCTCTCCCTGCCCCCGGCGCTTGGCTATGCGGCCGGTTGGGTGGTCGGCCGTTTGGTGAATGACGTGCTCATCACCCGTGAAGAGATTGACGGCTTAATGGCCGGACTCCTGTGTGTGGAGACGCCGCCCACCGGCAGCACGCCCCTCACCCATTGGGCGCGCAGCCATGCGCTGACCCTGGGGCGACAGTACAGCAGTGAACTCAGCCGCCGCCGTGACCGGACGGCCGCTTACCGGTAACATTCAACGTAATCATTCACTCCCGCCCCCTGAGCGTTCGACTGAGCTCACGCCGAAGCCTTGTCGAAGGGGGATCGGTTGCGATAGGCTCAACCGACAGGGAGGTGAACAGTTACGCCAAAACGTGGTTCTGAACATCTATAGCTGCCGATTCCCACTACGAATGCCGCGCTACGCCACATTTCGCTATAATCTGGCAGCATGAGACAGCGACAATGGGCACAACGGCCGTTTCCCTCCTTTTTTCTACTTGCATTATGGTGTACGGCCGTTACCCTCATCCTCTACGGCGCATCCCTCACCCTCCCCTTCTTCTTCGACGATCTGGTGCAGCTTCCTTACGCGCAGGCGCACAGCTATGCCGAACTGTGGACGCGGGCACAGCTTGCTTACTATCGGCCGCTCAACTTCCACCTGTGGAAGCTGTTCTACGACATCTTTGACGCCCATAACCGGCTTGTCAATCATGGGCTGAACCTGCTGCTGCACGCCGCCAACGGCTGGCTGGTGGGTTGGTTAGCCTGGAAACTGTGGTCGGGCAGGCAGCCGGCGCGTCATCTGCGCCCCTTTCTTAGCGCCACGCTGTTCCTCTTTTTCCCGTTCAGCTACCAGGGCGTGCCCTGGGTGGGGGCGCTCAACCACGTACTGGCGATCTTCCTGATACTGCTCAGCCTGGCGAGTTATGTGCTGTGGCGGCAAAACGGCCGTCGCCGCTGGCTGCTCACCGGTTTACTGATGGCCTTGTTAGCCCCCTTCGCCCACGAAAATGGCATCCTGACAGGGCCGCTCCTTGCCCTCATCCTCTGCACCGGGGGAGATTGGCGAAGCCGCCAGGGTGAAACGCCACCAACAGAAGCCGCGCCCAAACCCTTTGCCTCCTTCGCGCCTTTGCGTTTCCCTCTCCTCTGGACGCTGCCAGGGCTGGCGTGGCTGGTCATCTGGCGGCTGGTTCCACAGGCGGAAAGCGCCGGGCTGTTTTGGAATGGGTGGGAAGGTATCTGGCAGAGCAGCGTTTATTTCAGCCAGGGGGTGGCTTACCCGCTGGCGTGGGCGGGGAAATGGGTACAGGCGCGGTTGGCCGTCAGCGACATGACGGCCGTTTCCCTTCTCACCTCCCTCGCCCTTCTCATTACCCTGCCGCTGCAAAGCCGTAATCGCCGCGCCGCGCTGCCCTGGGCCTGGATTGTCCTCACCCTGCTGCCGGCCATTCTCTTTTTACGTTTCGACTACGTGATCAACGGGCCGCGCCTGCTGCTGCTCGCCAGCGTGGGCATCGCCTGGTTGTGGGCAGATGTGTTTGTGACCATCGCGCAAAAACGGTGGTGGCGGCAGGTATTGGCGGTCCTCTTGGTGGCCGCGTTGTTGTGGCAAAACGGCCGTTTCATCCACACGCAAATGCAATATCATCGCATCTTGGGCCGGGCCTTCGACGAAGCCATTGCCGTCACCACAGCCGCCAACGCGAGTGGGGAAACGGCCGTCCTGCTCAATTTTCCCTCCTGGCTGGCCCCCACCGCAACCTACGCCATCGGCCATGAAGGCGTGTTGTTCTGGCCCGACTACGTGCCGCACCGCGAACTGACCACCGTCCACACCGGCCAGCCCGCCGACCTGGTTTTTGCCCGCGTAGACGCCATTCGCCCACAAATGCCTTATTTTTACGGCGTCACCGGCAGCACGCCAGATTGGCAGGCTCTGCGCGGGCAGCCAACGGCCGTCTTCGTCACCACTTACACAGAAACGGCCGTCACTCTCCACCCCGCCGGACAACTCGGCCACCCCGCATCTCCCGGCGCCCCCCTCGCCACCTTCATCCACAACGACCAACCCGCCCTCATCCTCCTCAGCGCCACTCACGCCCCACGCCCCACGCCCGACCTCGTCCTCACCTGGCAGTTGACCGCCCCGCTGCCCACGCACACCGTCTTCATTCACCTGCTCGACGCCAACGGGCAGCTAATCGCCCAGGCCGACGGCGATCCGCTGGCGGGCAGCTATCCATTTGCCATCTGGCAGCCGGGCGAGGTCGTGTTGGACGCGCGTCGGGCAACGGCCGTTGGCGCGGTGCAAGTGTTGGTAGGGGTATATGATTGGACGACGGGGGAGCGATTGACGGCCGTTGTACCGGGGACGGCCGTTCATTTTGCTGACAATGCTGTGCCGATTGCGCTGACAAAAGAATGACCGCTGGTTCCAACCGACCAACATCCCGCCGCTGATTTTGCCCCGGCCTGGTCGTGTGACAGTTCACCGACGACCGATTACCGGCACAGTCACGGCGGCATCCGCCCAGGCAGCCCCATCAGCAGCAGCGGCCGTTACCCGTTCCCCCGTCACCCGATTGTACAACCCCACCTGTAGCGCCACTGCCCCCTCAGCCGCTATAACCACTCGTTGGTCTTGCAGCATCGTCCCGGCCGGCCACGCGGAAAACGGGTACGTCCCTGCGAGGGGGTCGCCGTCGGCCTGGGCAAGCAGCTGCCCGTCCCCATCTAAAACGTGGACAAAGACGGTAATATCGGGCGGGGGCGGGCCGACCAACTGCCAGGTCAGGTCTACTTGCAGCCCTTGTGCTGTAAACACGGCCGTTCCCGCCAGCAGCCGCAGCCCCTCGGCAAACGTCGCCAACACGCCCGACGCAGCCGCCGCGACGCCCAGGCGACCAGCGGGCTGTACCTGAATGGCGTCGGTGAAGTAGACGGTGTGGAAAACGGCTGTTGACTGCTCCACGCCCCACGCGGCCCCATCGCCCAACGGCCCGGTGTAATAAGGCGGCTGCTGACGAATGGCATCCACGCGCGCGGCCCTCACATCCACCCACTGCCCGCTGTGCGCCCACACCATCGCCGGCAGCAGTTCTGGCCCCAGCACCAGGATGTCCCCCTCCTGCCCCAGCGCATAGGTCGCGCGCTGCGGGGCAATCCAGGCGGGGAAGTTGATAAACACGGCCGTTTCCCCCCGTTCATGCGCCGCCACGGCCGCCGTCACCCCGCTGCGAATGGCGCTGCCACCAATGGCATACAACGCCAACTGCGCCTGCGCAAACCACACATTTTGCAGCAGCAGCGCCGCCAGCAGCAGCCCGGCCAATGCCCGCCGCCAATGCCCACCCGCCGCCAACGCCCACAGCGCGTCGCTCCACAGCCAGGCCAGCCCCACGCTCGCCAACATCAACATGCGCGGCGCGGCGCTGACGTGCAGCCAGGGCAAAAACAATATGGCCAGGGAGACGGAAACGGCCGTCCACAACCACGGCAGCCATGACCGGCGCGACCAACCGGCGCGCCGCTGCCCCCAAACCAGCAGCGCCAGCGCCGGCAGCGCCAGCAGCGCCGTCACCCAAAAGCCATCCAGGGCAAACCGGTCACGCAGCCAGCCGCTCGCCCAGGTGATGGGGTATGCGCCGCCCTGCACAAAATAAAGTGCATTGCGCCCCATCGTCGGCCACGCATTGAGCGCCAGGCTGCCCGCGCCATCGGCTGCCGGGACCTGCCGCCACAACAGCAGCCAACACACCAATGGCGCACTCCATAACCCCGCCCGCGCCAATCGCCGCCACGACGGCCGTGCGCCATCCCCCTGTGCCCATTCCACCAACACCAGCAGCGGCGCCACCAACACCCCATTTTCATGGGCAAAGGGGGCCAGCAGCACGCACAACAAACTTGCTCCGCCCCACAGCCATGCCCGGCGCGACCCGGTTGGCGTGACTGGGTAAAACGCCTGCCAATACCCGACAATGGCGAGCAAAATGAGGGCTAAAAATTGGGGGTGCATGACGGCCGCCACCCAGGCCACCCCTTCGTAGCTGAAGGGAAACAGCAAAAAGAGCGTGCCCGCCACAAAGCCACGCGGCCACTGGTAAGCAGCCCCGGTTGCCCACAGCCGCGCCGTCAGCCAGGCCACCAGCACGCCATTGAACCAGTGCAGCAGCAAATTGACCAGATGGAAAACGGCCGTGTCATATCCCACCACAAAATAGAGCAGTTTCCACAGAGTGAAAGCCAGCGGGCGAAAGAAAAACAACCCTTCCGCCGTGCGCCACAATGCGCCCAGGCTGTGCGCATCGAGAAAGGGCAGCTGAAAGAAGTCGTCGGAGAAGAAGGGGAAGGTGAGTGTACGGCCGTAGACGCCAAACGTCAGCAGCGCCGCCCAAAGGATGAGGAGGGTGAACGGTAAGCGGTTAGCGGTTAGCGGTAATCGGTAATCCGTAATCGGTAATCGGTAATCCGTAATCGGTAATCGGTAAACGGTAATCGGTAATCCGTGTTCTGTCATTCGTATTCCGTAGTGGGGTGGCTGTTTGTTCACTGTTCACCGATTACTGTTCACCGATTACTGTTCACCGATTACTGTTCACCGATTACTGTTCACTGTTCACCGATTACTGTTCACTGTTCACCGATTACTGTTCACTGTTCACCGATTACCGATTACTGTTCACCGATTACCGATTACTGTTCACTGATTACCAACAACACCACGGCGTCATCCGCCAGCGGCGCGCCAGCGGCGTCCACAGCAGGTAGGCGCGCGCCGAGGGCCGGGTCATAAACGCCAACGGCCACGCGGTAGGGCGGGGGCGGGGCGTCTGGCGGCAGGGTCAGCGCGCGCTGGTCGTGCAGCGTTTGCCCCGTTTCCCACAGCCAGAATGGCGACAACCCTAACAGTGGATAGCCATCAGCCTGGGTGAGCAGCTGCCCGTCCGCGCCGTACAGATGCACAAACACAGTCAGGTCATGCTCCGGCTTGCGCGCTATTTGCCAGTTTAGGGTGATGGTAATGGCGTCGCCATCCACCGCGCTGGCGGCTAAGGAGACGGTAAGCTGGTCGGCAAAAATGGCGGCGGGTTTCACTGGCGAGAGTCCCGTCAACCGCCCCGCATACACCAGATTCACCTCTGTCGCCTCCCACTGCGTCAGGTACACATCTCCACTTGCGGCCAGGTGGCGGCGCAGCCCATCATAATCCACCGCCTCGCCCAACATGCCGTAATAATAGGGCTGCTCCTGGCGCACGTTGGTAAACTGAATTTCGCGCACCGCCTGCGCCTGTTCGTTGTGCGCGGCGATGAGCGCCTCCATGCCAATGTAAAAGGGCAAAATAGCCGCGCCATGATGCCCCATCGCGTAAATGTCTGCTTTCGGCGTGATCCACGACGGGAAATTGACGACGAGCATCTGTTCATCTGGCGCTGTGTGCAGGGCAGCGGCGTTAAGCTGCTTAATCGGCCGTTCCGCCAGCCGGTAATGCCACACGCGGTCGCGCACAAACCAGGCGTTGGCGGCCAGCACGGCCAGCACAAACAAGGTGGCGACAGCCGGCTGCCAGAGAGCGGAAATGGATACGCGCCAATTTTTATGCGCCACAAGCGTGAAAGCGGCAACGGCCGTACCCCACAACCAGGCAATGCCTACCCCCGGCGGATACAGCAGGCGTGGCCCGTTGACGACGTAATCAAAATTGACAAAGACGAGTGCGGGCATGTTCAGCAGCGCAAACCAGCCACCGCCGAGCAGCAGCGCCGCCCACTGCTGTTTTTTGAGCAAGTACCCCACCAGCAAAATCAGCGCCGGCAGGCAAACGGCCCAAATTGCGGCCACGTCGTTCAGGTCAAAGCGGGCCATGAGCGGCCGCGCCAGCGGCGCAATCGGGTACATCAGCCCTTGCAAAAAGTATGTGCTGATCAAAAAGATGCGGTTCAGCGTGGGCAGGCCAAAGCCATACGCCTGCTTGGGGATGGTCATCCAGCGCAGCACGTAGAGGCTGTTCACCAGCAGCGCAAACAGCACGCCGCCCAGCCACGGGTATGGCTGCCGCTTTTGCTGCCACCAGATGACCTCCAGCGTCAACAAAATGCCACCAGACATGACCCCATATTCAATTTGAAAGGGGGCCAGGAAGCAGAGGAAGAGGGCCAGGACGAGCAGTCTGTTGCAGTGACGTTGGCGGGATTGGTAGTAAACGGCCGTCATCCCCAACAGCAACAAATTCTCCAACGGGTAAAAGAAATTGTTGATCCACGGGATGGCCTGGTATGCAAAGGGCAGCGCCGCAAACAACAACGCCGCCACGCCCCCGCTCAGATAGCGCGCCCGCCCCCGATCCAGCCAGGAGGCGATCACGCCGGTCAAGGCGATGTTCAAGGCATTAAAGGCGATATTGTGCAAGCGCAGCCACGGGATGTCATGCTGCCCCAGCAGCAAATACCAGACTTTGATGATCGCTTTGCCCAGAGGGCGGTAGGCGGGGTCGCCTGCGGCCGTCAGGAAAGAGTCCAGCGGGCTGCGCGAGGCCAGCCAGAGGATGTGCGTCGAATCTTCCTGCAAAAAAGGCAGTCCCAGGGAAGCGGCATACAGGTAATAACTGAGCCAGACGGCCAGGATCACCCCGGCATAAAGCGGCCAACGGGATGCGGGCGGCGCGGCAGCCCCAGCCCGCAACACAGGGCGGCGCAGCAAACGCCCTATCCAAACCCTACGCAATCCGGTAACCATACGTCAGGTCGTCTCGCGGAAAATGTCTGGCTGGTGGTGGCGGCTGACAATTTCACTGAGCCGCTTGGTGAACTGCGGCGCGCGGCGGATGCCCCATTTATGCAGCAGAAAGCGTTGCAGCACGCCCAGCGTCGCCAACCCATAAGTCACACTGCGCCGAAAATTCACCGACGACGCCTCGTCAAAGTAGCGGGTGGGCACGCCAATCTCGCCCAGGCGAAAACCAAAGGCCACAGCCTGGGCAATGACTTCTGTATCAAACACAAAGTCATCCGAGTTGAGCAAAAACGGGATCGTTTCCAACACCTCGCGGCGATAGGCGCGGAAACCGGTATGCGCTTCCGACAACGTCAGGCCAAAGACCAGGTTTTCGCAAATGGTGAGAAAGCGATTGGCAATAATTTTGTACACGGGCATCCCGCCGGTGCGCACCTGGCCGCCCAAAAAGCGTGACCCCATCATCATGTCCACCTCCCCTCGCTGCAAAGGCGCGATCAGGTCGGGGACCAGGGTCGAATCATATTGGTAATCGGGATGGAGCATGACAACGATGTCCGCGCCATCTTTGAGCGCCTCAATGTAACAGGTCTTCTGATTGCCCCCGTAGCCTTTGTTTTGCATATGGACGACGGTTTTTATCCCCAATTTTTGGGCAATTGTGACGGTTTCATCCTGGCTGACGTCATCCACTAAAATGATCTGGTCAACGATGTCGCGGGGCAAATCCTGATAGGTGCGTTCCAATGTTTGCGCCGCGTTGTATGCGGGCATAATGACAATCACTTTCTGTTTATCTGCTTGTGGTTGCTCTTCCGGTTGCTGCATGGTTCCTCATTTATACTGTTCAGACATGACAGGTTTTACCAATCCAACTTGAAACTTTATGGGGCAAAAATCTGTCGCGTCTCCGTGACCCCGCGCGCCTGCTTTGCCCTTTGCGGCGGGCAGCGCCCTGTGCCACGTGGAGTATACTTTTGTTCCCGGTTTCGATCAAAGGTAGGGCAATTTGTCAAATTGCCCTACATGATGACTTTTTCCCGTATAATGTGGGCAGATTGGCGCGAAGTGTGGAAATATTGCCAATTGCGAGAAGGGCATTTTCTATGGAAAGGATGAAACAAAAATACCTCTTAATACTGCTCACGTGCGCCCTTTGCTTGTTACTTGTGTCGGTCGTTACGGCCGTGCCCACCGCTCTCAATATCCCCTGGTGGAGCATAGACGGTGGCAGCGGCACAGCCAGCGGTGGTAGTTACACCCTTTCCGGCACAAGCGGGCAGGCAGAGGCAGGCACGCTGCAAGGTGGCGCTTACACGCTCGGCAGTGGCTTCTGGACAGGCGGAGCCATTCCCCCAACCTACGATACTTTCTTGCCATTCATTCAACAATGAAAATGGGATCATACGCGCGCCAACATTTGCTATACTTACGGCATGGCGCTGAAAAATAAACCGGGACAACGTTTAACCTTTCTGCCCACGGCCGACGTTGCGGCGTTAGCCGAATGTCTGGTCGCCTTTGCCAATGGGGATGGTGGGCTGATCGTGCTGGGGCTGGATGAAACCGGGCAGGCCACGGCCACCATTTGGGACGAGGAAGCCGAAGGGGCGCTGCGCGCGGCTGCGCGCCACTGTCGTCCGCCTGTCCCCAGCCAATGGCAGCCGGTCGAGACCAAACAGGGGGTGTTGATTGGCATCAACGTGCCGCGCAGCCCGGATTTGCACAGCCTGGATGACGGCCGTGTACTGGTGCGTAGTGGCGATTGGAATCGTCTCCTCTCTGGTGATGAAATCCGCAACCTGGCAGCCAGCAAAAACACGGCCGAATTTGAAACCGACATTGTGCCCGGCGCGCGCCCGGATGACCTGAACCCGGACACTATCCGCGAATACCTGGGCATGCGCGAACGGCGCGGCGCAGCCAAAGTAAGTGACCTGGATCAACTGTTGTTTGAAATTGGGGCCACCGACCGCGAAGGAAACCCCACCACCGTTGGCATCCTGCTCTTTGGCAAAAATCCGCAAGCCTTTTTCCCGCAAAGTGGCGTTGTCTTTGTCAAGTTCCCCGGCGTTGAACCGCGTGGCCCGGATGGCGGCATTGGCTACGGCCGTCGCGATGAGCTGACCGGCCCTTTGGCGCGTATTGTCGAACGCGCCTGGAATGTCGTTTTTGAAGAAATGCGTGTTGGGGCCACGGTGAATGGTCTCAGCCGTGAAGAATTAACCGAATACCCCCGCTTTGCCGTGCGTGAGGCGCTGGTCAATGCCGTCGCCCACCGCGATTACCGCATCAGCGGGCGGCGTATTGAAATCCGCATGTATGCCGACCGCCTGGAAATTATCAGCCCTGGTGGGCTGCCCGGCTATATCACCCTGGACAACCTGGTTGAGGAACATTTTTCGCGTAACCCGCGCCTGGTGCATGGGTTGTACCAGTGGGGGTATATCGAAGAACTGGGGTTGGGCATTGACCAAATGATCGAAGATATGGTGCAGGCCGGCCACGATCCGCCTACGTTCCAGGCCATGCCCCATTCATTTACGGTTACGCTGTCGAACAAACGAGAACGGCCGTCCGTCCCCCGCTGGACACACAGTATGAACGAACGGCAGACAAGGGCGCTGGCGTTTATCCGTGAAAATGGTAGTATCACCAATCGAGATTACAAACAATTATGCCCAAATGTTTCTACTGAGACGCTGCGCCGCGATCTGGCAGATTTGGTGGAACGGGGCGTTGTCTTAAAAATTGGCTCTAAAAAGGGGACGAACTACATTTTGAAGTAATCCCTTATCCCAAACATATCCCACATTTATCCCACATAGTAATGTGGGATATTTTTGGGAAATGAAACGCACATGTCTCTAACACAACAATTCATTGTCATTTCCATATTTCCCCTTAGTTTTCTCTTGATGATTGGTTATGTGTGGCGATCTGACGTCAAGCAAAAACCATTGCTGAAACGTTGGTCATGGACGCTGCTGATGGCTGCCATTTGGGCGAGCGGCTTGCTGCGTTTTTATGGCGGGATGACCTTTCCATCATCCCTTGTCTTTGGTTGGGGCGTCGCTGCGAAATATGCGCTTGATCTGGCAGCGTTGGGTATTTTGCTAACCACGGTGGCTTACCTTTCGATCTCCCGCGAACGCAGCATACTCGTCACGGTGGTGTCCGGTTTGTTTATCGCCTTCGGCCTGGTTCTGGACCCCGCTGTTTGGGGCAATTATCTCCCTGATTTTGTGTTGGCCGACCAAACTGTTCGCCATTTTGATTTATGGGCGGCCGTTTGGGTTGCCAGTTGGCTGCTGCCGGTGTTGGCTTCCTGGCTGATAACGCGGCAGCTTAGCACAACGCTGCCACTGTCTCTCTATCGTAACAAAATTAGCTATTGGTTGCTGATGCTGTTTTTGTTTGGCGTTGGTGGGGCGCTGGCTTCTATCCATCAACCACGCCAACCCATCTGGCAGGAAACGGCGCTGCTGCTAATTTTACCGGCGCTGTTGGTGGGCACGGTGAGCATTGCCCGCAGCCAATTACCTGATTTACAGTTGGCGCTGCGCCAGGTTTTGCGACGTTTATCTGGGACGTTCATCATTTTTGGATTAACGTGGGCCGCCCTCTGGTTTATTACCAGGCGGTTGGAAGCCATTCCTCTTGGGGTCAGCCCTAATTTGCTGTTGGTGTTGACGGCCGCTTTGTTTGCCGGCCTGTTTACCGTCACTTTTCGCTTTATTAATGACCTGACGCGCCGCTTGTTTTTGCCATCAGCGGCGCGGCAGGCGGTAGCAATGTCAGACTATGTGACGATGACCGGGTATCTGCCGGAACCGGAACAGTTAGGCGATTCCTTTTTAGGGGTTGTCAGCGCCAACATTACCGTCAATGATGTGTGGCTGCTGACAACAGAATCGGGGCCAGGAGGGCAGTTGGTGTTACGGCCGTTAAGCCACACCGGCGCCACGCCACCGCCAGCCATTCAGTTTGCCAGTGATAATCCATTTGCTACTTATTTGTACAACAATGACGCCCCGCTGGCGCAGGATGACATTAATAATTTGCGCGCCTTCACGCCTATGACAACGGCCGAAAAAGAGATGATTGCCGGGTGGCAGCGTGTGTTGTATGCGCCCCTGCGCGCCGGTAATGCGCTGGTTGGCGTACTGGCCTTGGGCGCAAAACTTTGGGGCGAGATGTACACGATGTCTGATTTGCAGACATTGCAGCTGTTGGTCACGCAGTTTAGCCCACTCTTGGCCCAATCGCGCAATCTGGCTAATCTGCACCGGGTCAATGAGTATGTGTTTCAACAAAATCAACTGTTGGCGCAAACCAGGCAGCATTTACAATCTCTGGCTGAGTTAAATGAGCAATTTGCGCAGTACATTTCACCGGATTTGAAACGACCGCTGCGCGCCATCAGTGAAAGCCTGACCCAATTGCGCAGCAAAACGGAAGAAACCGCCATCCTGTCTCAAATCGAAACCATACAGCAGCAGTTAGCGCAGGCGCAAATCCCCCTGGATAAATTGATCAACGTCGCCGCGCATTTGCAAAACCGGACGCATTTCCAATTTGAACTGGTGCAGTTAGATGAAATTGCCCGCACGGTGCAGCGACGCCTGAACGCCATGGCTGGCGCCCGGCACGTACACTTGGATTTTGAAGCAGGAGGTCCCGTCTCCCCAATTCTGGCCGATGCTGCACAGTTGACCGAAGCTGTGCAGCATGTGCTGCACAATGCGATCAAATTCAACAAAATTGGCGGGATTGTCACCATGAGCTGCGGCACGGCTGGCAGTGAAGTGTATCTGCGCGTGGTAGACACAGGCGTGGGCATTCCCCCAGAACGGTTAGACATGATTCAGGACGGGTATGTGGCTTTTAACGCGAATGCGAATGAACAGGGACGTAAAGCAAACCTGGGATTAACGTTGGCTTATTTTATTATCACTGCCCATGGCGGCCGTTTGGAAATGCAGAGTAAATATGGGTCTGGCAGCAGGTTTACGATCTATTTGCCGCTTGTGCTGCAAGAATAGGGGTGAAGGATGAGTTTTACGACGCCGTTGGCGCTGCTGCTCCTTGCCACCATCCCTTACTTTTTCTGGTTAGGACGGCCGCGCGTGCCTATTCGCCGCTGGCGGGCGTGGAGCAGTTTGGGGCTGCGCCTGCTCATTATCATGCTGCTCACCCTCAGCCTGGCCGGAACGCAAATGGTGCGGGCGGCCGACGAACTGGCTGTTGTTTTTTTGATTGACGCCTCTGACTCCATGAATGCCGCGCAAGCCGCAGCGGCAGAAACCTTTGTCCGTGATGCGATCACCACCATGACGACGACCGATCAGGCGGCCGTCATTGTGTTTGGCGCTAATGCCCTGGTGGAACGCCCTATGAGTGGGCTGGCCGAATTGGCCCCTGTTACCTCTGCGCCACAATCACTGCATACCAACCTGGCCGAAGCCATTCGGCTAGGAATGGCGCTGTTTCCGGCGGGCAGCGCGCGGCGCATGGTCGTTCTCAGCGACGGGGCGACGACGTTGGGTGACACGACAGCCGCGGCGCAGCTGGCCGCCGCCAGCAGCGTGCAGCTTGATTTCTACTATTTGCCGCGCCAGGATGGCGCCGCCGAGGCGCTGCTAACCAGTGTCAATGCACCCACGCGCGTCGTCCAGGGCGAAACGTTTCGCCTTGAGGTGACGGCCGAAAGTACGGCCAATATGCCGGCAAATTTGCGTGTGCTGGCCGGAGGACAAATTGTTTACGAAGCGACGGTATCTCTGCGCACCGGCGCCAATCAGTTTACCATTCCCTTGCGGGCGGCTGCCCAGGAATTTGCCCGCTACCAGGTACAACTGCTGCCGACGGCCGATACCTATTACCAGAACAATGAGCTATCCGCCTTTACGGAAATTGTCGGCCCGCCGCGCATCTTGTTGGTAGCCAGTGATGGGACGGTCGCCGATGATGGCTCCCCCATGCCAGATGAAGCGCCGCAACTGCGGTTGGCGTTGGCAGCGGCCGGGCTGGAAGTTGACCAGACAACCCCGGCCAACCTCCCGGCCAATCTGGCGGCGTTGAGCAATTACGCCAGCATTGTACTGGTGAATGTCAATGCCAAAGATTTGTCGCCGCGCAAAATGGAGGCGCTGCAACTGTATGTGCGTGATTTGGGCGGCGGGCTGGTGGCCGTTGGCGGCCCGGCCAGCTATGGCATGGGCGGCTATTTCCGCACGCCGTTGGAAGAAACGCTGCCGGTAGAGATGCAGATTAAGGATCAGGAACGGTTTCCGTCGGTGAGTATCGTCATTGTCATTGACCGTTCGGGCAGCATGGGGGCCATGGAAGGGGGTGTTACCAAGATCCAACTGGCAGCCGAGGGGGCGGTACGGGTGGTGGAGCTGCTCAATGATTTTGACGAAATCACAGTGATTCCGGTAGATACGCAGCCGAATAACCCGATTGGCCCGCTGCCGGCCGGTGACAAGGCAACGGCCGTTGGCCTGATCCGGCAAATTAGCGCCGGCGGAGGGGGGATTTACGTGCGCAATGGGTTGGAAGCGGCAGCCGCAGCCCTGGCGAACAGCCCTAATCAGGTGAAACATATTATCTTGCTGGCGGATGGCGCGGATTCGGAACAAAAGGATGGCGTGCCGGAGTTGATCGCCGGGCTGACGGCGGAAAACGTGACTATTACTACGGTGAGCATTGGGCAAGGGCCAGATACGGCCTGGCTGCAACAGATGGCGGAATTGGGCAACGGCCGTTTCCATTTCACCGATCAGGCCGCTAATTTGCCACAAATCTTCACACAAGAAACCACTTCCATCCAACGCAGTTACCTGGTGGAGGAGCGGTTTTTCCCTATTCTGGGCAGCAGCAGCCCTGTTTTGACGGGCATAACGGCCGTACCCCCACTTTATGGTTACGTGGGAACCAGCGCCAAAGGTACGGCGCAGGTCATCTTGAAAACACATTTGGATGATCCGCTGCTGGCTGCCTGGCAATATGGATTAGGGCGGGCTGTCGCCTGGACGTCAGACGCCACCGGCCGTTGGGGGATAGATTGGGTGCGTTGGAATGGGTTCCCGGTGTTTTGGGCGCAAGTGGTACGTTGGACGGTGGCGCAAGGGGTGAACAGCCAGGTGGAAACGACCGTCACCCTGCAACAGGGACACGCGACGCTGATGGTAAATGCGCGCGGCAGCGACAATACCTTCCTCAATAACCTGGTAATGGAATCCAACGTTATCGCGCCGGATGGCGTTGTCACCAACCTTAACCTGGTGCAAGTTGCCCCAGGGCAGTATACGACCTCTTTCACTCCGCAAGCAGAGGGGGCTTATCTGATTCGTGTGGCCGGCCGTGATGATGAGGTTGTCGTTGCCCAAACCAGTGGTTGGGTGCTGGGTTATTCGCCAGAATACCAGCAGTTGGAGAGCAACCCGGCGCTGCTGGCGGCGTTGGCCGAATTGACCGGGGGCAGGGATTTAAGCGCGACCGATGGGGGGGTAACGGCCGTTTTCGACCACACGCTGCCCGGGCAGACAGCCACACGCCCTATCTGGCCCTGGTTGACGGGCATGGCCCTCATGCTGCTGCCGCTGGATGTCGCCACGCGCCGCCTGGCGTTGACGCGCCGCGATTGGCAGCGCGCCTGGGCGGCGACTTTTGGTCGCTGGCGCCCATTGGCCGCGCCGTCCACCACAACCCGTCCTGAACAAGTGTCACGATTGTTCCAGGCAAAAGAGCGCGCCGGCACACAACGACCGGCCAATCCAGCTACTCCTCTTTCCCCTGACACAACATCGCTGGGTGAGCCAGCGCCCACCGGGCCCACACCTTCCCCTGCGCCCTCATCTGCGCCGGCCCAGGCGCCGCCCAAAGCGGTAAAACCGCCCACACCGGCAGGCACACCGCCGGTTTCAGGCACATTGGCCGCGCGCCTGTTAGCTAAAAAACGGGATCAAGCAGATGATGTATAATAGTGGGACAAAAGTCATCAAAAAGCTTTTGTGTCACACATCAGGCGACATATCATTTCAATACGCTACCTTAATGTCAAATGAAACCTTTCATGAATAACCTGGATGTTCTAGAAGTTAGGAAGGAGTACGCACAATGAAAAAGTCTATCGTTTTACTGGTGTTATTGCTGATGATAACGGCCGTTACTGGTTTCGTGGGGATTACCGGTGACAATGTTTCTATGATCGTGCAGGCAGCGAATGTGGAAACGGCCGTCTCGTTAGCACAAGCGTATGGGGGACAGGTGCGGGAGCCGCTAGACATCATTCATGCCGTTGCGGCAAACATTCCCCGCGCGCGCCTCGCCGCTCTCAGTCAAGATTCGCGATTAGTCAATATTTACCCTGACGATACCGTCTATCTTGCCGGGGGACAGCTCAGGAACGCACCCGAATCTTATTTCCCTGAAGCCATGGGCGTTGATCAGGTGTGGGATGCAAATATCACCGGCAATGGGGTGACGGTGGCGGTGGTGGACACCGGCATTGCGCCATTTGTATGGAGCGTGCAGCGGATCATAGCCCGTTATGATGCTTTGGACTATGGCCCCCATTTCGTAGATCTGCATGGGCACGGAACAATGATGGCCAGTATTATCGGCAACCAAACCCAGGATAGTGATGGGTATATCGGCGTTGCGCCAGACGTTAATTTCGTAGACGTGCGCGTTCTTGATCAGCATGGACAGGGAACGTATACAGACGTTATTGAAGGTCTCAACTGGATTCTGGCGCACAAAGACGCATACAACATTCGCGTCGTTAACCTCTCTCTCATTGCCGCGGTATCTGGTCCCTATTGGGCAAATCCGATTAACCAGGCTGTCGAAGCGCTGTGGGATGCGGGTATTGTTGTCGTTGCCGCCGCCGGCAATGGCGGCCCAGATGCGCTGACAATTTCGACGCCAGGCAACGATCCATTCATCATTACCGTGGGCGCTTTTACTGACAACTTCACCCCCGACGACGTCAATGACGATTATATTACCCCCTTCAGCGGCGCTGGCCCGACGGAAAGCGGGTTTATCAAACCAGATGTCGTCGCGCCAGGGGCGCACATGGTCGTGACTGTGCATGATAAAATGACTTGGGCACAGCAGAATCCAGATGCGCGTATCACCAAGTTCTACTATCAAATTGCGGGTACGTCGGCAGCGGCGGCGGCCGTTAGTGGTGTGACGGCGCTGATGTTGCAGGCGAACCCGGACATGACTCCCAATCAGGTGAAGTACGCCCTCATGGCGTCGGCGCAGCCGGCCGCTTATGCCGATAACTCCTTGACGTGGAGCGTGTATCAACAAGGCTCTGGGCGCGTTTGGGCGCCTGCGGCTGTGCTGGCTCCCGCTGTCGGCGCCGCCAATGGCAGCATGATCCCTGGTGAAGCTTATATCGGCCCGGTGGTCTACCGTGATGGTCTGTTCCGTGTGGTTGACGAAACAGGGCAAGATGTACCGGATGGCGAATTTTACACCTGGGATGGCGTGCATGATCCTACCGTCAGCGGCTATGCCTGGGTTGGCGGTTATGCCTGGGTGGGTGGTTACGCCTGGGTTGGCGGTTATGCCTGGGTAGGTAGTTTTGAATGGCTGCCGTTGGCAGAGGGAGACGATTGGCAAAGCGGCTACACCTGGGTTGGTGACGAAGGATGGGCGGGCGGTTATGCCTGGGTGGGCGGCTATGCCTGGGTCGGTGGGTATGCCTGGGTTGGCAATTCCATTGTCCCAGCTTTAATAAATTCCAACGAGTAGGCAGCGGGTAAGGGCGGGTCTTGTACCCGCCCTTACCTGTTTCTGAATAATTTAGTTTTTTAAATTACCGTGCATCGCATATCACGCTATAGACCCCTATTTACCAAACGAAATCTGTACCTGACTCTGATCAGCCTGGTTGGTACTGGTTTGCTTGGTTATGCGGTCACAAAACCATCCGGTTATGAATCCCCCCTTATCTTCCTCTTGCTGCTGCTGTTGGGCATTTCCGCACAATACACATCCACGATTGTGACCGGGGGGGATATTGCCGTTGAGGTGAGTACGGCCGTCAGCATGGCTGCCCTTTCCCTCTATGGGCGTGAAGCCGGGGTTCTGGTTGCGACTGCTGCCCTTATCACCCTTTCCCTCCTCAGTCTGCGCGCGAATTGGCCTGGGTGGGCGCGCGCCCTGGAACGTGTTGGCTTCAACATTGGCATAGGCGCCATTTCCATTTTCATCGCCGGGACACTCTTTGAATTCCTGCAAACCTGGATGACAGGCAACTTACTGCTGCAAATTGTCATGTCCTGGCTTGCCGCCGCCATTGTCAACGATCAAATTAACTTATGGCTGCTCATCGGCCTGCTGCACCTACAAAATCAGGCCGATCCGGTCAAATTGTGGCATCAAAACAAATGGGCGATACCCATTAATGTCCTGGTGATGAGCATGGGCGGGGCTGTTCTCTCCTTCGCTGTGCAGGAATTCGATATTATCGGTATTGGCATCTTCTTTCTCCCCATCGTTTTATCTGCATATGCCTTTCGTCTATACGTCAATCAAACCAAACAACAGATGGAACATTTGGAAGTTCTGGTTGCTACCCGCACTGCCGATTTACAGGTTGCCAATGCCGAACTTGCCGAACTGCACAAAACAAAAGATGCTTTTTTAGCCGTGTTAACCCATGATATGCGTTCTCCTTTAAGTGTCATTCAGGGATATACAACCGTGTTAAGCAGAGGAAGTATAGGAGAAAAAGAACAAAAGCATATCGCGCAAATTTTACAACGCAGCCAGGATTCCTTAATGGAAATTGTCAATAACATCCTCGAAATTGAAGAATTACAATCAGGCGATCCTATTGAGCTAAATCTTACCGATTTCGACCTGGCTTACCTGGCAACGTTTGTTAGCGAAACTATTCAAGCGCAAGCACAAGAAAAAAACATCACGCTGCACTATGACGAAAATCCACGAGAGATAATCGTCACTGGTGACCGCGAGAAAATAAAGCGCGTGCTCATGAATCTGATTTCCAATGCGGTCAAGTATACCGAGGCCGGTGGGATGGTTTCCGTGCAAACGGATCAACATGACGAATACGCTGTGGTAGACGTTAAAGACACCGGATATGGTATCCCCGCTGATGAACTCCCATACATTTTTGATCGTTTCCGCCGTGTCAAAGGACATCGCCACATTGCTGTCGGCACGGGACTGGGGTTGGCAATTGTCAAAAGCCTGGTGGAAGCGCATCACGGTCAAATTTCTGTTATAAGCACAGAAGGCGCCGGCAGCACCTTCACCATGAAACTCCCCGCACTGCTAAAGAATCAGTAAACAGTTGAGGTTCTCCAGGAATTCGCGGGGAGTGGAGGCTTTAGCCGGAACATGTGCGCAAAAACCGGCTAAAGCCTCTACTCCAAACCCGTATATGGGGCTGCCCCCGCGAAATCCCAAAGAGCCGTAATAAACAATAAACGGTCAGCGGTGTGCGCTTCCCCTCGCGCCGGTTAGCTGTGCCCGCCACTTCCGCATAGGAAAAAGGTCATGTATATCCTTATTTCCTATTGAACAGCAACAAGATATATAGAATGATAAGGGCAGTAGTGCATATGCCGTCTTTGGGCGGTCTTACCACTTACCGAGCAGTTCATATTGGTAAACTTAATGTGTGAACGTGGGAGTAAACTTATGAAGAAACAAATAATATTATTCACATTCCTCCTTGTCGCACTAACGACCGTCTTTAGTATCCGCGCCGCGCCCGCAGAGAGCAACACGCTCATCATCCAGGCGCAGAACGTAGATACTGCGGCAGACGTAGTGCATACATACAATGGGCAAATCAAAGAAGTATTAGCCATTATTAATGCCGTCGCTGCGACCATTCCTGCAGAAAACGTGGCCGCTTTGCAGGCAGACGGCCGTGTCCAGGCAATTTATGAAAATGGCGTCGCGCGGGTCGCTGGCAACGGGGCGCCTACCACTCATTTCACTGAGGTAATTGGCGCTGACCAGGTGTGGAGCACCGGTATTAATGGCGCCGGTGTTACGGTGGCTGTCGTTGACACTGGCATGGCCCTCCCCATTCCTCGTAACCGTATAGTGGCTTACTATGATGCAATAGACGGAGGCATGCCCAAGAAAGACCCTCATGGGCACGGTACCATGATGTCCAGTTTGATCGGGAATAGCGAGCAATACGAAGGGCGCTATTTAGGCGTTGCGCCGGCTGTTAACTTCGTGGATGTGCGCGTTTTGGACGCAAATGGTCAGGGTCAATACAGCGACATCATCGAGGGGCTGGATTGGATTCTGCAACACAAAGATACCTACAACATCCGCGTCGTCAACCTGTCGCTCATTGCCGGTATCAACAGTCCCTACTGGGCGGATCCACTTAACCAGGCGGTAGAAGCCCTGTGGGATGCCGGAATTGTCGTCGTCGCGGCGGCGGGCAACAGCGGCCCAGACCCGCTGACCATCGCTGCCCCAGGCAACGACCCATATATCATCACCGTTGGCTCCTTTACAGACAACTACACCCCCGCTGATACCGGCGATGATTACATCACCCCATTCAGTGGGGCAGGCCCAACGGAAACGGGATTTGTCAAGCCAGATGTGGTAGCCCCAGGGGCGCACATGCCCGTCGAGATCACTACCGGTTCTTGGGCGCGCGAGCACCGTGACCTGCGCATCCGGGGTAATTTTTACAGCATTGCCGGTTCATCCGCTTCTGCGGCTGCTACCAGCGGCGTCGTCGCCTTGATGCTGCAACAAAACCCCACCATGACCCCCAACCAGGTGAAATATGCCCTGATGCAGTCGGCGCAGCCGGCCGTTTACGCCGATGGCGCGTTAGCCTGGAGCATTTTCCAACAGGGCGCGGGGCGCGTTTGGGCGCCAGACGCCGTTCTCAACCCACCGCAAGGTGAAGCCAATGTGGGTATGGTCGTGGGCACGCCCTACGTTGGCCCCACCACCTACCAGGACGGACAATTCATCATCGTTGATGAAAACGGGTATCCATTAACCGACGCCAGTGGTTACGTCTGGACAGGCGGTTATGTCTGGACAGGTGGCTATGTCTGGACAGGTGGCTATGTTTGGACGGGTGGTTACGTTTGGACAGGCGGTTACGTCTGGACAGGTGGTTACGTCTGGACAGGTAGTACCGATTGGGAGCCTGTTACCGGTGATACGCTTTGGCAAAGCGGTTATGTCTGGACAGGTGACACTGCCTGGCCGGGTGGCTATGTCTGGACAGGCGGCTACGTCTGGACAGGCGGCTACGTCTGGACAGGCGGCTACGTCTGGACAGGGGTGCGTGAAACGGTCGATTAATTCTTGACACATATCCTTCATAATCGGATAAACTTGTATCCCCATGGCCTGAAAATCATGGGGATTTACTTGTTAATAACGGTCAAACTTTTGACGATAGGGTATGATAATGCCTATGATCGCATCATTGGTCTGGTGAGTCCGTAAACGTTGAGAGGAACTTCGTTGCGCCATTCGCTAAAAATAACCCCACGTAATCTTTATCTCTGGCTCATCAGTGGGTTGGGTGTTTTATTGGTTGCCTGGGGGTTGTTTTTGCTGCCAACGTATGATCTACCTCTCGTTTTTGCACTGCTCGTATTGTTGGCAATCGCCGCCCAAATCACGGCAACTTCACTCATTGGCGGGAATGTTACGGTAGAGGTGGGAACGGCCGTTAGCATCGCTACCATCTCCCTCTACGGTCCCATTCCCGCCACCATCGTCGCCGCTGCCGGCGTCACCACCGTTACGTTGATCAACCTGCGACAAAACTGGAAAGGGTGGCATGGCGCCGCCGAACGGATTGGCTTCAACATCGGCATGAGCGCCACCGCCATCTACCTGGCCGGTCTCGCTTTTCAATTCATTCACGCGCTGTTCAGCGCCACCCCGATCATTGGCGTCATGTTGGCCTGGCTCATTACGGCCATTATCAATGACCAGGTGAACCTCTGGCTGCTCATTGGGCTGCTGCATTTACAAAGCGGCCTCAATCCACTCGACATTTGGAAACAGCATCGTTGGGCCATCCCGATTAATGTATTGGTCATCAGCGTCGGCGGTGGCGTGTTGGCCTTTGCCGTCCAGGAATTCAACATCATCGGCATTGGCATTTTCTTTCTCCCCATCATTTTGTCTTCCTATGCCTTTCGCCTCTACGTCAACCAGACCAAGCAGCAAATGGAGCACCTGGAAGATCTAATCGCTGAACGTACCAGCGATCTGGCGCGGGTCAATCAAGAACTGGCGCAGGCCAACAGCGGTTTAGCCGCTTTGAGTAAAGAGAAAGATGCGTTTCTGGCGGTGCTTACCCACGACATGCGCACGCCTCTCACCAGTATCAAAGGGTACGCCAGTATCCTGCGCGACCGGGAATTAGAACGAGAGCAACAGGTTAACATTTCCAAAATTATCTTGCGTGGACAAGATACCTTGCTGGAAATCGTGAACAACATCCTGGAAATTGAGAAACTGCAATCTGGTACGCCTATGCTGCTGGAGCGCAGCGAGGTTGATCTGGCGTTGTTGACGCAAGTGGTCGCCGAGACCTTGCTGGCGCCGGCCCGCGAAAAACAGATTGTGCTCAGCTATGACGAAACCCTGGCGCCGGATCCCATTCTGGTGGATGGCGACAGGCAAAAGCTCAAGCGCGTCATCACCAACCTGATCTCCAATGCCGTGAAGTACACGCCAGATGGAGGAAATGTATGGGTGAAGACGTGGTTAAACGGCCGTTACGCCTACGTCGAAGTCAAAGACAATGGCTATGGCATCCCCACCGACGAACTCCCCCACATTTTCGACCGCTACAGCCGTGTCAAAGGGCATCGTTCACTGGCGGTGGGTACCGGGTTGGGGCTGGCTATTGTCAAAAGCCTGGTCGAAGCGCACGACGGCGAAATCCTGGTCGAGAGCGAAGTGGACGTCGGCAGCGTCTTTACCCTCAAACTGCCGGTTAAAGCGGCCGTTGAACCATGAATTACTTCCCGGAGTAGAGGTTTTAGCCAGTTCCGCTCCGGCTAAAGTCTCCACCCCAAAAGTAGGGAGTTGTGGCATGATTCAATACTGTCAAAATACCCTTTACAAATGAAAAGCGTCAGGCTGAACCCTTTGGCTGCACTCAGGGCAGGCTGTCTTCGGAGTGAAGCATCCCGTTCACCTGACTAAACCGTAGGGATTCT
>JACSRF010000331.1 GCA_014879875.1 Anaerolinea sp.
TGCGCTGGGCATTGCTTTCAAAGTAAGTTTGCCACTTTTTGAGAGCCTTCTCCTGTTTTCTGCCAGTTAGCATACGAATGATTTCCTGTTGTAAGCCCTGAATATCGCCATCCCAAAGTAGTTTCTGCCGCTTGCTGGCTATCTTGTGCTTCTTTTGGACGCTCTTGGGTACCAAGTCGATGATCTCCTGCAAATTCTGTTGGGCATGAATGTAATCCAATACTTGGTGAACAGGACAAATGGCAGGTAAGCCCAGGCGTATGGCACGATGGCCGAGGTGCAGACGGTGCGCGGCCAGTTTGAAGCGGCGCTGACGACGCGGGAAGCGGCCCATCGTGCCGGGGAAGCGACCAACAGCAGCAACCAGATTGCCCTGACGCTGGCGTTTCGGGGGGCGGGGCTGGTGCCGCTGGGCCGCTATGCCGAGGCGATTGAACTGGCCCAGGCTTCCCTGACGGTTGAGAAGCCCGTGACGCTGACCCAGTTTGCCGTTTACGATACGCTGATTCGCTGCCAGATGCGGCTGGGGGATGTGGCGGCGCTGCGGCAGACGTTGGCCGCGTTTTTACCCGATTTTGTAGACGGCCGTATTCTTGTACACGTACAGTTGGCCCCAGTGGTGAGCGTCACGATGGCGTACCTGTGGCTGTGGGAGCAGGCGAAGGATGGGGCCGAGATGGCGGCACTGCAAGCGGGGGCGGCGGCGGGGCTGAAAAAGCTGCAAGGGTTCAGCAAAACGTTCCCGATTGGACGGCCGTCTCTACAAATTTGCACGGCGTGGCAGGCGTTTTTAAACGGCCGTCTGGCAGAAGCGATTGGGGGAATGGAAACGGCCGTACGGCTTGCCGAACAGATGGAGATGCCGTACGAAGCGGCGCTGGCACGGTATCATTCAGGTCGATTTGTGGGGGGTGAAGTGGGGAAGGTTGGTTTGGAAACGGCCGTTGCTGCCTTTCAACAGCTTGGTCTTGCCTGGGAAACGGAGCTGGCCCAATTGGCCTTGTTTGACCTTTGAAAAATCAATATTGAAAACCATCTGGGTGATTTAGTCGTTGTCTGTTACGCGGAAACCCCCACAAAGTCCCAAAGAGAAAAACAACTTTCGGGGATTTTGTGGGGTTTTGGTTTATACCCACAGGGGATTGGACGTTATGTTAATGTATCATTTGCGACGAAAAAGCCGGACGGAATTTATACCCATTGTAAGGGCGAGATAATTCATCCACGGCCGATCTGAGGCTTTTCCACGGCTTTAGAACGACATTTCTGCTTGTTCGGAACAGGGACTTGCATGGAGCATTGGTTGATAAGGTGTCAAAATTGATAATGACCTTGCCATTGATGGCCAGGTCGGGCTCAAATATCATCCAATAGACAACCCCAAACAGATGCCTGACCGTCTCTGGTAGTGAATTTCGGCCGTTTCACCTGCCGATTAAGGACAATGACTTGTTGACGGAGGATGGCATTTTCAGCCATCAGGTCGGATTTACTTCTGGGTAAATCTGAGATAGCTCCGATTGCCAGCGATGGTGTTGCTGGCTGAGTCACTACGGGATTCAAAGAAAATCGGCACGTTTCAGACTGGAAAATTGCCCGGATGAAATAAAGCGCCCCCACAAGCTGACGAGGCGGAGTTTACCCCTTCAAATATTCAGACGAAGGAGGATCGGGTACGCCTGGTGTATGCGGTTGTTATCAGCCTGGAAAATCCTCGCCTGGTCCTCAAGCCTGGTATGATTGCCGACGCGGAATTTGAGCAGTAAAGTGGTGGATCCACAATTTCGGCTAAAATAAGCTATGGCTTTTAAGATTCTCGTTGTTGATGATGAATTGACGCTGCTCAATACAGTGCGGGCTTACCTGCAACAGGAAGGATACACGGTACAAACGGCGACCAACGGCCGTTCCGCCCTCCTCGTCTTTCGTGACTTTCAACCCGATCTGGTCGTGCTGGACATTATGCTGCCAGAAATTGACGGGCTGGAGGTTTTGCGCCAACTGCGGCAGACTTCAAATGTTTACGTCATCATGCTGACCGCCAAGGCTGATGAAGCAGATAAAGTAATTGGCCTGGGAATGGGCGCAGACGATTACGTGACCAAACCCTTCAGTCCACGGGAATTAGTAGCCCGCATTAAGGCATCCCTGCGGCGGCTGGGCGGTGGCAGTGCTAAAAAAGAGCTGGTCTTCGCACACCTGCGCCTGGACGAGGAGGCCCGGTTGGCGTGGAAAGAAGGCCAATCGCTGGACCTGACTCCTATTGAATTTGACCTGCTGCAAACGCTGATGAACCATCACGGCCGTGCCCTTAGCCGGGAGCAGCTAATTGACAAGGTATGGGGCCATGATTACTATGGCGATGATCGGGTGGTAGATGTTCATATCGGTCGTCTGCGCAAGAAAGTTGAAGACGATCCTACTCAGCCAACGATGATTGCCACCGTCTGGGGCGCTGGATATCGCTTTGAGGATGAGATGGCATGAAAACAATTCGGCAGCATTTGGGTTGGAAGCTGTTTATTTCCTACGTAATTATCATCATTGTAGGCGTGGTTTCACTGGCTGTAACGGCCGAA
>JACSRF010000521.1 GCA_014879875.1 Anaerolinea sp.
CATCACTCGTCACGCATCACAGCCTGCCCTGAGCGCGGACGGCTGCCGTCCGTCGTCGAAGGGGCCTGTTAACCCCCTGAGTTCCCAAAGAGCCATAATCTTGTTTGGACGCCTGATAAGGCTGTTGTAAAATAAATAGCATTGTGTATTTTTAGTAAGATTTGTGTAGATTTTAGCGCAGAAAACTATCATGTCAAAAGTAACCAACCAGGAAAAATGGCTTTCTTTGCCAGAAGCGGCGGAACATCTGGGGGTACATAGCGCCACCCTACGCCGTTGGACAGACAGGGGGGAGATTCCCCACATGCGCACGCCGGGAGGACACCGCCGTCTTGCCTTGAGTGACCTTGAGCGTTTCGCTGATGAAAATCGGCAAGGGAGAGCGACAACGGCCGTTGAGCTAACCTGGGCGCAGCAGGCGATGATTCAGACCCGGTCGGAAATCAGCCAGCCGGAAGGGAAACCCTGGTTAACGGCCGTTGCCGTAAACAACCGCGGCCAACACCGCCAACTCGGCCAGCGGCTAATGGGGTTGACGCTGCAATACGTCGCCACCCAAAACAATCATCAGCTGCTGTTGGAAGAAGCCAGGACGGTGGGGGAGGCTTATGGCTGGCTGGCGCAAACGGATCATCTCTCGCTGACTGACACCCTGAGCGCGACGCTCTTTTTCCGTGATATGCTGGTGGAGACGGCGCTGAGCACATCACCCACGGCCGGGGTCCAGTCAGAGGACAACCTGCGCCTCATGCGCCGCATCAACGAAATGATGAACGCCGTCCACCTGGCCATTGCCAAAACGTATGAGCAGGGGGGATGAGGGTACACATGGGAAAATACGTCGGACACGAACATTATGAGCATGGCACGCCGGTACGCACCGGCGTTTTGCTGGTGAACCTGGGCACGCCAGAAGCGCCGACGGCCAGGGCGCTGCGGCCGTATTTGCGCCAGTTCCTGGGCGACTCGCGGGTGATTGAATGGCCGGCCTGGTTGTGGAAACCGATCCTCAACGGCATCATTCTCAACGTGCGCCCGAAAAAGTCGGCCAAACTGTATGCCTCCATCTGGACAGAAGAAGGCTCACCGCTGTTTGTTTACTCGCAAAGCATCGCCCGGCAGATGGCGACCGAACTGGCCGAGACCTGGGGCGATGCGATCCGCGTGGAGTTAGCGATGCGTTACGGCCGTCCTTCCATCGTCGAAAAGCTGGAGGCGCTGCGCCAGGCTAATGTGCAGCGCATTCTGGTACTGCCGCTCTTCCCCCAATACTCGGCGACGACGACGGCGACTATCTTTGACGTGCTGTTCGCTGAACTCAAGCGGTGGCGCTGGACGCCGGAACTGCGCACCATCACCGGTTATCATGACCATCCGCGATATATTGATGGACTGGCGGAAAGTATCCAGCGATTTTGGGCGGAAAACGGCCGTTCCCCCAAACTCCTCTTCTCCTTCCACGGCATCCCGCAAAGCTACTTTGCCAAAGGGGACCCTTACCACTGCTTCTGCTACAAAACAGCCCGCCTCGTCGCCGCAAAGCTAAAGTTAAGCAAGGAGGAATACCAGGTCTGTTTTCAATCCCGCTTTGGCCCGGAGGAGTGGCTGCAACCTTACACCGACAAAACGCTGGCGGCGTGGGCGCAAGGCGGCCTGGAGCGCGTGGACACCATCTGCCCCGGTTTTGCCGTTGACTGCCTGGAGACGCTGGAAGAGATGGCGGAGCAGAATAAAAAACTATTTTTAGAGGCGGGTGGGCGGCAGTATCAATACATCCCTTGCCTGAATGATGGCCCGGCGCAGATGAGCCTGCTGCAAGACCTGGTCAGGAGCAATCTGCAAGGCTGGCAGCCGCCAGATGCCGCCGACCTGCGCCAGAGCGCCCAGGCGTTCGCCGACCAGCAGTCGGCTGCCAGCAGCTAAATTTCCCAAATGGAATTGGTGCTGTAGGGGCGACCCTTGTGGTCGCCCTTCCAGCCGAAATGTTTTTCTGGCAATCAATAGAAGCCATCGCCGCCCTGGATATCCAGCAGCCGGTTGATCTGACGCCCACCTTCTTGCCCGCCTCAATCTTAGCCTGGACAAGCCAGAAAAGAATTTAATACAAAGGCGCAAAGATAGAAAGAAACAAAGAAGAAGAAAACCCTTTGCATCTTTGTCTCTTTGTGTTAAATGTTCTTGTTCAACGGGTAAGCTCTCTGTGTATTCTCCGTGTAACTCTGTGTCCCTTTATTCCAAATAAGGCACATAATACCGCGCCTGGTAATAGTACAATCCCAAGTCCATGTTTTCTGGCTGCCCGGTAAAACCCCGGTCCGTCACCTGGTTTGGCCCGCTGCCGCCACGGTAGCCGCCAAAGGGTAGGTAGCGGGTGATGATGGGCGCGCTGCCATCGCTCTTCTGCATGGCGCTGGCGCTGCCGAGGCCTGTCCTGAGCTTGTCGAAGGATGGTCGCTGTAGAGATAGTGCAGCCCATCATTGCCATCCGGGTCGCCGCTGACGCGCACGGCTACCGCTTGCCCCGCCAACATGTAGGTGCTGCGCCGGATGACGTCGCCGGCCGTCAGGTGTTGCAGGT
>JACSRF010000333.1 GCA_014879875.1 Anaerolinea sp.
TTCGCTTGGGTGAATAGCGGCGCTGTGCCGTTAATTTTGGGGCAGACCAACTTTTTTATGGAGTTTGAAGTCTGTTTCTACCGGTCAACGCTAGAGTTCGAGGTGAAATCCAAGACAACGGTGTAAGCGGTATAGTATTGGAGTAGAACAATGCTCAGAAACAGGCCCCCAACAAAGGATCAACCTGACCGTGGGGCTACGCGGCGCGGAATTAACAACCGGTTGGTTGATGGAAGGCGCTAGTGGATGATAGCGTTTTGCTAAACGCAGTCCAGGTCTCACGGGTTCGCCCAACACCGCGTCCACCCGACCGAACCGCCGCCAGGTTTTGGACGGGCAAGGCGTTGGTTTGGCGGTTCGGCGGGTGACGCTGGCCGTTAGGGCGGGCTGCTATCCAATCATTTTTGACGGTTTTTGGTCGTAGTCCTTTGCCAAAGTGGTGGTCGGTTCTCGTGGTGCAGGTTGGGCGAGGTTTTGGAGAGGGGCAAAAGGTTTGGAAGGGAAACGGCCGTTCCCCTTTTTACTATTCTCTCGTGGCGTAGATTCTGGTGGGGAACGGCCGTTCACCGCTTACCGACCTCCAAAAGGCGCAAATGGTCCACGAAAAAATCTTTCGCGCGCGGCCATTTGCTTTTGACGCGCAGCACAACGGCCGCCTGCCCATTCGCCGGAACGGTGAACGTAACGACATGTTCATACCAGGTGCGGTCGCCCATGTTGACGCCATTTACCCAGCCGCCTACCTCGTTTACCCATACCCCCGCTTCAGCGCCATAAGGGTCTGCATCATCGTGTAAATGAACCTGAATGGGCGCGATAAGCTGCCAGTTTGTGCCCGGTTCCAGGCCGTAGATGGTCTGGCGCAGCTCGGCGCCAAAGGGGGCGCTGGCGTGAAACAGCTTGTAGGTGACGCGGCCATCGAGGATGAGGGCGTTTGGCCCGCCAGGCTGTTCGTCGGGGGGAAGTTGATCGCTTAGCTTGTGAACACATTCCGGGACGCCGCCGGCCAGGTCGCTGCTGTCGTAAAGCGGCCGTCCCGGTTTAATCCATGTCAACGTCCAGGCATGAGGCTGTTGGTTGATCAGGTAGCCAGGCGCCGGCGGCAGGTCAGTCCACCCCTCCTCAAAGGAAGGGTTGTGCAGCAGGCCATCGCCCGGCAAGTTGGGGCCTGGCAGTTTGTAGAGAAGGGGCAGGTATAAATCGTGATCGGCGACGGCCGTGCTGTGACCAGTTGTGTTGATCAGGGCAACGGCCGCGCTGATGGCACACCCGCCTGAAATCATGAAGCGCAAAAGTTTTTGCCACATGACGCCGCCTGTGCCAAACGATTTTTGGCTCTTTGGGAACTCAGGGGGTTGACATGCCGTGATGCGTGACCAGAGAGACCACACGCATCACTCGTCATATGTCACGCCGAACCCCATGAAATCCTGTAGAGCCCGATTTTCGCAATCGTTCGACACTGATTATTGTAGCACATCGCGCAAGATGGGGATGGCTTGCGGGTCAGCCAGCAGCCAGCGCGCCAGTTCGTCGTGCGCCAGATTGCGCCGCCATTCCTGATAGGTACGATTGGGCAGGTCACGAAAGAAAAGGGCGACGACGACGGGGCTGGCGCTGCTGCGGGTGTAAGCATAGTAAACGGTGGTGAGGACGCCGGGCAGCGAGCCATTTTTGTAACCCAGATTGGTGAAGAATTCCTGGTTGCTGTTGAACTGCATGGGCCATTCCAGGTAGCGGCGGGCGGTATAGCTGCTGTCGCCGTTGCTGAGGCCGTTCAGGGCGATGCGCGCCATCAGGTTGGCGTAATCGTTGGCGCTGCCTTGTGGACTGAGGGCGGCGGTGAACAATCGCTGTGTCGCCCCGCTGGGGCGACGTTCCTGCTGCCGCCAGGCAATTTGTGCGTCGCGGAAGGCCTGGCTGCTGCTGAAGGCGTCGGCGAGGAGCATGGCATAGACGCCGTAGTCGGTCGGGTTGTCCATGAAGTCACGGATGGCGTCTACGTCGCTGCCTGTGGCGCGGGTGTAGTTCGCCATCGCCAGGAATTGCGCCAGGAAAGGGCAGGGAGCGGTCTGGCTGCTGAGGTTGAGGGCAACGGCCGTTTCTTCCAGTCGCCGCTGCCCCAATAACATGTGCAAATAATCAGAGGCGGCATTGGAACTGTAGCGGATCATCATCTCCGGCACAGCTTCGAGCAAGAGGTTGGGTGGGTCGCCAAAGGTACGGCCGTTTTCCGTCAGGCTCTCTACTGCCAGGTTGTGCGCGCCCAGGTCCAGGCCAGGCAAATAATATCGTTCCAATTCGGCCAATGATATGGTAAGCAGCGGATTCACGTCACCGGCAGCGGCCGCTTCCGCATAGGCGACCAAATTAATCACCTTGGCCACTGAGGCCAGCGGCATGGGGGCATCAGCATTCAGGTAAGCGCCGTCCGCTTCCTGCCCCACCCAATAAGCCGCCAGCCCCACCTGTCCCGGTTCGGCAAGCAGGTGCAGCAGCGCCGGTAATGCCGCCGCGGGAATACGCTCACGTAAGCGCTGCATAGCGGCTTCGTCCGGGGTGATGGCGGTGGTGAGCG
>JACSRF010000044.1 GCA_014879875.1 Anaerolinea sp.
AGGTCCGAACACCGGCGGCATGGGCGCTTACACCCCACCCCCTGATGTAGACACGGCGCTCATTGACCAGATCATGCGCACCGTCATCCAGCCCACCGTGCGCGGCATGGCCGCACGAGGAACGCCCTACGTCGGCATCCTCTACGCCGGGCTGATGCTCACAGAGAGCGGGCCAAAGGTATTGGAGTTTAACTGCCGCTTTGGCGACCCGGAAACGCAGGTTATTCTACCCCTGCTCGACGGCGACCTGGCGGAGATCATGCTGGCGTGCATAAATGGGAGCCTGACGTCAGCGATGGCGCGCGCCAAACCCGGCGCGGCAGCGACAGTGGTGATGGCCGCACCGGGCTACCCTGGCAGCTACCCCAAAGGCGCGCCCATCAGCGGACTGGATAGTGTGCCGCCAGATGTGGTACTATTCCATGCCGGGACGCAGGCAGCCAGCGGGCAAATTGTCACCAACGGCGGCCGCGTGCTGGCGGTGAGTGCGGTGGGCAGCGATCTGCAAACGGCCGTTGCCCGCGCTTATACCGGCGTCGCCCACATCCATTTCGACGGCGCACACTACCGTACTGACATCGGGCGATAAGGAAATTCGGAACACAAGGGTCAGGCAACAACTCTTGATAAGGAAATCTATGCAACCATTAACCCAACACCTCACCGACATCCTCAGCGACGCCTTCGCCGCTGCCGGTTATGACCGCAGCTATGGCGAAGTCGTCGTTTCTGGCCGGCCCGACCTGGGCCAGTTCCAATGCAATGGCGCGCTGCCCGCCGCCAAAGCGCATGGGCAAAAGCCGCGCGACATCGCCGCACAAATCGTCGCCCATTTGCAACAGGGCGCGCCCATCTTCGCCGACATCAACCTGGCCGGGCCAGGTTTCATCAACCTGACCCTCAGCGACCCCTTCCTGGCGCAATGGCTGCAAGCGATGGCCGACGATGAGCGGCGCGGCGTCGCCCCGGTAGCCACGCCGCGCCGCGTCGTCGTAGATTATGGCGGGGCCAACGTCGCCAAGCCGATGCACGTCGGCCATTTGCGCGCGGGGATCATCGGCGAGAGCATTAAGCGGCTGTTCCGCTTCATGGGCGACGACGTCATCGGCGACGTGCATTTGGGGGATTGGGGCACGCAAATGGGCATGATCATTGTCGAACTGGCGCGTCGCAATCCTGGTTGGCCTTACTTCGACGCCGACAACCCCGGCCCCTTCCCGGCCGAGTCGCCCATCACCCTGACCGACCTGGAAGAGATTTACCCGGCGGCCAGCGCCCGCGCCAAAGAGGATACGGCCGTGATGGAAGCCTCACGGCTGGCAACGATGGAATTGCAAAACGGCCGTGCCGGATACCGCGCCCTCTGGCAGCATTTCGTGGACGTTTCCGTGGCCGGGCTAAAGGAAGATTACGGCGCACTCGCCATCCACTTCGACCTGTGGCTGGGGGAAAGCGACGTGCAAGACTGCATTGACGGCATGATCGCCCGTTTACAAGCGCAAGGCTGCACCAGCGAAAGCCAGGGCGCGCTGATCATGGACATCGCCCTGCCCGACGACAACAAGCCGACGCCCCCACTCATCCTGCGCAAATCAGACGGGGCGGTGATGTATGGCACAACCGACCTGGCGACCATTGACCGGCGCGTGCAGGAATTGGGCGCGCAGTTGATTCTCTATGTGGTAGATCACCGACAGCGGCAGCATTTTGAGCAGGTGTTCCGCGCCGCTTACAAAAGCGGCATCACGCCGCCAGAGGTTGGCCTGGAACACAACTACTTCGGCACAATGAATGGCAAAGATGGCAAGCCGTTCAAGACGCGCGAAGGCGGCGTCATGAAACTGAAGGATTTGATCCAACTGGTGATTGACGCGGCGCTGGCGCGCATGGCGGAAAGCCACGTGGCTGACGAATACGCCGAAGCGGAACGGCTGGAAATTGCGCGCATGGTAGGGTTGGCGGCGCTGAAATACGCCGACCTGATGAACCAGCGCATGAAGGATTACATTTTTGACCTGGATCGCTTCTCCTCGTTTGAAGGGCGCACCGGCCCTTATTTGCTCTATACCACCGTGCGCGCTCGCTCCATTTTGACGAAAGCGGCAGCACAGTCAATAGCGCCCGGCAGCATTTTACCGCCAACGGTAGAGGCGGAACGCGCTCTGCTGCTGCAATTGGCGCAGCTGCCTGATGCGCTGCGCCAGGCTTACGAGACGCGCATGCCCAGCTACATGGCCGAGTACATCTACACACTGGCGAATGAGTTCAACCGCTTTTACAATGCGTGCCACATCCTTAGCGAAAGGGATACGGCCGTGCAAACCTCCTGGCTCGGCGTCACCCAACTCTTCCTGCGTGTGTCGGAACTGGTGTTGACGCTGCTGGGCATTGAAATCCCGGAGCGCATGTAGGGTAAGAAAGCAGGAACACAGAGTGTCACGGAGAAGGCACAGAGAACACGGAGATGAAAGAGTTTTGGCTCTACAGGATTTCATGGGGTTCGGCGTGACGAGTGATGCGTGTGGTCTCTCTGGTCACGCATCACTCGTCACGCATCACAGCCTGCCCTGAGCG
>JACSRF010000043.1 GCA_014879875.1 Anaerolinea sp.
AAACACAGTTCTTTTTTGGCTTTATCTGTGTTCTTCCTATCTGTGTTTACACCTTCTTTTGCCAGCGTCACTGGGTAGGCAACCCCTTGTCTATAAAAAATCAGGCCCACGCCTGAAATCATCCCAACAACGTGAACAAGCCTGATGAAATCATCCCACATTTGGACGGGACAGACAGACATCTGGTAAAAACTGCACTGCACCGGTAAATGATTTTTGATTTCATAATGGCGTAAGCTGTGCTACTGTATAAGCGGTAACAGATCCCTGAATTCCCAAAGAGCCACATCTATAAGTCCTTCCCGTTTCAACATTCAGAACAACAACATCATTGGGGGGTTGAACGAGTAGTGGAGACGGAGTAAACATGCGAAACGAAAATCAACTTAACCGCTTACGGATATCAGGCGCGGCGCTGCTGCTAAGTATGGCGCTGCTCGCGTTAACGAGCGTGCTCTGTGTTCGGGCGCAAGCAGCCAGCGCATTTCCAGCGGCGCCTTCCGAACAACCCAACGCTGCTTTACTGGCAATCTACGTTCTGGCATTTGACAACAACCGCGACGCCAATGAGATGGTGAACCTGACTTATAAGTATACAGCTACGGTGGCAAGTCTGGTTAACGCCACCCATGGGTTTGAGGATGTAACGGCCGTCATTCTGGCCGACCTCGACGACTATGGCGACACCCACATCCTGGTGGCGCAAAATGGCAGCGTCACGCCCATTGCCGGCCTGCCCGACAGCAGCGGCGCGCTCGACCCACTGCTGACAGAGTACGACGTCACCGCCGGCGCGACATTAGGCGGGTTCTTACTCTGGGCGCGTCAGGAATACCCGGCAGCCAAAACCTTGTTCTCCTACATTGGGCATGGTGGGCCACTTGCACCCTATTCCCAACCGACCATTGCCAGCATCATCACCGCGGCGGCGCCCATCCGCAGCACGGACAACGCCATCCCCATGCCGCTGGACGTAGACATCAACCCCAACTTCACCGACCATCACACGCCGGATTCGTCCGGGGCGCGCCTGCTGACGCCATACGACCTGGCCTTTGCCCTCAACGTGGGCACGAATGACGGCGCCAACAAAATTGACGTGCTGGACTTGCTGCACTGCTTTGCGGCCTCCATTGAGCAGCTTACCGAGGTGACGCCTTATGCCGTGACAACGATCGCCGCTCCCAATTACGCTTTCTTTGACCCACCGATGGTTGGCGCGGCCCTGGCCGACCTGGAATTGAGCATGACGCCCGTCGAGATGGCAAATCGAATTGCCACCAGTTATGCGGCCGTTATTCCGCCCAACAATCACCCCAACGTGCTCATCGCCGTTGATAACAGCAAAATCCCGCTCATTAAGGAGAGGTGGGATGAGGTGGCGGCCGGGTTGATGAACAGTTTTGCCAGTAATCCTGGAGAAACGGCCGTTGCCCTTCTCAACGCCTATGCGGCCACCGCCAACACCGCCAGCCTCTACGATACGACCTTCTGCGGCGAGGTCAGCGATTACCAGCTCAATCCACCTGATGCCCTGGCCGACATGGGTGGGTTTGCCCTCTCGTTAGCGCAGCAGTTCATTACCCTGTCACCCGATGTCGCCCTGAAGGCCATTGCCGCACAGCAAGCTATTAATAATGCCGTTACCCTCAAAATTAACCAGAATGGCCTACCCTGGTGGGACCCGCAGCCAGAGTGGTGGAACTTCAACGGAGTTTCGGGCATTGCCCTGTTTACACCCTTCGTCCCCATGGAGCTGGCAGGTGCGTTTTACCATCCGTGGCAAGCTCTGTGGTACACCAACACCCACACCATTGCTGAAAATGTGGTGATCGGCGGTACCGTCGTAGACGTGCTGAACCCACATCCTTACCAATTTATTACGAAGGGCAGCAGTGCAGTCACCTGGGCCGACGTCATTGACGCCTACTGGACGCAGCGCAGCCTGCACCCGTTTGAGACGACGCCCACCCTGTTTTGCCTGCCGGAAACGAAAGAAATTGAAGATGCAGACCTGTTTATCACCCTCGCTGACTCAGCCGACCCGGTTTATGCCGGTTGGCCCCTGGAATATGAGGTACGCATTGTCAATAAAACAACGATTGCCATGCCGGATGTGACGCTCACCGTAACGCTGCCCCTGCACGCCTATTTACTGTCAGTAACGCCGGCGGCAAACTGCCAGCAGCGCCAGGATACCGTTATCTGCCAGCCTGGCGATTTTGCCGGACATGAGGAAACGGCCGTTACCATCCGCGTGCTGCTCAGCAACCAGCCAGGCGAAATCACTTTGCACGCTGTTGCTGTCTCCACCAGGCCAGAAACGCGATGGCAAAACAACCAGAGTACGGAGCGAACTGAGGCGCTGCCCGCAGCCTTCCTCTACATCCCCATCTCGTTCACCCCATGATTATCGGGGATAGCCTTCATGTTAGATTGGTTCAATCTCCGAAGATTGAACCAATCTTGACCCACTTATTGAAGTAGCCATTCCTAAAAATTGAGGCTCTACAGGATTTCATGGGGTTCGGCGTGACATGTGACGAGTGATGCGTGTGGTCTCTCTGGTCAC
>JACSRF010000635.1 GCA_014879875.1 Anaerolinea sp.
TTACCGATTACCGATTACCGATTACCGATTACCGATTACCGATTACCGATTACCGATTACCGATTACCGTTCACCATCTCCCTGCTCACCAGGATGTCCCAACGTATTCAACATGTAGACCATGCTGCCTACCACGGCCAGGCAAATTGCCACCTCAAACAAAAAAGAAGTGCTCACATGAAAGCCAGACGGCAGGGGCAGCCCCCATCTTTCGCCAAAATCAACAGGCGACAGAAAATGCCCGTTGACCAGGGCGGCAATCGTACCGGCGACAACGACCAACAGCAGGCCGCTGCCAATTAATGGCGCCGCCTTCAACCAGGGCAACCGCTGCCGTGTCTGATAGTAACCAAAGGCCACGTACCAGAAACCCACTGCCAGGCTGATAATAACCCCGGCCGTAAAACCATCGCCAGGCTGGTCATGTCCATACATCATATGGGTTGCCGCAATAACCAGGGCCAACGGCAGCGAAAAATAAGCGAGGGCGCGAATAAACGGGGACGTTTGCGGGCCGCCAATGCCCAAAGAATGAAAGAATTGCGTGGGCGCAGGCAGTTCATCTACCTGCGCGCCATGGTCGCCATGTTTACGCGCCGCATAACGCAGCAAGGTATGGATACCCAACCCGGCCATACTAAACACAGCAATCTCCATGAGCGTGTCTAATGCGCGGAAATCAACAATAATCGCGCCAACAATATCTTTCGCGCCGGTCAGCGGCTTGGCATTGGCAGCGAAGAAAGGGGTCAGTTGGCTCTCGCGGGGGCGGGAAATGAGGGCGGTAAAGGTCACGGCCGTTACCACCAGCCCCACCGCGCCCGCCACCAACACATCGCGCAGCAATTCGCCACGACTTTGCACAATCAGAATGCGCTGCGCCCGCTGCCGCTGCGGTCGCGGCAGCCGCGTCAGCGCCAGCACCAAAATCACCAGCGCCAAAATGTCTACCACAATTTGCACCAACGCCACGTCGGGGGCCGGTTCCAGGGCCATCAACACGGCCACGGCCAGCCCAGATGCCCCCAACGCCACAATGGCGGCAAAGTCACGCCGCAGCGCCACGCTCGCCAACGACGCCCCTACCACGACGAACAGGGCGAACAGGCGCAGAAATTCCAACTCGCCATCAAAATCTAACGTCGGCCAGGAAACGGCCGTTATCACCGGCAGTGGCGCGCCCCCCAACAGCAGCACCAGCGCCACCACGCTCACCAACATGATCAACAAATAAATGCGCAGCCGTCCTTGTTGCAACTCTGTCGCCCATTCCGCCAACTGATCCATACTTGCCATCACGCCGGCATAGAGCGCATTAAATGTCAGCCCCGGCGCCAGGCCATCTTGCCAGGCGCGCACACGCACCCGCCGCCAGAACAACAGCGACCCTGACGAAATGGCAATGAGCGACAAAAACAGGGGCAGGTTAATTCCTGTCCATAGGGACAGGGAGACTTTTACCTTGTCGCCATAAGCGGCCGTCGCCGCATTCGCCAAAAAAGGCTCCAGAAATTTAGCATTCGGCAAACTAACAACCAGCGACAGCAGCACCGGCACGGCCGGCGCCAGCAGCATCGCCCAGGGCGCTTCATGGCCGTGAACGGATTTGTCTTGCGGCTTGCCCAAAAACGTCTCATACACCAATAAGCCCGACTGTGCCAGCAGCAGCGCCCCGGTGGCTACCGCCGCTGCCACCAATGTATAACTCTGCCAGATAGCGAAAGAAGGATGAACGGCCGTCGCCAGCAGCGTCTCCTTCGCCAAAAAACCCAACAACGGGGGCAGTCCCGCCATAGACAGCGCCGCCACCGTCGTCAACACAAACGTCACCGGCATCACCTGGCGCAGCCCCCCCAACCGCCTGATGTCTCGCGTGCCCGTTTCATGATCCACAATCCCCGCCAGCATAAACAGGGCGCTCTTGTAAAAGGCGTGCGCCAACACCCCAATCACCAGCGCCTTAAAAGCAATGTCCATCTCCTGCCCAATCATCATCACAAACACGCCCAACTGGCTAATGGTCGAATACGCTAACAGCGCCTTCAAGTCATTCTGCTTCAAACCCAGGTACGCCCCGGTCAACATCGTTAGCCCACCGACAATCGTCAACAGCCAGAACCACGCCTCCGTGTTCCCCAGGGCCGGGTTCAGCCGCGCCAACAGGTAAACACCCGCCTTGACCATCGTCGCCGAATGCAGATAGGCGCTGGCCGGCGTCGGCGCGCTCATCGCCCGTGGCAGCCAGATATGCGCCGGGAACTGCGCGCTCTTCGTAAATGCGCCAAACGCCACTAAGCCGAGCATCACCGGATAAACGCTGCTGCTGCGCAAAGCGTCGCCGCTTTGCAAAATGGTGACAAAATCGCTGCCCCCGGCCACGTAAGCGACCACCAGCAGCCCCGCCAACAAGGCGATGCCACCGCCGCCGGTGATGAACAACGCCAGAAACGCCCCTTCGCGCGCTTCCTCATATTTGTATTTGTAAGCCACCAGTAAGTAGGAGGTAATACTGGTTCCTTCCCAAAAAATAAAGAGGGTGATGATGTCGCCGGCCATGACCACGCCCATCATAGACCCCATAAAAAGCAGCAAATAGGTCAGGAACAGCCACGCGCTCTGGTCGCCTTTGAAATATTGCCCGGCATAAATGACAACCAACGCCCCAATGCCACTCACCAAAAAGACGAAGAGGGCGCTGAGGCTGTCATAATACAGGCCCAGGTTCAGTCCCAAAGCGGGCAGCCAGGTTATCTGCCAGGTTAAAACGTCACCGGCCGTCAACGCCGGCCAGGCGCTCAGCGCCAACCCAAAAGCAACCAGGGCAAATAAGGCCAGGACCCAGGCCAGGGCTACAATGGGAACACGTTGACGCAGGGGCGACAGGCCAATACCGGCTGCCACCAGCGCCCCTATGAAAACGATCAGTATCGGTAGAAAAAGTGTTGTTTCACTCATTAGTTGTCGTCGGTGGTTGGTAATCAGTGGTCAGCGGTCAGTGGGCAACACGGCGTCGGTTACGCCAATCACGCACCACTAAAATGGCAAAGGTTAATACGGTCAGCGGCAAGACAAATTCCAGCATGATGACGCTGTATCGTGGCAAAGCGTCATGCCCAGACGCATCCAACAGCAAATAAACGGTGTAGGCCACATAATAAGCCAGGAAGACAGCCCCTTCCCACCGTGCAATCAGGTTGCCGGTGAAGAAAATGGGCAGAGCGGCGATGGCAACGGCCGTCATCACCGGGATGTCAAAATTAATGGCCGCCGCGGCCACGTTGACGCCGCCAGGGGTCACGATACTGGTCAGGGCGAGTACCGCCATAATGTTAAAAATACAGCTGCCCACCGCGTTGCCCACCGCAATATCCCGTTCGCCGCGTATGGCCGCCAACACCGACGTCGCCACTTCCGGCAGCGACGTACCGGCGGCGATGATCGTCAGGCCAATGATCAACTCGCTCAGGCCAAAAGTTCGCGCCAGCGCAACCGCCCCTTCCACCAGCCAATCAGCCCCTACCACCAGCAGTACCAGACCAACAGCCACCAGTCCCAGGTTGACAAGCCACAGTCGCCAGTCCCGCGCACGGCCGTCGCCATACTCCTGCGCATACTCATCCCGCACCTCCTGGCTTTCACGCCGACTCTGCCACACCAGGAATACCAGGTACACAACCAACCCGGCAAACAGCAGCCCCCCTTCCCAGCGCGCAATGACCCCATCAGCAGCCATCCACCAGGTCAGCAGCGAGACGCCGATCAGCAGAGGCACGTCCAACCGCACCAACTGTTGATGCACCACCAGCGGGGTAATGAGCGCCGACAACCCGACAATCACCAGGATATTAAACAGGTTGCTACCCACTACATTCCCCACGGCGATGTCTGCCTGCCCTTGAAACGTAGATTGCAGGCTGATCGCCAATTCCGGCGAACTGGTGCCAAACGCCACCACCGTCAGACCAATGACCAACGGCGATATGCCCAAAGCGGCCGCCAACCGCGACGCGCCGCGCACCATCGCCTCGGCGCCCAAAATCAACAAAACCAGGCCGCCAACAAGAAGTAAAATTGTCATAGTCCCTACACTCGCAATTGCGCCCGGAGGCGAATGGTTTGCAACACTTGCTCCCGCGATAACACGCCAACCATCTGCTCGGCGTCATCCAGTACCGGCACTTGCGCCACGTTGGCCTCGCCCATCACCCGCAGCGCATTCAGCAAATCCATCCGCGCCTGCACCACAACCAGCTTTTCCCAGGGAACCATCACCTGTTCGGCTGGGGTGAAGGGCCAGCTTGCCTGCGGCACGTGGGAGACATCGGTGAGGGAGAGCATTCCCAACGGCCGTCTATCAGTTTCATCACGCCCATACCCATCGCGCGCCAGAAAAGCGTAGCGCGGCCCGCCGCGCAAAATCTGGTCCTGCATCAACAGGCTCAATGGCGTTTTGCTGGGGATTTGCGGCCATTGCGGGGTCATCACCTGCGCCACCAACAGGCTTTGTAACGTTTGCTGCATGGTAGATTGGGCATAGCTGGAAGCGGCGGCGCTTTGCAAAAACCAACCAATGAAGATGAGCCACAATCCGTTGAACAGATTGCCCCGCAGAATGATCATAATACCCAGCCCAATAAACCCAAACGCTACCAATTGGCCGGAGAGGGCGGCGACACGGTTGGCTTTGCGGAAACTGCCGGTGAACTGCCAGACGGCCGCGCGCAGCACACGCCCACCATCCAACGGGAAACCGGGGATCATGTTAAAAATAGCCAGGATGAGATTGATGCGCGCCAGCCAGATGCTTGGGGCCGCCAGCCAGGGAATGGTCTGGTCGAGCAGCCACAGCAGACCAAACGCCACCGCCAGCAACAAGCTGACAATCGGCCCGGCAATGGCAATGCGAAACTCCGCGCCGGCCGTTTGTGGCTCACCTTCAATTTGCGCCACGCCACCGAAAATAAACAGATTGATGGCGCGCACACTGATTTTCTCGCGCAGGGCCATGTAGGCGTGCCCCAATTCATGCAGCAGCACGCTGCCAAAAAAAAGAATACTGGTCACGACAGCCAGGAACCAGGAAGCGGTCGTTCCCAATTCCCGATACTCTTCAGGAAAATAACCGGTCGCCAACGACCAGGTTAGCAGGCCAAATACCAGAAACCAACTGGTACTCAAGCCTATCGGAATACCCCAAATTTTGCCCAAACGGATACCTGACTCCATCGTCCGATCCCCTTTACGATTTACGATTTACGATTTGCGATTTGCGATTTACGTTTCACGCAGCACATAAGCCAGCACTTCACTCAAGCGCAAATCATTGACAATACGGCCGTCCCCATCCACCACCGGAATATCTGTCTGATTGTAACGCACCATCTTGTTTAAGGCCGTCGCCAACGTATCATGCAGGGTAACGGCCGTTTCCGCACTGTCCGCCCGCGCCAGATCCCCCACCGTTTCCGCCAGCACCACCCGCCGCACCTGCGCCGCAGACAACGTCTCCGTTGCCAACGACAACTCCAAACGCACCCAGGCCAACAAATCTTGCTTATTGACAACACCGACCAGACGGCCGTTCTCATCCGTCAAAAAGATACCGCGTAAATCATGATCTTGCACAAAATGCCAGATCGCTTCGGCCAGTGGCATCTTCCGTGACACCACCAACGCCTGCACCTTTGGCGTTTGACAAACCTCTGCTACTGTTACCGTCTGCACCTGCGCACCCTTTCCCTTATATCCACAACTTCATTTTTATCCCAGTATACATATCTTTAAGACTGCATCCCCCAAATATACCATCGCCAAAGATGAATCAACAATCAGCTTACCCAATTATTAAGGCTCCGATGACTTTTTATACCAACACCGCAAACAGTGCGCCAGGATAGTTGCACCTGTGGCCGACTCTTCCCATAATTAAGCGCCTATGGATCAACGAAAATACCTGCGGCTGCTGCTCAGTCTGTACTTGCTGCTCACATGGGGCTTCAGCATTGCCACCCCCCTCTTCGAAGCGCCAGATGAGCACCATCATTACTTCACCGTCCAATACATCGCCGACACCGGCAAGCTGCCCACCACATTGCAAAACAATCTGGCGCGGCAAGAAGCGGCACAGCCCCCCCTTTATTACCTGCTTGCAGCCGCGCTCATCGCCCCCATCAACACCGGCGCTGTGGCCGACCATCTCTGGCCAAACCCCTATGCCGACATACTCCACGCCCAGCCCACAGCCAATGTCAACGCCTTCATCCATACCCCGGCCAAAACGTGGCCCTGGCAAGGGTACGCCCTGGCCGCCCACCTGCTGCGCGCCCTGAATGGCGTCATCGGTTTGTGTACGCTGCTGTTCGTCTATGGCAGCGGCCGTTTGCTCTGGCCTACCGCGCCCACAAAAGCGCTGCTCGCCACCGCCCTCCTCGCCTTTCTGCCCCAATTCCTCTTTCTTCACGGCGCAATCAACAACGATGGGCTGATCATCTGCCTCAGCAGCGCCGTTTTGTGGCAGTTGTTACGCCTCTGGTACACGGCCGTTACGCCGCCACGCCTACTGCTCTTAGGCAGCGCCATTGGGTTGGCAATCCTCACCAAAATGACTGGACTGCTGCTCCTGGTTCTGGCCGCTGGCGTCATTATCAACCTATGGCTGCGTACCACCCAGGGCAATAACCTGAGTGATAACACCAAACCCCCTCATCTCCGCCCGCTTCTCCTCCACCTTCTCTTATTGAGTGTGCCGGCGCTGCTCATCTCCGGCTGGCTGCTCTGGCGCAACTGGGCGCTGTATGGTGACCCCACGGCCACCAACCAATTCGTAGTTCTCGCCGGAGGCGACCGCGAGTATACACTGCGACAGGTCTGGGGGGACAGGGAACGCATCTGGTTCTCTTTATTTGCCACGTTTGGCTGGATGAATTTGCGCCCGCCAGCCTGGGTTTATTGGGTCTGGCACAGCATTCTCGCCCTGAGCGGCGCAGCAGCATTCTGGTCATTGTGGCCGTCGCGCCATACGCACATACGTCATGCCTGGCTGCATTCACCCGCGCCCTGGCTGGCCGCCTGGGTCGGGCTGGTATTGGCCGCCTGGCTGCGCTTCATGCTGCAAACCCCGGCCGACCAGGGACGGCTGCTTTTCCCCGCGCTGCTGCCGCTGGCGCTGGCGTTGGCGCATGGACTAAGCCAGCTGCGCGCGCGCCCGGCATTGTGGCTAAGTGTGCTGCTGGCGTTGGCGACAAGCGTCTACAGCCTGTTCGTCACCATTCCCCAGGCATATGCGCTGCCGCAAATCGTCACCCCGGCCGACATTCCCGACACGGCCGTCCAAATTTACCAGGATATGGGGCACGGGTTAATTTTGGTGGCCGGAGAGCCGCACACGGCCGTTGCCCACCCTACCGAACTCGTCTCTTTCACCCTCTACTGGCAGGCCATCGCCGCACCGTCCCCCGCGCCCATCACTGCGCTCAAATTATTTGGACGCGACGACGCCGTCGTCGCCAGTCAATCTGGCTATCACGGGCGCGGCCTCTACCCCGCCACCTTGTGGCCGCTGGGTGACGCCATCATCGCCGAAACTATCTACCTGCGCCTCGATGCAGCCATAGATACGCCCACCATCGCCCAACTGCTGGTCGCCCACCCCGACATCGGTAACGCCACGCCGGCCGGGAGCGTCAAGGTCATCCCCCCAACCTGGCCGCGCCGCGAAACGGCCGTGCTCGCCCAATTGGGCAGCGCCATCGAAGTAACGGCCGTTACCCTCAGCCACAGCACAGCCACGCCAGGGGAAATGATAACCGTAGAGATGACGTGGCAAGTGACGGCTGCGCCCGGCCAGGACCTCGCCACCTTCATCCATCTAGGCAACCCCAAGCAGACGCCCCTGGCCCAGGCTGACGGAATTCCCCGCAATGGCGCTTACCCCACCCGCTACTGGGCGGCCGGCGAGCAGTTCAGCGACAGTTACACCCTGCTGCTGCCCGCCGCTTTAGCGCCCGGCCAATACCCTGTTCAGTTTGGCCTGTACGACAGTCAAAGCGGCGCGCGCCTGCCCCTGTTCATAGACGGCGCGCGCCAACCACACGATGCTTACCGCGTCGGCTCGCTGACGATCACCCGGTAAATGGTATTACTCCCGCTGCCTGGTGGTACCCACTTCCCCGCATACAACTCGCCGTTCACATCCTCGCCAAAGGTGCTAATGCCAAACAAGAAGGATGTAGGCACAGCCGGGTCGCTGGCCGTCGCTTCAACCCAACCACCGGCATAATCGGTAGACAGGGTCTTAAACTCGCCAGCGCAAAAGTCGGCAAACAGATAACGGCCGTACAAATCCGGATACGCCTGCCCCCGATACACAAACCCGCCGACCACAGACGAGCAGGTCGTCGAATTGTCATACTCAAACACAGGGAAGACATACTGTTCAGGCCCAAAACAATGCAACGCATACTCTGGCTTGAGCTGGGTGTAATCAAACGTCCCTTCATAACAGTGCCAGCCATAATTGACCCCGCCCGCAGCGCCGCCTGCCTGGTAATTGATTTCCTCAAACCGCTCTTCCCCCACGTCGCCAATAAACATATCGCCGGTAACGGCGTCAATGCTAAAACGCCACGAATTACGCAGCCCGGACGCCCAAATCTCTCCACATGCCTGCGCGTTATACGCATAGGGGTTGGTCGGGGGAATCGTATAATGTGTTTGCGTATTGCCCATACCATTACATTGTGGGGGCAGACCACCGCCATCAACATCTATGCGTAGAATTTTGCCCAGCAGCGTGTTCAACCGCTGCCCATTGTTATTGGGGTCGCCTGGTATATTTTCCGAGGCCGGGTCTGGTCCTCCATCACCTATAGCAATATACAAATACCCATCCGCGCCAAACGTCATATCCCCTGCATTATGCACCTGACTCCATAGGCCGTTAGGCAGTAGCGCCTTTTCTATCGTCATCAGCAACACGCCACTATAAGGGTCTGCTTCATTGGGATTCGTTGGGCTAACCGTGTAGCGCTCCACCGCAATCCGATAAGCATTGCGCGAAGTATAACTAACGTAAAAGTAAGGCGTTTGTGGATAGTTCGGATGAAACACCAACCCCAACAGCCCTTGTTCCCAATTGTCGAGCGACACATTGCCGTGAATGTCGAGGAAGGGATCCGGCAGCACCGAGCCATCGGGATTGACAACGCGAATACGCCCCTCCCGTTGAGTTACAAACAAACGGCCGTCATGGGCGTGGGCAATATCTGTGATCGTGTCCGTGTTAAAGCCGGTGGCAAAGGGCACAATCTGCACCGTTGGCGGCGGGGATGGCCGCAGCACAACCGGTAAATAGACAAACGTATCTTCTGCGGTGGCGAGGATGGATACGGCCGTTTCTGCCTGCGCCACTTCCTGCACCTGCCCGCCAACAAAAACCGTCACCAATACCAAACAGATAACCAGAAATATATATTTCACCATCACTTTTTGCATCGTTATCTCCCCTTTTTTGTTGTCAACCTTGTTGTGATGCCGGCAAACAGCAATTAGCAATACCCCCACCGACCACCAACCACTGACCACCGATTACTGGTCACTGACCACCGATACTAATTCTGCAAATACAACACCACCGGCGGCGACACACGGCCGCGCACACCATAATAATTCGTCAACACCGCCACCATATAATTAAATCCCGCCTCTGGCAGCTCACGGCTAAGGACAACCGGCACATCGGCCGTTCCATTCATCCGCACAACCCCCGTATATTCACGGATAGCAATCACACTGTTCGCCTCATATGGGTCTAGATCATATCCCCCACCAGGCACGCCGACCGTGAACAAGCCCGCATCAACCACCAACACAGACACAATCTGCCCCGGTTCACCTCCTGTTACCCGCACAAACTGATTCGCCTCTGTGACCGCAGCCGGTACTTCAGCAAGTCCCAAGACAGTCAGTTGCGGCTGCTCCGGTACGCCCTGCCGCACCACCGCCTCTGCCCCCTTATCACTGCCAGGCATCGGCGACAACTGCTGCACCAACGTCAACCCATTGTCAAACGTCACCGTCACCGTTGACCCTGCCAATTCCAGCCCGGACACACTGCCCGATGCGTTCGGACCGGGCGCGTTGGACCCCCGAATGCTGTTTGGGTCTACATCCACAGAAAACGAAAACATGCCTCCCGGCCCAAACCCGCCGAAGAACAAATCCAACACCTGATACCCGCCCCCCATAGGCGCATCATATGCGCGTCCACCATAAGAGACGCCTTCTCTGGCATCTACAAACACATCCTTAAACACGTGGTCGCCAGCCTCGCCATAGGGATCATAGACCATATCAGGTAAAATAGCCGTGCTCAAATCAATGCGCACACTGGTTATGCGAATATCTTGAGGCGACTGATTGCGGATCAGAAACGCTCCGGTGTCGAATGTACTGGCATTAATGCCACCATATGGGGGATCAATACGTACCAAAACCTCCACCTCAGACGGCGTTAACGTTGGAATTGGCGTCGGCGTCGGTGTCAGATCATACCGTATCAGCGGGAAATATTGGGCAGAATCATCATCGTTGATCAACGCCGCTGACTGCGCCCGCTGTTCCTCACGCTGCGGCCACCACAAAATGGCGGCCAGTAACAAAACCCATAAACATCCAAGAATAAGGTAAGAGAACTTGAAATTATTTCGCATTTTCATGGCAATCCTTCTGTCACCACACTGGCTTCGTAATCATTCACTCCCGCCCCCTGAGCCTGTCGAAGGGGGGCGCCGGTTTCGACAAGCCTTTGGCGTGAGCTCAGTCAAACGCTCAACCGGCGGGGGCTGAACGGTTACCCGTTATCAGCGCCGCGCGGTGGGAGAGCCTGTGTTGAGCTTGTCAAGGATTCGATAAAGATCATGGTTGGATTATACGGCAAAGCCGCATGGCGTGAAAAGATAAAAGGTAAACGGCCGTCAGCTCTTGCAGGTTTAGGGAATTCGAGATGGCGGGTAGGCGGGTAATCGGGCTGTTCGGCCATTTGACTACCCGGCTACCCAACCCCTACGCCAACATCGCGTTCAGTTGAATGTCCACCCCGGCCAACGCTTTCGAGACCGGGCATCCTTTTTTCGCCGTTTCTGCATACTCCATAAATTTGTCCGCATCAATACCGGGCACATCGGCATCCACGTCCAGTTCAATCGTGGTGATGGCCGACGCGCCATCCACACGCCCCAGGTGAACGGTAGCGGTAGTATAAATGCTGTTCGGGGTGAAACCATCTTTGGACAGGATCCCCGATAGGAACATCGAATAGCAGCCAGCATGGGCCGCGCCAATCAGTTCTTCCGGGTTTGTGCCTTCGCCGCTCTCAAAGCGCGAAGCGAACGTGAAGGGGCCTTCATACAGGCCACTGCCCAGGCTCATGCTCCCCTGCCCGTCTTGCAAATTTCCTTTCCAGGTTGCTGTTGCCGATCTTTCTGCCATTGTGGTTTTTCTCCTATTTCATTTCAAGATAATATATGTAAAATGCAGCCTGATTATACTGAGGCGCGCGCCGGTTAGCTGATTGTTCTCACTTTTCGGTAAGCTGCGATGAGTAAGGATGAAGGGTGAAGAGCCTGCACTGAGGTTATCAAAGTGATGGATGAAGGGATGCGGGATGCGGTGGCGCAGTTGCACGGGGAGATGCGTGAGTGTCGTCGCTGCCTGGAAGTGGGGCACGCCATCACGCCAGGGGCTGTTTTCAGCAGCGGTCGGGAACAGCAGGTCTTGCTAATTGGGCAGGCGCCGGGGATAACAGAGGTAACGGCGCAACGGCCGTTTAATGCCACCAGCGGCGTCCGTCTTTTCAAATGGCTGGGCGCGGCCGGTTGGGATGAAACTAAATTTCGTGAATGCCACACCATGACGGCCGTCACCAAATGCTATCCCGGCAAAGATAAAAGCGGCAAAGGGGACCGTGTCCCCAGCAAAGCCGAGCAAGCGTTGTGCCGCCCCTTCCTGGAGCGAGAAATCGCCCTCATCCGGCCGCGCCTCATCATCCTGGTCGGCGGGCTGGCAATCAAACTGCTCTACCCGGCCAGCGCCAGGCTCGAAGAGGTGATCGGCACGGCCGTTCACTTCCCGCCATCGGCCCTCGCCAACCCGGTCAACTTTCGCTTTGCTGACGGCCGTCTGCTGCCCGCCACCGCTTTCCCATCCCCAGACGCCATCCCCGCGTCCGGCCGCCTCATCGTCCCCCTGCCGCACCCCTCTGGGGCCAGCCTGTGGCCCAACAAACCCGCTAATAAAGCGCGCATTGACCAGGCCATTGCCATCCTCAGCGCCATTCGCCAGGCATGGGGTTTGTAAGGTTGGTTGGTTTGTGGGCTGGTAAACAAACCAGCAAACCAACCAACTAACCAACCTTCCCAATGAAGCTTAATACTCCCGAAAATCTGCTACAATACCCAAACTACAGTCCTTCATCCTTCATAATTCTCCCAGGAGGTTCCCATGCTTATTGTCATCAGTGACTTACATTTTGTAGACGAGACCGCCGGCAAACATAACCTGCCGGCCGACGCCTTTGAAGATATTTTTCTCAGCGATGTGGTCGAACTGGCAATTCGCAAACAAGCCACCGAAATCACCCTGCTGCTGCTTGGCGACATCCCCGACCTGATCCGCTCGACGCACTGGTTTAACGTTCCCCTGGCCGATCGCCCCTGGGGCGCGCGTGGGCTGGCCGACGTGCAAAACTGGCGCACCCTACATACCGTCCTCGCCACGCCAACCGAACAAGTTTGCCTGCGCATTCTTGGCGAGCTGCCCGCCAGCGGCCGTCAGGAAGACGTTCCCCCCGATACCATTTTGTCCCGCAACTGGGCCGTGTTCGCCCTCTTCCGCAATTTGGAACCGGAAATCCATCGGCGTATTGCCACGCGCCAGGCAGAGCTACCGGCGCGCGAGCGGCTGTCCACAATGCCCCCCGTCAAGATCATCTACGTGCCCGGCAACCACGACCGGCTCATCAACCTGTATCCCCGGCTGCGCGCTGCCTGGCGCGACATTGCCGGGCTGACCATTGACGCCACCACTGTCAGCGGCAGCCCGGTCGGGACATGGTGGTATCGCACTGATTTTCAGAACGAAGCATATGGGGCATACGGCCGTCATGGGCATCAATTCGACCTGTGGAACTACGGCGGCGGGCACGACAGCGCCAGCCTGGAAGCGCACTTGCAACCCCCCATCGGCGACGTCATTGCCACCGAGTTTGCCGCTGGCCTGGTATGGCAGGCGCGACAAATAGAAAATCGCATTGGCCCTAACCTGATCACGCGGCTGGAAGACATTGACAACGTGCGTCCCTTCTCCCGCCTGCTCGAATGGCTTTACTACGAAATGGAACAAAACAAGCGCCATCGCAAAGCGCTAGACGAAATTACCGACACAGTCGTTAAAAACGTGCTCAACATCCCCTTTGTGCAGCAGTGGCGCACCCCCCTCACCAACCTCGACGAACGGCTGCGCGCCAACCGTGGTTTGCGCGGCCTGGGCGACCTCATCGAACGCCTCAACCCGTCCGGCCCAGATGAAATGGTGCGTCTGGCAACGTCCGCTCCCCTGCGCTGGCTATTTGGTAAAATGCTCGACCGCACCGACGCCAACACGCTGCTGCAATTCATCCTCTTCTTCACCGGCAGCCAAAACAGCGGTGACGACGACGCCGACCCGTATCTACAAGGCGCCTTCCGCGAACACATCTGGCAAAACAACCCCGCCTACCATTTTGTACTCTACGGCCACACCCACAGGCCCGGCGTCTGGGCGCTGGACGGAAGCAACAACCGCGAAGTGATGTACATCAACAGCGGTACCTGGCGCGAACGGATTCAGCGCACCACCGGCCTCGACCTGGCGGCCGATTTCATCAAGTTCAAACAGATGACCTACGTCGTCATTTACGGTGACACGGAAAATGGGGGACGACGCGGCGGCAGCAAAGTCAAAGGCACGCCCAGCTTCGACATGTGGACCGGAACCAAGCTCAAGCAATACCGGTAACATGTAGGCACTAACAGCGTCAAGATCGGCAAAAAATTGGCGATCTTGTAAACACGGATGGGAAAAACACGGTTTTTTGGGGCTTTATC
>JACSRF010000179.1 GCA_014879875.1 Anaerolinea sp.
CCAAAGCATGGCGAATCGCTTCATTGACTGCCTGGAAGAGCTTATAGACCATTGCCTCTCCCCCGACGCAGGCAGTTTCACGCCTTCCGACTTCCCAGGGGCAAGATTGGAACAAAAAGATTTAGATAAGGTTCTCCGGGCTTTACGGAAAGAATAAGCATGAAATCTAAAAACATAGAGGACATTTACGAACTATCACCTATGCAGCAAGGCATGTTGTTTCATACCATAGATGCGCCGGAAACGGCCATTTATGTGGAACAGTTTAGCTACACCCTGCAAGGCGTCATTGATATTCCGGCCCTAAAACGAGCCTGGCAACATGTGGTGGATCGCCATCCCGTCTTACGAAGTTCATTCCTCTGGCAAGAAATTGACAAGCCGCTTCAAATTGTACACAAGCAAGTCACCCTACCATTTACCCAACACGACTGGCGCGATTTATCCACAAACGAACAGAACCCCAAATTAAACCACTTCCTGGAAACAGATCGCATCCGAGGATTCGATCTCTCCCGTCCTCCACTTATGCGGCTGGCATTGATCCAATTAACCAAAAACACCCATCAGTTTGTTTGGAGCAATCACCATCTTTTGCTAGATGGTTGGTCCGCCTCGCTGCTACTAAAAGAAGTCTTGGCTTTCTACGAGGCATTTCGCCAGGGCGAAATGTTGAATTTGGCCCAAAGCCTACCCTATCGAGACTATATCATCTGGCTACAATCCCAAGACTTGTTCCAGGCACAAACTTTCTGGCAAGAATCGCTAAAAGGTTTCGCAGCGCCCACCCCGCTGCCCATCAGCACCAGGCAACCTGACGGTGAGTACGGCGAGACGGCAATGCATTTACCGGCATCGCTAACGGCCGAATGTCAACAATTAGCCAAAACCCACCGACTAACACTGGGGACAATCATACAAGGCGCTTACGCCATCTTGCTCAGCCGTTACACCGACCAAAATGATGTCCTCTTTGGCATCACCGTCTCCGGCCGTCCGCCAAACCTGCCCGGCGCGGAGCAAATGATAGGACTTTTCATCAATACCCTACCTTTGCGCGTTCGCATCGACCCCACTCAAACAACCCTCTCATGGCTCCAATCACTCCAGGCCCACAACGTAGAGTTAAGACAGTATGAATACACCCCCTTGTGGCGTGTGCGGGAGTGGAGCGAATTACCTCGTGACCTGCCCTTATTTGAGAGTCTATTTGTCTTTGAAAACCTTCCCGTCGTCAACTTTTCAGAGGAATGGGTTGGCAGTTTCACCATTGGCGACTCCCAAGCCTTTGAACGAACTAACTACCCGTTAACTGTCGTTTCTGCCCCCGGCCGCCGGTTGTTACTACGCGTGCTGTACGACAACGGCCGTATCAGCAACGAAACAGCCGACCGCATATTGACCCATCTACAATGCTTGCTGACAGACATAACCGCCAACCCCACCAAACCATTAGGCCGCCTACAACTACTCACCCAGGCAGAACGCCGCCAACTTCTCGTCGAATGGAATGACACAACCGTCGTAGGGGCGACGCATGTGTCGCCCCTACCGCATCACCGCATTGCCGAGTGGGCGAAAAACACGCCGGAGAAAACGGCCGTAATCCACAACGATCAAACCCTCACCTACACCCAACTAAACCAACGCACCAATCAACTGGCCCATCACCTGCAAAGCCTCGGCGCAGGCCCCGAAACCATCGTCGCCATCTGCCTCAACCGCTCTACCAACCTCATCATCGCCGCCCTCGCTGCCCTCAAAGCCGGCGCTGCCTACCTCCCCATCGACCCCACCTACCCTCCTGATCGCATCCGCTACATGCTCACCGACGCCGGCGCAGCTATCCTCCTCGCCGACACCCCAAATTCACCATTCACCCTTCACCATTTACCATTCACCATTGTCAATTTGTCTGACTGGCAAGCCATCGCCAACCAACCAACCAACGACCTTTGGTCGTCCCAACCAACCAATCAACTTTTCACCCACAATCTCGCCTACGTCATCTACACCTCCGGCTCCACCGGCCGTCCCAAAGGCGTCCAAATTGAACATGCCGCCCTCAACAACCTCATTGGCTGGCATCAGCAAGCATTCCAACTCACCGCCGCCGACCATACCACCCAACTGGCCGGTATCAGCTTCGATGCCTCCGTTTGGGAGATGTGGCCCACACTTACTGCCGGGGCCACCCTTCACATTCCCACCAAAGACATCCTCACCGACCCCATCCGCTTGCAAGAATGGCTCATCAAACAGGGCATCACCGTCGCCTTCCTGCCTACCTCCCTTGCCGAACTCATGCTCGATCTGGAATGGCCCACCAACACCCCGCTGCGCCTTCTCCTCACCGGCGGTGATACTCTCCACAAATACCCCTCCCACACCCTTCCTTTCACCCTCATCAACAACTACGGCCCCACCGAAAACGCCGTTGTCACCACCTCCGCCCCAGTTTTCCCCACTGTTACACCCCATACCGCTCCGCCCATCGGCCGTCCCATCGCCAACACGCAGGTGTACATTCTGGACAGCGAGTTACAACCCGTCCCCATC
>JACSRF010000268.1 GCA_014879875.1 Anaerolinea sp.
TTAGGAACGAGATTTGAATAATTTACACGTTTAGATTGGACAAATCTCAGAAGATTTGTCCAATCTTCCCATTCTGAACGATTATGATAGTCAGGCAAAAGTGCGGAGATTGTAAAGGGCCGTGGAAAAGCCCGAAAACCTGAGGAGAAATAAGGTGGCTCAACTTGTTTTGATTGTAGATGATGAATCTATGACACGTGATTTATTGCGCATGATGCTGACCCCGGTCGGCTATGAGATTTGCGAAGCGGAAGATGGGGAAGAAGCCCTACAAAAAATTGAAGCAACACCCCCCGATATTGTCCTCCTGGACGTTATGATGCCCAATATGGACGGTCTGACACTCTGCCATCACTTGCGCGGCCACCAGGCAACGGCACAATTACCCATTATTATGCTCAGCGCCAAGACAAATTTCAATTCAATTGAAGAAGGGCTAAATGCTGGCGCTAACAAATACTTGACAAAACCGATTGCCCGCAAAGTCTTGCTTGCTACAATTCAGGAATTGCTTGGCAGTTAAAATCCACCCAAAAAACCGACTACGCCAATAACAAGCATGATACTGCCCATGACAAAATACATGATGGCGGTGTTTTTATCCCCTATAATTTCGCGGGTACGCCGAATTCGGCCCCGTTCCCAATAGAAGCCAGGCCTGGCAACCACGCCAAAAAGGGTAAACAAACCAAAGATAATTAGAATGATGTCGAGTAATGTAGGCTGCATGATTTATGCTCCGATTGTTATGTGATTTTTGACACTTGACATAGAAATTTATCCCCCATTATCCTACAAGTAAATAAAACTGTGAAACATTGCTGACAGCGCCATACACAGTCATGTTATACATTAGGGGGTACAGCAATGGAACGCGACTTATTAGAAAAAGACCTGGCTATTTTAGAAAAGATGGTTTCTTCCCTGGGAGATTATTTACTCAGTGCAGAAACCTATTGGGAAATGCGCGAACCAGATATGCCCAAATTGACGGTTGGCGGCTGTCTCATGCGCCTGCATCGCCTCCGCGCTTTACAGGATCACTTCCCCCCCATTGAGCAACAACGATTAGACAAAGCGAGCGAGCGGTTTGAACACCTGCTGCAAGAGTCTGTGGTGCGCTTTGAAGAAAAAACACACCAGGAATTGCGGGCGCGGTTACGGGAATGGGTTTCCTATTTCGCTGATCTGAGCCGCAACATGCTGAGCGATCAGGGATATTTTGCGGACAAGGTGGATGCTCGCGTGGTGGTCACGGCGATGATAGATAAAATGCAAACCGCGCCCTATCATTTAGAACAGCATGTCCTCAATGAGGTGAAATCGCTGGATAATAACTTACGGCAGCGCTGGCAGCCAGGCGAGTTTGTCTGGGATGCGGCATGGCAGGCAGCCTACCCACCAGCAAAATATTGGTACCTTTATGGAGCGCCGAGGTGAAGAATTTCACCTGAACAATTTGCTCGTGAAGCGTGGAGCGTGATGGTTCTTATGTTTCACGCTGACATGCCAACGCATACAGGCGTTCGGCCAGTTCTTCAATGAGTGACCGCATGGCGATTTGGTTGCGCCAGGCAGTGGGAATGCCGGTTTCCCCGTAATACGCGCCGGCAAGCTGTCCATACACGGCCGCCGTCGTGTCCGCATCGTCACCCAAATTCGCCGCTAACAGACAGCCTTCACGAAAGTTGTTACTATTGTAAAAAGCCCATAACGCCGCTTCTAATGATTGCACCACGTAGCCACTGCCCTTTATAGCCGGAGGCTGCAACGTTTTGAATGACCCGGCAGCCACGGCGGCAATTTCCGGGGCCAGGGGATTGGCTTGCCAGTAATCGGGGAACGGCGTGTAATAGGCGGAAAGCAGCATCTCTTTGTCCGTACCATGTAAAGTTCCCAGCAGTAGACCCCCCAAATAGTGGCAGGCGGAAACGGCCGTACTCGCCCCATGTGTCGTCCGTGAACTTTCCCCAGACAGGGTCATCGCCTGCGCCGCAGCAGACGCAAACGCCATAGGTACCGGAACCAGCCGCATGATCGAGCCATTGCCGGCGCTGTACGGGTCCGTCGTCCCACTGTACGGATTGCCATCTTGCAAAAAGCGGTGCAGCGCGCTGCGCACGGTGTTACCAATGTCAAAACAGACACCCGTGCTGCTCAAATACCCATCCTGATACCAACGCACGTACCGCGTCATCTGGTCCGCCGCATCAAAAGCCTGCTTTGTCACCAGGCTCTCGGCCAAACAGAGCGCCATAGACGTGTCATCCGTCCACTGCCCCGGCTGTAAGCGAAACGGCCCGCCGCCAACCATATCGGTGATGGGCGTAAATGTGCCCGGCGGCCGAAATTCCAGCGTCGTGCCCACCGCATCCCCCACAGCCAACCCAACCAATGCACCCCGATATCTTGCTATTGTTTCCATACGGCAATTGTACCAGAGTTCATGAATGGCAAGGATTAGGGATTGGGAGATCAGGGCATACGCTATAGATGTTCAGAAAAAGATTTTGGGCATGGTTCAAAAAGCAGAAGCTGTCCTTTACAAATTAGTCC
>JACSRF010000191.1 GCA_014879875.1 Anaerolinea sp.
AAAAGATTTGGGGTTTTCTCATAGCTTGTCAGGGGCAAGCCAATCGTAAATCGCAAATCGTTAATCGTAAATCCTATAAAATCGTTTTACCCGGAGGAACTATGAGCCAATTTGATTTAATCGGAAAAGTTGCCATTGTCACCGGCGCGTCGCGCGGCATTGGCCTGGCGTTGGCGGAAACGTTGGCGGCCGCCGGAGCAAAAGTTGTGCTTTCCAGCCGTAAACAAGAGGCGCTTGATGCCGCCGTAGACCAATTTTGGCAGCGGGGTGAAGGAGCCATTGCCGTGGCGGCTCATACCGGAGATGCACAGGCGGTCAAACATCTGGTAGAGCGCGCGGTGGCAACGTATGGCGGGGTGGATATTCTGGTCAACAATGCGGCGACCAACCCCCACTTTGGTCCCATCCTGACGGCCGCAGAGAGCCATTGGGATAAAATTCTGGACGTGAACGTGAAGGGGTATTTCCGCATGGCGCAGGCGTGTGTACCGCACATGCAGGCGCGTGGTGGCGGCAAAATCATCAATGTCGCCTCCATTGCCGGCAAAAAGCCGCAGCCGCTGATGGGCGTCTACTCGGTGAGCAAAGCGGCCGTGCTCATGCTGACGGAGGTGCTGGCAGTTGAATTAGCTCCGGCCAACATCCAGGTGAACGCTATTGCCCCCGGTTTCGTCAAAACAAAGTTCAGCGCCGCGCTGTGGGGGAATGCGCAGGTGAATACGGCCGTTCTGCAAACCATCCCCCAGGGACGCATGGCCGACCCGTCCGAACTGACCGGCATTGCCCTCTACCTGGCGTCATCTGCTTCCAGTTTCACCACCGGCGCTACCTTTTTGATTGATGGTGGGCAGATGGTTGGGAGTGGGATTAGTATTCAGTAGACAAGTGCCTGGTGAATGATTACCAGCCATGAAACGTGAAAACATAAGGAGAAACCGTGGAACCAACCCCCTACCCGACGCCTGACGTCCCCTTCTCCCGCTACCTGTCCGCCAAGAAAACGGTAGACGACCGCGCCCTCAACGAACATGTCTGGCAGACGATGGTCAATGCGCTGCCCCCGGCTGCGCCCGACGCCCCTTTACGTGTGCTTGAGATTGGCGCCGGTATTGGCACGATGGTCGAGCGTTTGCTGGAACGCCAGGTATTGACCCATGCGCGGTACACGGCCGTTGACGCCGACCCCACCAACATCGCCACTGCACGGTATCGCTTGCAAACCCTGCCCCCCACCATCAACCTGGAACTGGTCACGGCCGATGTGTTCGACTTTGCCGCCCACGAACACGGCCGTCGCGCCTGGGATTTGCTCATTGCCCACGCTTTCCTCGACCTGGTAGACATCCCTGCCGCTCTGCCGCAGCTATTCCCGCTGCTTGCTCCCGGCGGCGCGTACTATTTCACCATCAACTTTGACGGCGCGACCATCCTCCAGCCAACCATAGACCCCGCCTTTGACGCCCAGATTGAAACCGCATACCACCGCACGATGGATGAGCGGCTGGTCAATGGCAAACCCTCCGGCGACAGTCAGGCGGGGCGTCACTTGTTTCAGCATTTACAATCAGCGGGCGCAGAGATTGTGGCCTCTGGCAGTTCAGACTGGGTGGTGTTTGCGCAAAACGGCCGTTACCCGGCCGACGAAGCCGCCTTTCTCCACTTCATCATAGACACCATGCGCGGCGCGTTGGGCAGCCATCCTGGCCTGGAACCGGCGCAATTTGCGCGCTGGATCGCGCAGCGTCACGCGCAAATTGCGGCCGGCGAATTGGTTTATATTGCGCATCAGCTTGATTTTTACGGCCGTGTGTCAGCCTAACCCATTAATGATGACAACAACAGGGCTGCCACAACGCCCCCAATGAATCCCCAAAAGTGCCCTTCTTTGGAAACGTTAGCGCCGGGGTGCGCCAACACGTTAAAAATATGACGGCCGAAAAAAAGCAGCAACAGCAGCGCCACAACCGCTCGCCAATCACGCATCACCGCCAGACCATACGTGATGATAAACCCAAAATACCCTATCAGGATACCGCTGGCGCCAATGTGGCCGGTTCCCTTTTGCCCGAACAACCAGATTCCGCAACTTGTCACCAGCAGCATCGCCAGTGACGCAACCAGGAATGTTTGCAAATCTGGCGTAATGAGAACGGCCACACCTGTAAATAACAGCAAGTTCCGTGTGTTGCTATAGAGGTGGCTGTCGTCCAGATGGACGAATGGATGGATAAACCACCGGCGCATCGTTTGCGCTGATTGGGGCATCAGCCCGGCTTGTTGTTTGATCTTCCCTTTATAAAAGGAGCGATCTAAAAAACGCACGCTCCAGGTTACGACGAACAACCCACCGACAATCAGCACGGCTGTTTCCACATTGCGCAGCACGGTCGCATCCGGTCCCACATTATCGGAAAAAAATTGCCAGTTTGGGCTTCTGACAAACCGCAACAACCCAATGGTCAGCAGCAGCCCAACGGCAATTTTGAACACGAAGATGAAGTTGTCCCACAACAACCGCAAGAACGTTCTCAAACTGTCCCCCTCTCCACCTAAAACATCTATCTATCCAGCCACAGCAAAACCATCAGCGCCAGTTCAATTCCCTTGTCAAGCAGACCCATCGGCGACCAAACGTCCGGCCAATTAAACACAAAGTAGAGAATGAAGGTAACGGCCGTAAACCCCAACAACGCCCACCGCACCAGTTCCCTCTGTTTGGCAAATTGCGGCAAAAAATAAAGCGCCGCCACCAGCGCCAGGTAGCCCACCGCATTCAGCAAAAACGCCACCATAAAAAACCCACCACCACCAAAGGCCAGCGCCAGATGAATCAGCGCCGTCGCCACCGCCAGCCCCACAATCCCCCATTGCCGTGTCGTCAAATTCATTTTCCAACCTCCATCAAGCATAATGCTGAAAAAGTCATCATGTAGGGCAATTTGTCAAATTGCCCTACACACGCAAAGATGAAAACATTATTTACACATTAGGCTCACGTGTCCCCCAAGAAAACCGTCGCGCACATCGTCACTCGTCACTCGTCAATGTACACGTTCTCATTCTAACCGCTCTCAACCGCCTGGTCTACCCCCAATTTGCGCGCCACCACCACAACCCGGCCACCCCCAGCAGCACATCCCGCGCCCGGATCAGCAAACTGGCGCTGACGCCGACCGCCGGATTAAGCCCCATCAAGCTCAGGGCCAACACCTGGCTGCTCTCCACAGCGCCCAGGCCACCGGGCAGGGGCAGCAAAAAGGCAAAGCGCACGGCCGTTAACAACCCCACCACCTGCACCCCTGTCAGCTCTAACCCCAAGAAATAGAGCATCAGGCCATACTCCGCCACCAGCAGCAGCCAGCTTATGATCGAAACAGTTAACGCCGCCAACATCGTCCCTGGACTGGCGCGGAAAAAGGCCGTCGCCTGCGCCTCGCTGCTCGCGCCAAGCTGCGCCAGCCCGTCATACTTACTACGCCAACCCGGTCGCCAATCCCACCCCGACCAGCGCCCCACACCGCGCAGCAGCCGCGTTACCGGATACCAACCCAGCTCCGTCGCCGCCAAAAACAACGCCGGAAATAGCAGCAAAACCAGGGCAAAAACGGCCGTCTCCCACTCCACTACCTCCGCCAACAACCCACCGCGCAGCACAACCAGCACGCCCCCCGCCAAAAAGAGAAAGTTCACCAACAGTTCCAACAGCTTATCCAACGTGACGGCGGCGACGGCCGTTGCCCGTGGCACACCCTGCCGTCGTTCCAACAACAACACCTGCACCGGTTCCCCGCCAAACTGCGGCCCCGGCGTGAAATAGCTGACGCCAAAACCCGCCAGCCGGTGTCCCATTAACCGCAAATAAGGGACAGCATGTCCTTGCGCGCGCAAGATAAGCCACCAACGGCCGTTCAGAGCCAGCAGCACCAGCCCATTCAGCGCCAGCAACACCCCCACCTGCCACCCATGCAGCCCGGCCACAATCGCTGCCGCCTCCCGCAGCGGCGCGCGCGCCAACACCCACAACAGCAAGCCCAGCGCCAGCAGCCACGGCAGCAAACGCAATAAGCGTGTAAGCCACAAAGATACAAATGTTTGGTGAGGCCTGGCTGACGCTTTTGTCATGCGCTGTGAATTAGCTCTTGCAGCAGCGCCATTTCCTCGGCGCGGGTATGCACTTCCCCGTCCAGGCGGGCGGCTAACAACTGGTCGAGCCAGCGCCCAAACTCCGGCCCAGGTTTCAGCTTCATGGCGCGCAAATCGTCCCCGTTAACGGCCGTCTTCACATGCCGCCATTCCCGATAATACCGTTCCAGCAAAGCGGCCGTCACCCCATCTTCCAACATAGCGCGCCCCACCAGCAGCACACGCGGCTGATACGGCCGTAACGTTTGCGCCACCACACTGGGTCGGGCATCGTTGGACAGCGTGGTCAACGCCTGGCGCAGTTCCGTAACGGCCGTCATGTCCAGGCGCGTCGCCTTGCGCACGCGCAGCCGTTTCATCACCCCCACCTGCGCCTCCGTTGGCAGCAGCGCCAGCCACAGCGCAAAATAGATAAACGCCGACGACTCTCCTTGCAGCGCCGCGCCCCAGGCCGGGTCCGCAATCAGCGCGGGCACACGGGCATAGGAAACGGCCGCTTGCGGCAGCCAGGCCAACTGCGAATGAATTTGCGCCAGGATGTTCAGATCATGCAGCCGCGCCAGAATCCGCGCCGGGGCCGGTTCACGCAGCGCCAGTTCAATCTCATGCCGTATCCGATCTCCCGTCACCCGATCCAACATCGGCAGCGCATCGAGCAGCAGTTCCGCCGTGCGCGATTCAATCATAAAACGCAGCCGCTGCTCCAGCCGCGCGGCGCGCAACATGCGCGTCGGGTCATCCACAAAGCTGAGGCTGTGCAGCACGCGAATCATGCCCTGCTCCAAATCGCGCCGCCCTCCGTAAAAGTCGAGCAGTTCCCCCAGGTGCGCGCCATCCAACCGCACCGCCAATGTGTTGATGGTAAAGTCGCGCCGGTGCAGGTCGAGCTTGATCGAACCGCGCTCTACGTCCGGCAGCGCCGACGGCTCACGGTAAAATTCGGTGCGCGCCGTAACAAAATCAATGGATTCTGGCAGGGTCGTGATTGGCATGGCGGTGGAGGCAGCGGCCGTTTCTCTATTCTGCCCATCTTGCATCACCGCCCGCCAGACGGCCGTCGTCGTAAACCATTTCGCCGTCCCAAAACGGCGATGGGCATGCACCTGGCCGCCAAACTGCTGCTGCAACGTCTGCACCAGGCGAATGGCATCCCCTTCCACCACCATATCCAGGTCTTTTGGCGCTTTGTTCAGCAGCACATCGCGCACCAACCCGCCCACAAAATAGAGGGGCATGTTCAGCGTGTCGGCAGCGGCGCTAATCGCCAGCACCATCTGCCACATGCCCACCGCCAGCGATTGCTGCAACAACTCCCGAATTTCCGGCTCACCGGCGGTCATGGTTGGCTGGAACAGGTAATTGAGCAAATCGGTGCGCGTCACAATGCCGACAATGGGTTGTAGGCCCGGCGCTTGTTCTGCCATCACCACCGGCACTTGCCCCCACCCTTCCTCCAGCATGATCTGTTGCAGCCGCTCAATGGAATCCGTTGGCGAAACCGTCACCGCGCCCGCTTTCATGATGCGTTGAATGGGAAAACGCGCCATGTCGTGATTCACGGCGCGATCCACCGCCCGCCGTGTGAGCAGCCCCACCAACTGTCCCGTTTCCGGATCAACTACAGGATACCCTTCATAGCCCACGCGCTGCATCAAAACGGCCGCCTCCGCCACAGGCATATCCGCCGCTACTATTTGCACGCCATAGGACATAATTTGCGCCACCGTGTCCAACGGTTTCACCGCCTGGGGCAGCAGCGCCAACACGCGCTCCTTCACCGCTTCCAACTCATGTTTGGCGATCAGGGCGGCCGCGGCGCGGCTGTGCCCCCCGCCGCCAAACGCGCGCGCCAGCAGCGAAACGTCTACATGATCTTCCTGACTGCGGGCAACCAACTGCACGTCACGGCCGATTTGTACCAACGCGACCAGCGCATCTGGCAGCAGAGCTTCGCGCAGCCGATGCACCACAGAGGAGATTTCATCGGTGAAGGTCACAGGAACGGCCGTTGCCAGCACCACAATGCGCCTTCCCTCCACCTTCACCCACGTCGCCTGCGCTTGCAACTGCTTGTACAACTCCTGCTGCTCCGGCGTCAGGGGAATGTTCAAGAAACGGCGCGCAATCGAAAGCTGCGCCCCTTGTTCCAGCAGCCAGGCAGCCGCCTGCGCGTCACGAGAAGTCGTCGTGTCATATGTCAACGAGCCGGTGTCTTCATAAATGCCCAACAGCAGCAGCGTCGCTTCCATGAAGGGCAGCGTCAGGCCATTGGCTTGCAACTTTTCCACCAGCAGCGTCGTCGTCGCCCCTACCGGCTCCACCTGATAATGCCACCCCTCTTTTGGTTGATGGCCGATGTGGTGGTCAATGACATGCACCTGCGGCCGTTTGCACAAACCGCGCACACTCAACGGCGCTTGTGTGTCTACCAACAGCAGTTCCTCCACCCGTCGCTTGCGCCAATCCCCCGGACGCACATAGGGTAGTTTGTTCCAGTACAACGTGAGAAACTGGTCCACATTGCGGTTAATACGGCGCGGCAGCAGCGGAATACCATGCGGATACAGCTTGTAGGCCGCAAACTGTGAAGCCACCGCGTCAAAATCAGCGTTTTCATGTGTCAGGATCAGCAGCATACCTTCATTATAGTGAAATATTGCGTATTGCGTATGACGTATTGACCTCTGGTTATGCACTATGCAGTATGTCGAGACCCGCGCAATGCCAAAGCGTGTGACAGGTAATGACACAAAACACAAAATTCTCCTTGACAAACCAGAACGGGCGTGCTAATCTTTCGATTATAGAACAAACGTTCTCAATTCCGACGTGACAGGTAATGACAACCTGCACTTGTTTTCCTGGCACACTCTCAGAACATTTGTTTGATTTTAATACATTTCTTGACTGTTGCATAGGGGATATGCTATCCAAATGCACAATTGCAGAGGAGATGAGTAGGATGAGAAACGAATACTACATGGACAATGGCCCAGGAGTCTTGGGGACGCGGCTGGCTCAATTGGGTGTAAACGTACCGCGCAAAGCCATGATCGGCGTCATTTTAATGGTGTCCCTGCTCGCCTTTGAAATCTTCAACTTCGATACAACGCAATATGCCCTGCGCAACCTGCTTGGCGACGTGAATTTTCTGGGGCTGCAATGGGCAAGTATTCTGGCAATTGCCTTTTGTTCTATTGACTTTGCCGGGCTGATTCGCCTGTTCACGCCAGAAAGAGGCACCGATGAGCCGCGTGAAGTGTGGTATCTGATGGGCGCGTGGTTGTTGGGCGCAACCATGAATGCGATTATGACGTGGTGGGCCGTGTCCTTGACGCTGCTAAACCATGATTTCGGCAACGAAGTATTGACCCGGACACAGTTGTTGCAAAGCGTACCGATTTTTGTGGCGGTCCTGGTCTGGCTCACGCGCATCCTGTTTATTGGCGCGTTTACGGTAGCCGGTGAGCATTTGTTTGACTTTAGCGGCGTGGGGGCGCAGCGCCAGCGCGCGCCAATGCAGCGCGTTCCGCAAACGTTAGAAGCGCCGCGCCGCGCACAACCGGCCAGCCAGGTCATTGCACGCCAGCGTGCGGTGGCGCAGCCGGTCATTCCACCCCAACCAATGGTACGTGAAGTGTTTGACGATGCGCCCATGATGCCGCAGCGTGTTGAGCAGCCGGCGCCAGCGCCGCGTGTGAACACCCCGGCCATGCCCCAACGGCAAAACTCACGAGTACGCCAACGGCCGCCACGACCCAATGGCAATGGCTCTATTCGCCAATCTCCGGCCGGCGTCCATGCCAGCCCGCAGAACGGCCGTCACGACAATTACCGGTAAACATGAAACGTGAATGCGTGAAACGTGAGGGTGTTGAGTCACGTTTCACGCTTCACCCGTGCGTTGTGTGAGGTAAACTATGACCCTATACCAAACTCATTTTACGTATGCGATCATAGAGACCCCTTTAAGTGAACCTCTATTTATTGCCACCGATGCGGAGTGGCTGCCAGAACCGATTCAGCCTGTTTTGCAGCAGCGCATGATGCTGGTTTTGATGTTGACTGTCATTGCCATTATTGGCTTTGCTGTGACATTGGCGCCACGTTTGCACGGGGAGGACGCCGGGGATGTGCAAATTATGCATGTCGGCGCTGCGGAAACGGCCGTTACCCCCGACACAAACCTGGAAACGGCCGTGCCTCTGGAAACGGCCGTTAGCGGAACCATCTCTCCCGTCTTTTCGCGTGAAATCCAACACTGGACGCCGCAAATCATTGCCTGGTCCAATGAACATGGTCTCGACCCCGACATCGCGGCGACCATTATGCAAATTGAGTCTTGCGGCGACCCGCAGGCGTTATCCCATGCCGGGGCGCACGGGTTATTCCAGGTCATGCCCTTCCACTTTGAGACAGGCGAAGACATGTTCGATCCCAACACCAATGCATTTCGTGGGTTGAGTTTTTACGCCTACGTTTTGGGGCTGACCAATGGCGATGTTGGGCTGGCGCTGGCCGGGTACAACGGCGGGCCGAGGGCGGCGTTGAACGGCGCGAGCAGTTGGCTGCCAGAGACGCAGCGCTACTACAAATGGGGCACAGGCATCTACGAAGAGGCCAAAGCAGGATTAACGCAAAGCGACACGCTGCAAGAGTGGATGACGGCCGGGGGGGCCAGCCTATGTCGGCAAGCGGCAAATCGGCTGGGATTGCAATGAGGTTAAACATTGATACGTGATGCGTGATTTTCTCTGGTCACGTTTCACGTTTCACGAACAGATCTCCTGAAGGGCCGCATTCCTCTGGAGGAACGCGGCTCTTGTTTTGTTGCTTGCAAAAGCGGCGCAGCAGCGGATATACTTGATAACGGCCGTCTGGCAGCAGCCGCAAAATGGATTTATCCACCAACGCCAACAACTGCTGTGGGGTCGCCTGGGTCACAGTAACGGCCGTTGCCAACGAAAAACTCTCACCCAAACCAGATAATCGCTGTAAAGTTACCTGCTCACCTGACAATAAGCGCTGCCAGGTATACGCAAACGCCGCTCGCAGACTGCGCTGGCGCAGCGGTTTGTCTGCCTGCTCGCTGCTGAGAAAATCAACGTCGGCCGCAATGCCGCTGGCAATGGCGGCAAGCGCGTAATGAGCGGTGGCGGCGGCAGCCAATTCAATCCCCAACGGCAAGCCATCCACCAGATGGCAAATGGCAGCGATGATGGGTAGATTGGCAGGCGTCAGGGTGAAATTTGGGTCTACCTGCATCGCGCCAGCCCGAAACAGGGTAACGGCCGCATTGCCCACGCTGCTCCCTCCCCCCTCCGGCAAAGGCAATCCACCTATTTCCACAATGCACTCACCGGGAAAATTGAAGCGTTCCTGGGATGTGACCAGAATTGTCAGTTGCGGTGCGTGTTGCAGCATCTCCACGACAAACTCGGCGGCGCTGAGAGTTGCCGGAGTCAGCAAAGCTTCGCCGTTATCGAGAATGAGCAGTAGTTCGCGGTGATGCAATGCCGCGAGAAGCTGCGGCGCTGCGGGTTGGGCATTGTCGAGGGCACTGTTGAGAGCCGCGGCAAGGGAAGACATGAAGGCAGCGGCCGTCGGCAGCTCGGCCAGGGAAATGAAGTAAATGCCGTGTAAAAAATCAGCCCAACGATCCTGAGCCGCTTGCAGCGCCAGACGGGTTTTGCCAATGCCACCAGGCCCAACCAGCGTCAGCAGGCGGCAAGATAGGTCAGCAAGCTGCTGCTGCACGCGCGCCAACTCTGGCTGGCGCCCAACAAAGGGGGTAGGAAAAGTGGGCAAAGCAGGGGGTTGGGTAACGGCCGTTGCCAGCCGCGCCGCCAGTTCCGCCATTTCTGCTGATGGCGCTACCCCCAATTCTTGCGCCAATAACTGGCAATACTGTTGATAATGGGCCAGGGCAACGGCCGTTTGCCCAGAACGGAACAACAGCAGCAGCCATTGACGATGCGCCGCTTCCTGCAAGGGAGCCAGCGCCAGCAAGCGTCGCGCGTACTGCTGCCCGACGGCGTACTGTCGGGTATGCAGCGCGTAATCTACCAATTCATAGAGTGCATGGACAGCCATCTGCTGCCATCGCTCCCGTTCCAAAGCTGCCCAGGTATTAAAATCAGGGCTGTCTGGCAGGTGAAAATCTGCCAAAAACTCACCCTGGTACAGCGACAACGCGGCCGTTAATGGCTCACGGTTTTCCGGGTTTTGCTCCCAAACGGCCAGCAGGCGCGCAAATTCAGCGGTATCTGACCAGATTGACGCCATGTTGGTCAGGGTCACGACCTGCCGCTCAATAGTCAGGTACTCACCTAACAATTGGCGCATGGCGGACAATAGTTTACGCAAATTCGCCGCCGCCTGCCCGGCGCCGCTGCCTGCCCAAAACATAGCAACCAACGCCTCACGCGCCACCGGCCGGTTTTGGCAAACCAGATAGACAAACACCGCTTCCGCTTTGCGCGTGGGTAAGGGGAGCGGCGTTTTCCCACGTTTCACAGCCAGGCGGCCAAACAATTGCAGCGAAAGTTGCGTCATCAAGAAATAACTAGAACCAGGTTCGTCGTAACGGCTTTAGCCATCCAGTCCGCTAAAGATGTTAAGAAAAAGATTTGGGGTTTTCTCATAGCTTGTCAGGGGCAGGCCAATCGTAAATCGCAAATCGTTAATCGTAAATCCTATAAAACGGTTACGGCAAATCAATCATCCCCTGCACAAAGCGCAGCGGCAATATCATGCAGGGAGCGGGTTGGCGACCATGGCTGCACCATGTTGTCGGACTGATCTAAGACGCGCCGCGCCTCTGCCTGCATCTCGGCCGGGCAGTCCGGTTCGGCCAGCAGGCCATATAAAATATCATTGACGAGCAGGCGCTGCGTCGGGTCTGAACTGGTTTTCATCCACAAGCGCGCCATGCCCAGCAAGCAGTAAAAAATGCGGTCGGTGGCTTGCAGTTGGTAAGCCAGAGTGAGGGCTTGCTGCCATCTACTGCCGGCTGCGGTGTACTGCTGCTGCCACAGCGCCAGGTCGGCCAAGTTGGACAGACTATAGACAATGCCAAGCTGATCGTCAATTTGTTGGCTGATGCCCAGGCTTTCCTGGTATAACTCCTCAGCCATAATAAATGCACCTTGCTCCTGGTGAACTGTACCCAGGTTAAGCAAGGTAGTGGCAATGGACATAGGGGCGCCGATTTCGTGTTTGATAGCCAGGCTTTCCTGGAAGTAGTGGATGGCTTCATCCCATTTTTGCCACGTGCAGGCCATGTTGCCCAGGTTGTTGAGCAGGTTGGCAATGCCTGCTTTGTCACCAAGTTGGCGGCGCAAATCCAGACTTTGCCCGTACTGTGCCTGCGCCGTGGCGTAATCACCCCGCTCATTGGCAATGGCGGCCAGGCTGTTGAGCGTTTTGGCGCGGCCTGCCTGGTCGTCGCTGGCTGTTTGCAGCGTCAGGCTTTGCTGCAAGCACTGTTCGGCCTGGTCGAGTTGGTTGAGGTAGCAGTAGCTGTTGCCCAGGTCCAGCAGAACGGCGCTGCGACGGAAGGGGTCGTCAACCATTTGCAAGCAGACGAGGCTTTGCTCATAAAAGGAAATGGCGTCTGTGTATTGGCTGCGGGCTTGCGCCAGCCGGCCGCGTTGATGCAGAATCATCCCGTTTTCGATGGGTTGGTTGCAGCGGGTGACGATGGGCAGTGCGTCGTGCAGGGCTTGTTCGGCTTCGTCGTAACGGGCCAGGCCGCAGGCAAAGGTGGCCTGGCGAATGCGCAATCTGGCATAAATGAGCTGCACGGCCGTATCATCCAAGGCGGCAAGGGCGGCGGCCGTTTGTTGGAACTGGTGCAGGCCATCATGGTAACGGCCGTTAACGTGATAAAACCAGTACAGTGGCTCTAGCATCTGGTCCAGGAGGATGGCGTGTTGGCCGGTGGTGGCCCAATCCCAGGCAGCTTCAATGTTGGCAAACTCTTGTTGAATGGCATCGAGCGCCTCTTTTTGGCGCGCCCCCCGCATGAGGGTAAGCTGTTGCTTGAGCAGCGTGACGCAATAATGAGCGTGGCATTCCTGGGTGGCGCTGGCGATTGGGCTTTGCGTCAGCTTCTCGCAGGCATATTGGCGCACCAATTCATGAATATGGAAACGGCCGTTCTCGCCAGCAGCTAACAATGATTTTTGCGCCAGGGTTAGCAGGCTGACCTGATCAGCCTGGGCAACGACGGCTGCGGCCGCACCGGAAAAGCTGTCACGAAAGACGGCCAGGCGCATCATGATGCTCTGTTCTTGCGCGCTGAGCAGATCCCAGGAGTAATCAAAAACAGCCCTCATGCTGCGGTGGCGCAGCGGCCGTCCACGTGCGTGGGTATCCAAAAAATCAAAGTTTTGCTGAATGTGAGTCGCAATTTGCGCCGGAGTAAAGGCGCGCATGGCGGCGGCCGCCAGTTCCAGCCCCAGGGGTACGCCCTCTACCAGACGGCAAATGTGGAGCACGGCCGTTTCGTTCACCGGCGTCAGGGCAAAGGTGGGGCGTACCTGGATGGCACGCGCTTGAAACAACTGCACGGCCGTAGACATTTCCAGCGCGCGCCAATTATCCTGGTCGGGGACAGGCAAGCCTTGCAGATGCAGCGTCACTTCCTCCGCCAGATTCAGCCGTGCGCGCGATGTGACAAGGATGCGCACCGACGGGGCGTCATGCAGGATCGTTGGCAGCAGGCGCGCCGCGTCTACCAGATGTTCAAAGTTGTCTAGAATGAGCAGCAGCTCTTTGGCGCGCAGGTAATTGCGCAACTGCTGTTGAGGCGTGAGGCGGTCGCTGCCGGGAATACCAAGGTGGGTATTGATGGTGGTGAGTAGGGTACGGCCGTTGACGCCGGTCAGGGGGATAAAGTAAACCCCATCACGAAATTCAGTTTGCTGGATACTTGCCAATTGCAAGGCGAGGCGCGTTTTGCCAACGCCGCCCAGACCGGTGAGGGTAATGAGCCGTGCGCCGGGTGTGTCCAGTTGTGCGTTGAGATAGGCCAGTTCGGCAGTGCGGCCGACGAAACTGGTAAGGCTGGCGGGGATGGCCGACGGCCGGTCGGCGCGGATACGGGCGCGGGTCATTGTGGTTGCGGCCGTTGGTTCTACACCCAGTTCCGCAGCCAATATGTCGCGGCACTGTTCATACTGCGACAGGGCGGCGTTGCGCTGTCCCTGACGAGCTTGCAGGCGCATCATCTGGCGGTGGGCAGTCTCTTGCAGTGGGTCCAGCGCCAGCCAGTGGGCGGCGTGACGGATGCCGGTGGCGTAATTCCCATGGTGCAGCGCATGAGCGACCAGCGCGCGTAAAACGTCGGTGGCGGCCAGGAAGAGACGTTCGCGTTCCAGCGAGGCCCATTCATCAAAGGCCAGGCTGTCGCGCAGGTAAAAACCGGCGAGAAAGTCGCCATGGTACAGGGCGATGGCTTGTTCGAGGGGAAAGAGCGGGACAGGCGTTTGCCAGTTTCTCTCTGTGCAGGTTGCGGCGGGCTGCCCCTGTTTGATCAGGTCGGTGAAGACGGCCGTATCCAGCCAATAACCGGCCGTGCGGTTGAGGGCAACTTCATCGCGGGTAATGGTGAGGAATGCGCCGACATGTTGGCGTAATTCGGAGAGTGTTTTGCGCAAATTGGCGGCTGCTTGCTGTGGGTCACTGCCCTCCCAAAAGATTTGCGCCAGTTCGACGCGGGAAAACGGCCGCTGCTGATGCGCCAGATAGGCGAGTAATGCTTCACTTTTGCGTGATTTGAAGGTGGTGATCACCTGGTTGTGATAACGGATGGTGCAGCCGCCTAATAGTTCAATGCGTAGTTGTTCACTCATGGTAAGTATGCCAGAGTTCGAGTTTTCGGCATGGTTCATTCCAAGTAATTTGTGCTTTACAAATCTAGCAAGAAAGCGCGTCATGCTGAACGGA
>JACSRF010000042.1 GCA_014879875.1 Anaerolinea sp.
TCCGAACATCCTTGTTCGGACAGCGAACAGGGATGTTCGCTTTACACAGGAGTGATGAATGAAAATCTGCAGTCCGAACATCCTTGTTCGGACAGCGAACAGGGATGTTCGCTTTACACAGGAGAATGACATGGCGCAAGATACCCCCTTATCCTATCGTAATTTAGTTATTTATGAAATTTACGTGCGCAATCATGGCAAGGATGGCACATTTGCCAACGTTACCGCCGACTTGCCGCGCATCCGCGCCATGGGTGTAGACGTGATCTGGTTTATGCCCATTCACCCCATCGGGCAGCTCAACAAAAAAGGGGGACTGGGCTGCCCTTATTCCATTCAAGATTATCGCGGCGTGAATCCTGAATATGGCAACAAAAAAGAGTTCGAACTGCTGTGCCAATATGCCCACGCGCTGGGGCTGAAGGTGATGATTGACGTGGTGTACAACCACACCAGCCACGATGCGCTGCTGCTGGCCGAGCATCCAGAGTGGTATCATCAGGGGGCAGATGGGCAGCCGGTGACGACCGTGCCAGAGTGGAGCGACGTCATAGACCTGGATTACCGTAACGAGGCGCTGTGGGATTACCAGATCGCAACGCTGCAACTATGGGCCAAAGCGGGGGTAGATGGCTTTCGCTGTGACGTGGCCTCGATTGTGCCGCTGGAATTCTGGCGCAGGGCGCGCGCGGCCGTTGCCGCCGTGAAACCAGGCGTCATCTGGCTGGCGGAGTCGGTGCATACCAGCTTTGTCATAGATCGTCGTCGCCATGGGTTAATTGCCCATTCTGACGGGGAAATCCACGAAGCGTTTGACCTGTCCTATGATTATGACATCTGGCCGGTGTGGGAAAAAGCGATAGAAGACTCGGCGCGGCTCCCTCTCTACGCCGGCGCGCTCTGGTTTCAAAGCGGCATCTACCCGGCGCATACCATTAAAATGCGCTGTGTGGAAAACCACGACCAACCGCGTATCATGAAACGCGCCCCAAGCCGCGCGCAGGCATTGGCCTGGACAGCGTTCCAGGCGTTTAACGAAGGCGCATTCCTGATTTATGCCGGGCAGGAGTCAGAAAACACGCACACGCCAGACCTGTTTGATGTGGATAAAGTGAAATGGGGCAGTTACAGCCTGCAACCGTTCCTGACGCGCCTGTGTCATTTGAAGAAGGACGAAGTGCAGGTGAACGGCCAGTTTACGCTGCTGCAAGCGCAGTCGGTTCTCAGCGCCACGTGGCAGGCAGAAAATGAAGGTCTGTTTGGCGCGTTTAACGTGGCTGGGGTGGTAGACGTGATGCCCACACCGCTGCCGGATGGCACGTATACCAATTTTCTGGATGACCGCCCCGTGGTCGTGCGTGATGGGGAGATGGCGACGCCGGAAACGGCCGTGATCCTACGCTACCAGGGAACAATTGACACAGATGGGCTTTAAGATGTATTGGTCGCGGGTAAAGTCTTCGAGGATGACCAGAACTCTCATGTCACCACCCCTACCAGGGTTAACTTTTTGATCATCAGCGTCCTCGCGAAATTATTTTAGCACACCCTTTACCCGCAGCGTCTGCATCACCAGCTTTTCCCAGGGCAAGTCGGTGGTGATGGGGATGTAATGGATGTGTCGCCGCGCGCAGTACACGCCAATCTCCGCCAGCCAACTGCCTAACCGTTCGCGGTACAGCGCCAGCGTTGTCGCGTCTAGCGTAATTTCTGCTTCCGCCCCCGTCTCTACGTCTAGCAGCTTCAGGTCGCCGCTGAGGGGTGGCTGTACTTCGTCCGGGCTGAGCAGGTGAATGATGCCGACTTCGTAACCCCGCGCTTGCAGCGCATTCAACCCTTCCTGGTAGCCATTGGGTGAGAGCAAATCGGTGAGGACGAAGAGCAAGCCGGGGCGACGGCCGCGCAAAGCGTAGGTGCGCAGCGACACATTGAGGTCGGTGCTGCCGGCCGCCGCGCCGTTTTCCAGGAAGTGCAGCAGGCGCAGGCTGTTTTGCTGCCCGCGAAACGGTCCCCAACTTTGGTCGCCGCTGCTGCGCAGCAGCGTCACGGTAAGCAAATCCCCGGCCGTCAGCGCAATATGCCCTAACGCCCCCGCCAGCCGCAGCGCATAGACTAACTTATTCCCCGCCTGCTCGCCGTTTACCGACAACCGTTCACCAATTACCGCTTCACTATCGTCATGCGGCCAATTCATGCTGGCGCTGCTGTCTACCAGCAAATGCACGGCCAGGTCTTCTTCTTCTTCGAGCAGCTTGATAAACGGCCGTTCCAACCGCGCATACACATTCCAATCCAGCCGCCGCAGGTCATCCCCTTTCACGTAATTGCGGTAATCGGCAAACTCGATGGACGCGCCGCGCTTGCTGCTGCGCCGGTCCCCCTTCATCACGCCCACGCGCACACGCTCGGCCACGAGGGTCAGTTGTTCCAGTTTGCGCAAGGTAGCTTCGTCGAATAAATCCATAACATACTATAGGATTTACGATTAACGATTTGCGATTTACGATTGGCTTGCCCCCTGACAAGCTATGAGAAAAC
>JACSRF010000526.1 GCA_014879875.1 Anaerolinea sp.
CTTCTTCTTTGCCTCTTTGTCTCTTTGTGCCTTTGCGTTAAATTCTTTTCTGGCTTGTCCAGGTTAGGGAAACACGAATGCGGAGTAAAGCGCAAGTTGGATAGTCATAATTATCAGATTCTGGCGCTGCCAGATCCAGAAGCGTTGGCCGCAGAAGCGGCGCGTCGCTTTGTCAGCTTAGCCGTGTATGCTATTGTCACGCATGGCCGATTCAGTGTGGCGCTTTCCGGCGGCGGCACGCCGGAAGCGATGCACCGGCTGCTGGCACAAGCGCCCCTCAAAAACCAGGTGACTTGGGAAAACGTGCATGTGTTTTGGGGTGATGAGCGCTTTGTGCCGCCTGACGACCCTGACAGTTCGCAGCGTATGGCGCGGGAAACCCTGCTCAATAATGTTCCCATCCCGGCCGCCAATATTTACCCGATGCCCACAGTTGGGCTGACGCCTGATGCGGCCGCCCAGCAGTATGCGCGAACAATCAGTAATTTTTTCGCTCCGTTCGCGCCCCGGTTTGACCTGGTTTTTCTGGGAATGGGCGCGGACGGACATACAGCCTCCCTCTTTCCCGGCCAGACGGCCGTTACCACCTCCCATGAACAACTTGTGACGGCCGTTTTCCACGCCCCCAAACCACCCCCTATCCGCCTGACGCTGACCTATCAGGCGATCAATCAGGCGGCTAATATCATTTTTCTCGTGTCTGGCAGCAGCAAAGCGGACATGATCGCCAGGATATTTGCCCCTGAGCGCGATCCCGTTCGCTATCCGGCACAGGGGGTAAGACCGGGTAACGGCCGTTTACTCTGGTTATTAGACAACGAAGCCGCGCAAAAACTCGCCGACACACTTCCCTAATGGACACCTAAACGAGGAAAAAATGGATAGTTTCTACGCCTTGCTGATGTCTCTATCATTTGTTTCCTGCCTCGTTGTCGTCGCTTTTGTCTGGCGGCGACGCAATAAACCAGGTGCGCTGCCTGTCTTTGCCTTTATGTTGGCGCTGGCCCAATGGTCATTGAGTTATGCCATCCATTGGCTCGTTACGCAGCCGCAGCAGCGTTGGTTTTGGCTAAATGTCACCTACTTTGGCGCAGTGGCCGTGCCGACCGCATTTTTCCTATTCGCCCTCATCTACACCCACCGCGAAAAATGGGTGACCAGGCGCTTGCTGTCAGGGTTGATGGCGCCGCCGGTCGTTGTCTTATTACTGCTCTGGAGTGACGAGGCGCATGGGCTTTTTTTTGGCGGTAAACGCGCCCCCAATGCCACTATGTTTTTAGAGGGTGGGCCAGGCTTTTGGTTAAACATTGGCTACTCCTATCTGTTGATCTTGATCGGCTTCGTCCTGCTGCTCCAGATGTTTTTCCAGGTGCGCCAGCCATACCGACGGCAAGTGGGCGTTATTCTCTTGGGCGCTTCCTTGCCCTGGTTGAGCAATATGCTCAGCCTGGCCGGCGTCAGGCCGCCAGGACTAGACCTGACGCCGGTCTTTTTCGTTCTGACCGGCGTCATTTTCACGATTGGGCTGTTCCGCACCGGTTTGTTGGATCTGGCGCCGGTGGCTCGCAGTCGTCTTATCGAAACGATGGCCGATGGCGTGTTGGTGTTGGATACGGCCGACCGCATCGTAGACATCAATCCATCGGCTGCCCGCCTGTTCGGCCAAAGCCAGGAAGCGCTGATTGGTCAACCTCTCGACGCTCTGTTTGCCCTGTGGCCGGATGAGCTAACTCGCCTACGTCACCTCATGGGCGGCCGAGAGGAAGTGCAGGTAGGCGGGCAATCGTCCCGTTACTTTGAGGTGCAAATTGTGCCGTTGTATGACGGTAGACAGCGCCTGACCGGGCGGCTCATCACGTGGCGCGATATTTCTGAGCGCAAAAAAGCGGAGTTAGAACGGGAGCAATTGATCCACGAATTAAATGCTTATGCTCATACGGTGGCCCATGACCTGAAGACCCCGTTGGCGCTGACCATCGGATATGGGGAGATGCTGGCAGAAATCATACCGCCCGCCGCGGAGGAGAATAGGCAGGCGTTTTTTTTGGCGCGTATTCAGGCCAGCAGTCACCAGATGCTGCGTATTGTGGATGAACTGCTGATGTTGGCTACTATCAGAGGGCAGGAGCATATTCCGCTTGAACCGTTGTCTATGTCTGTGTGGGTTCAGTCCGCCCTGGATCGGTTGGAGATGGTGATACAGGAGTCCCAGGCGGTGATCAGCCTGCCAGAGCAGTGGCCGCTGGCGATGGGATATGGTCCATGGATTGAGGAGGTATGGGCTAATTACATTAGTAATGCGCTGAAGTATGGTGGCAAACCGCCGCGCGTGACGTTGGGTTGCGACTTGCTGCCCACCGGCATGGTCCGTTTTTGGGTAAAAGACAATGGGCCAGGTCTGAATCAGGCGGCGCAACAACGCCTTTTTCAGGAGTTTGAACGGTTGGATCGCCAGCAGACGGAGGGTCATGGGTTGGGTCTTTCGGTGGCGCGCCGGATTCTGGAACGGTTGGGTGGCGCCGTGGGGGTGGAAAGC